>NZ_JBWZCH010000041.1:0-1198 GCF_059383435.1 Pseudarthrobacter sp. HLT1-7 | reverse complement strand
GCCGGGGACCGCAACCCGGCACTGAAGGCCACCGCCCTGGACCCGCTCATCATTGATCTGGACGCCACCCTCGTGACGTCCCACAGCGACAAGGAACAGGCTCTCGGCACTTACAAGGGCGGGTATGGCTTCGCTCCTTTCATCGCCAGCGTCGACTACGGCGCGGGCAACGGGACCGGGGAGATCCTGGCCGCAGTGATGCGTCCGGGCAATGCCGGGGCCAACAGCGCAGAGGACCACATCAAGGTGTTCAGCCAGGCCATCGAACAGCTCCCCGACGACTTCTACGACGAACAGGGAGAGCTCATCGGCCAGAAGGTGCTGGTGCGCACCGACAGCGCCGGGGCGTCCCGGAAATTCCTGCACCACCTCTCATCGCTGGGCGTGCAGTTCACGGTGTCCTACCCGGTACCGGTGATGAAGGCCCACATGGTCGGCTGGATCAACGACAAAAAGTACTGGCAGCCGGCCCTGGACCAGGGAGGGGAGGAACGCGCCGACGCGTGGGTCGTCAATGCCACCGAGATCCTCGGGCTCACCGACTACCCGGCGGGGACAAACCTGTACCTGCGGGCCGAGCCGCTCCACCCCGGGGCGCAGCCGACCTTGCTGGATGCGGACGGGCACCGCATCACGGCTTTTTTGACGAACTCACCGCGTTGGCACGGGCCGACCCTTGACGCCCGGCATCGGGCCCGGGGACGGTGCGAGAACCGGATCAAAACCCTGAAGAACACCGGGCTCGGGAAGCTGCCGTTCTTCGACTTCCACGCCAACCAGGCCTGGGCCAGCATCGCCGCCCTGGCCATGAACCTGGTCTCCTGGCTGCAACTCACCGCGCTGCCAACCGGGCACAAGGCCCGCGGATGGGACATCAAACGCTGGCGGTACCGACTCTTCACCACCGCCGGGAAACTCATCACCCGCGCCCGGCAGACCCGGCTCCTGATCCCCGACAAAGCGCCGGAAACCGGCACGATCACCACGCTCCTGGCCGCCATCGCCGAACTGAAAAACAGCCTCCGACAACGAATCCGACGCCTGGCCTGAAAACCGGACGGCCAGCCCCATCAACGACCAGCACAACCTAGCGGAGACGTGGAACCCGACGCCCAACCAGCGACAACAGGCCCCTCCAGCACGCCCAAAACCATAAAAATCAAACGGAACGGGAATCAGACCCTGACCTGACCGCCCA
>NZ_JBWZCH010000040.1:0-1368 GCF_059383435.1 Pseudarthrobacter sp. HLT1-7 | reverse complement strand
TCACGCCGATGTGTTGAGATCTGTGGGTCGGAAGTAGTGGTTTCGGTGGGGTTTTTGTCCCGGGTCAAGGTGTGGGGGCGGGATGAACCAGGGGATGCCGGTGCGGATCTGGATGGTCCATTGTTCTTTGTGGATGATGTGGTGGTGGTGGGAGCAGAGCAGTACGCCGTTCTCCGTGCTCGTGGTTCCGCCGCGGGACCAGTAGGTGATGTGGTGGGCTTCGCACCAGGGGGCGGGGATGGTGCAGCCGGGGAAGGCGCAGCCCTGGTCGCGGGCGGTGATGGCTTTGCGGATGTGTGGCGGGAAGATTCTCGAGGCTCTCCCGATGTCCAGGATCCGGCCTTCCCCGCCGAGCAGGACCGGGATGATATCCGCGTCACAGGCGATTTTCCGCGCCGTGGAGGCGGTGACGGGTCCGGTGAAGAGCAGGGTTCCGGTGTGTTCCGCGGTGTGTTCCGTAGGCCGGCCGGGGGAGGTGGGACTGTAGGGGCCGGGGCCGGCGGAGGTGGTTTGCAGGTCGGCGTTGCCGTTGCCGTTGCCGTTGCCGTTGCCGTTGCCGTCGGTGGTCGCGAGCCGGGCCAGCAGGTCCCGGTAGTCGATGGTGACCATGACCTGCGGGCGGAGTCCGCCGGCGGCGGGCAGTGAGCCGGTGGCGAGGGCAACTTTGCAGGCACCGATGAGGCCGTCGAGGAGCTTCTGTGCCCGTGAGCGGAGGTCCAGGCGCGCCGTGCCGGGGTCGTCCTCCGGGGTGCCGGCGGCGGGTGCCACGCCGGCGGACGCCCAGGTACCCGTGGGCGTTGACAGCCCGGCCGCGCCGGACACTGTTGCCGGTACCGCGGCGGCGCGGCTGTCCGCTGCGGCAAGCCCTGAACCGGTAGCCGAACCTGCTGCCGAAGCCGCACCGGGGCCGGAATCCGAACCGGGGTCGGAATCCGCACCGGGGCCGGAATCCGAACCGGGGCCCGAACCGGTCCCGGCTGGCTGGGCGCAGGATGTCTGGGTGGCGCCGGTGCGGGGGTTCGTGGCGGTGTTCATGACTGTGAGGAGGTGTTCGAATTGTTCGGTGGTCGCGAAGATCTCGACGTGGTGGAGGCCGTGGCGGGGTTTGCGGATGAAGGCGCCCTGGAGTTGGCGCAGGAGTTCCTCGGAGGGTTCGGCGCCGTCCTGGTCCAGGGCATCGGTCCAGCCCCGGGCCACGCGGACCAGGAAGTCCGGGTCGTTCTCGGCGGCGGTGCGGGTCAGGGCGTGCTCCATCCGGGCCGCGGCCGCGGCGTTGCAGGTGTGCCGGACACGGTCCAGGGCCACGGCGATGATGGTCCCGGCCCGGGATGCGATTTCTCCGGCGGCGACGGCGGAGCCGAGTTCCTG
>NZ_JBWZCH010000039.1:0-1509 GCF_059383435.1 Pseudarthrobacter sp. HLT1-7 | reverse complement strand
CAAGCGTATTAACAGGTGTGACGCAGGAAGGTAGCCGAGCCGGGCGATGGTTGTCCCGGTCTAAGGATGTAGGGCGAACGGTAGGCAAATCCGCCGTTCATGATGCCTGAGACCCGATGGGACCCCTTCACGGGGGGATTCGGTGATCCTATGCTGCCGAGAAAAGCATCGACGCGAGGTTTTAGCCGCCCGTACCCCAAACCGACACAGGTGATCAGGTAGAGAATACTAAGGCGATCGAGAGAATTATGGTTAAGGAACTCGGCAAAATGCCCCCGTAACTTCGGGAGAAGGGGGGCCCCCAGCGTGATGGACACAAGCTGTCCGGAGCGTGCAGGGGCCGCAGAGACCAGGGGGAAGCGACTGTTTACTAAAAACACAGGTCCGTGCGAAGTCGCAAGACGATGTATACGGACTGACTCCTGCCCGGTGCTGGAAGGTTAAGAGGACCGGTTAGCCGCAAGGCGAAGCTGAGAATTCAAGCCCCAGTAAACGGCGGTGGTAACTATAACCATCCTAAGGTAGCGAAATTCCTTGTCGGGTAAGTTCCGACCTGCACGAATGGAGTAACGACTTCCCCGCTGTCTCAACCATAAACTCGGCGAAATTGCAGTACGAGTAAAGATGCTCGTTACGCGCAGCAGGACGGAAAGACCCCGAGACCTTTACTATAGTTTGGTATTGGTGTTCGGAGTGGCTTGTGTAGGATAGGTGGGAGACGTTGAAACCCGGACGCCAGTTCGGGTGGAGTCATCGTTGAAATACCACTCTGGTCACTTTGGACATCTAACTTCGGCCCGTAATCCGGGTCAGGGACAGTGCCTGATGGGTAGTTTAACTGGGGCGGTTGCCTCCTAAAAAGTAACGGAGGCGCCCAAAGGTTCCCTCAGCCTGGTTGGCAATCAGGTGTCGAGTGTAAGTGCACAAGGGAGCTTGACTGTGAGAGAGACATCTCGAGCAGGGACGAAAGTCGGGACTAGTGATCCGGCGGTACATTGTGGAATGGCCGTCGCTCAACGGATAAAAGGTACCTCGGGGATAACAGGCTGATCTTGCCCAAGAGTCCATATCGACGGCATGGTTTGGCACCTCGATGTCGGCTCGTCGCATCCTGGGGCTGGAGTAGGTCCCAAGGGTTGGGCTGTTCGCCCATTAAAGCGGTACGCGAGCTGGGTTTAGAACGTCGTGAGACAGTTCGGTCCCTATCCGCTGCGCGCGCAGGAAATTTGAGAAGGGCTGTCCTTAGTACGAGAGGACCGGGACGGACGAACCTCTGGTGTGTCAGTTGTACTGCCAAGTGCACCGCTGATTAGCTACGTTCGGATGGGATAACCGCTGAAAGCATCTAAGCGGGAAGCTCGCTTCGAGATGAGATTTCCATACACCCCCGGGTGTGAGAGGCCCCCAGCCAGACCACTGGGTTGATAGGCCGGATGTGGAAGCGAGGACTAACGACTCGTGAAGCTGACCGGTACTAATAGGCCGATAACTTACACCACACACCCCCTT
>NZ_JBWZCH010000038.1:0-1555 GCF_059383435.1 Pseudarthrobacter sp. HLT1-7 | reverse complement strand
CGGAATTTGTCAAGGTGAATGAGGCCAGTGGGAGTTAGGCGGCTTCTTTTGCTGCGGTCCTCTCGGCTGGATTGTTAATCCACGCAGTGTCGGGCAGGGCGAGGATCTTCGGGTCCTTGTTTGTGGTGAATCGCTCGGGGTATTTCGCCCGTGCAACGGCCAGGGTTTTCGCACGTTCCTTCGCTTTGCCGGAGGCCAACCCGTAGTGGACATCCGCCGGGGTATTCAGGCCTATCCCGGTGTGGCAATGGGTGTGGTTGTACCCGTCCACGAAGGATTGCATGAAGGCCCTTGCATCCGGCAGGGAGCCGAAGCGTTGGGGGAATATAGGAGCGAACTTCAGCGTCTTGAACCACGCCTCGGAGTAGGGGTTGTCATTGCTTACGCGGGGCCGCGAATGCGACTTGGTGACCTCAAGATCTGAGAGCAGCGCAGCGACCGTTTTGGACGTCATGGAGGTCCCGCGGTCGGCGTGGACGATTTGCGGGATGCCGTGGATGCCGAAGATTTCCTTCATCATTTCCACCGCCAGTTCCCCTGACTCATGCGCATGGACATAGGCGCCGACAATGTAGCGGGAATAGATGTCGATCATGACGTAGCAATCGTAGTATTTACCCTTGATCGGGCCAGCTAATTTGGTGATGTCCCAGCTGTAAACCTGTCCGGGCCCGGTCGCGACCAGCTCCGGGATGGCCCGGGGCGGATGGCGTGCCTGTCGCCGGCGATCCTGGACCTGACTGTTCTCCTCCAGGACACGGTAGAACGTGGAGATTGAGCACAAGTAGATGCCTTCATCCAGGAGTTGGGCGTAGATCTGCACCGGGGGAAGGTCCACAAAACGCGCCGAGTTCACGGTGGCCAGGATGTGGGCGCGTTCGGCCGCGGAGAGCTTGTTTACCGGCACTGGTGCGAGGCGGGGTTCAGCCGCCGGCGTCCGGGGCTTGCGGGTCGCTGTGGCCCTGGATAGCCCGGCAATGGCGGCTGCCTCCCGGGTGGGGATGGCCGCCTGGGTGAGGGCGGTGTAGGCACCCATCAGGGTTTCTTGTACCAGGGCTGCTGCTCCTCGCTTTCGGAGATGTCCTCCAAAAGCTGCCGTGCTTTTTCCATGATGGACAACGCCGCTTCAGTCCGTGCCAGCTTGCGTTCACTCACCTCCAGCTGCCGACGTAGACGCCCGATTTCCGCCTGTTCAGCAGTTGGCTTGCCAATCTTTTCCCCGGGCTTCTTGCCCTCAAGCACGCCGGCGTCGCGGAGCTTGCGCCACTCGGTGATCTGGGAGGAATACAGGCCCTCAGCGCGCAGGTATGCCCCGCCGCCAGTACCGTCGTCGCAGGCCCGCTGGTAGGCGTCCAGATAGGCCAGCTTTTGTGCCGGAGTGAAAGACCTACGAGGGGTCGGGCCGCCGGAGCGGGGGCCAGAATTACTCATGGACCCATCTTCCCGCACCGGGGAAATCGTGGAGATAGACATTGGTGATGTTCCTGATTCTCGCCCTACGAATTAGACGAAGTTGCTACGAGCTGCTGGCCTCACCCAACCCTGACACGTAGGG
>NZ_JBWZCH010000037.1:0-1657 GCF_059383435.1 Pseudarthrobacter sp. HLT1-7 | reverse complement strand
TTTTTTGATCTTTTGTGGTCAAGTTTTTAAGAGCACACGGTGGATGCCTTGGCATTAGGAGCCGAAGAAGGACGTAGGAATCTGCGATAAGCCTGGGGGAGTCGATAACCGGACTGTGATCCCAGGGTGTCCGAATGGGGAAACCCCGCCGGGGGCGCGAGCTGCCCGGTGACCCGCATCTGAACACATAGGGTGTGTGGGGGGAACGCGGGGAAGTGAAACATCTCAGTACCCGCAGGAAGAGAAAACAACAGTGATTCCGTCAGTAGTGGCGAGCGAACGCGGATCAGGCTAAACCGTTCCATGTGTGATAGCCGGCGGGCGTTGCATGGTCGGGGTTGTGGGACTGTCCGTTCTGTCTCTGCCGGGACAGTGGGGTGTGTAGTGCAGGCATAGGTGAACGGTCTTGAAAGGCCGGCCAGAGAGGGTGTGAGCCCCGTAACCGAAATGTTGTGTACCGCCTGGAGAGTATCCCAAGTAGCACGGGGCCCGAGAAATCCCGTGTGAATCTGTCAGGACCACCTGATAAGCCTAAATACTCCCTAATGACCGATAGCGGACCAGTACCGTGAGGGAAAGGTGAAAAGTACCCCGGGAGGGGAGTGAAACAGTACCTGAAACCGTGTGCTTACAATCCGTCGGAGCCAGTCTGATTCTGGTGACGGCGTGCCTTTTGAAGAATGAGCCTGCGAGTTAGTGTTACGTCGCGAGGTTAACCCGTGGGGGGAAGCCGTAGCGAAAGCGAGTCTGAACAGGGCGTTGCAGTGGCGTGATCTAGACCCGAAGCGAAGTGATCTACCCATGGCCAGGTTGAAGCGACGGTAAGACGTCGTGGAGGACCGAACCCACTTCAGTTGAAAATGGAGGGGATGAGCTGTGGGTAGGGGTGAAAGGCCAATCAAACTTCGTGATAGCTGGTTCTCCCCGAAATGCATTTAGGTGCAGCGTTGCGTGTTTCTTACCGGAGGTAGAGCTACTGGATGGCTAATGGGCCCTACAAGGTTACTGACGTCAGCCAAACTCCGAATGCCGGTAAGTGAGAGCGCAGCAGTGAGACTGTGGGGGATAAGCTTCATAGTCGAGAGGGAAACAGCCCAGACCACCAACTAAGGCCCCTAAGCGTGTGCTAAGTGGGAAAGGATGTGGAGTTGCGAAGACAACCAGGAGGTTGGCTTAGAAGCAGCCATCCTTAAAAGAGTGCGTAATAGCTCACTGGTCAAGTGATTCCGCGCCGACAATGTAGCGGGGCTCAAGTACACCGCCGAAGTTGTGGATTTCAGATAGTAGCCAAGCCGCCCCCTTTGCGGGGTTGGTTCAGGCGTCTGGAGTGGTAGGGGAGCGTCGTGTGGGCAGTGAAGTCGCGGTGTAAACCAGCGGTGGAGCCTACACGAGTGAGAATGCAGGCATGAGTAGCGAAAGACGGGTGAGAAACCCGTCCGCCGAATGATCAAGGGTTCCAGGGTCAAGCTAATCTGCCCTGGGTAAGTCGGGACCTAAGGCGAGGCCGACAGGCGTAGTCGATGGACAACGGGTTGATATTCCCGTACCGGCGAAAAACCGTCCATGGTGAACAGGGGATACTAACCGCCCGAAACCTGCCCGTGCACCCCTTGTGGGTGTGGGGGTTTTGGTGGAGCGCGGGATCTGAGCCTGGGAG
>NZ_JBWZCH010000036.1:0-2878 GCF_059383435.1 Pseudarthrobacter sp. HLT1-7 | reverse complement strand
GCACCCGGGAGGGTGTGGGAGAGTAGGTCACCGCCGGACAACCATTAAACGGTCGAGAGCCTCCAACCACCAGGTCGGAGGCTCTCCCGCATTTAACCCCCAAACCAAAACCCCGCACCACCCGCCGCCGGATTCCCGCCACCCCACCGGACACCCCCAGCAACCGTCAGCGGGGGAACTTGCGGCCATGGATCCAGGCGAGGACTTCGATCGCTAGGCCCCCGGCGGCTCCTGCAAGAAGCGCGGCCCGCAGCAGCTCCGCCGCCGGCCAGAGCAGGTTGAAGAAGTCCTGCGCGATCGGTACGTTGAGCAGGGTCACCAGGCTTGCGCACATGGCGATCACGAGTGCCAGCTTCTTTGCATCGAGCGGCCGGGCCACAACGGAGAGAATCCACAGCCCGACAATCGACAACGTGATTACTGATGCTGCCCGCAGCGCTTGTGGCCCGGAGCCAAAGCCGGCTGCCCCCGTGTAGGCAGTCAACCCAAGCAGCGACCCCGCGACGATGAGACCCGCCGGTATGGAGAACGACAGCGAGCGGCGGAGGAATCCGGGCCGATAGCGCCGGGTATTGGGCATGAGTGCCAGGAAGAAGGCCGGGACTCCGATGGTCAGCCCATCGATGAAGGACAGTTGGCGCGGGAGGAACGGAAACTGCAATTGCAGGAGCCCAAAGCTTGTCGCAATCGCGATGGAATAGGCCGTTTTACTCAGGAAGAGGTTCGAGACCCGTTCAACATTGGCGATGACTTGCCGGCCCTGGGCCACAACCCCAGGAAGCTTGTCGAAGCGGCCGTCCAGCAGTACCAGCCTGGCCACCGCTTTGGTGGCTGCGGCCGCGGAGTCCATCGCTATGCCGATATCCGCCACTTTCAGAGCCAGCGCATCATTGACTCCGTCGCCGGTCATTGCCACGGTATGACCGCGGCGCTGTAGAGCTGCCACCATGTCCTTTTTCTGCGCGGGGCTGACCCTGCCGAAAACCGTATTGTTTTCCATCTCATCCTCAAGCGCGCCTGGCTCTTCCGGCAGCGTGCGGGCATCGTAGCCGTCCCGGACCTCGAGTCCCAGCTGCCGCGCAATCGCCGCGACAGTGCGGGGGTCGTCGCCGGAAATGATCTTCAACTCAACGCCCTCCTCACGGAAGTAGGCCAGGGTCTGCCGCGCATCGGGCCGGATCTGCTCCCGGAACGTCAGCACCACCACGGGCCTCATCCCGGACGGCAGTGTCGTCCCGTCTCCGGATAGGACCGCACAATTGGCATAGGCCAGCAGGACGGTCCGCAGCCCCGAAGCCGCCAGTTTTCCGGCCTGGCCCAGTACCTCTTCCGACGCCGACCCCGCGCCGGTTCTGCCAGAAATCCCGGCGGCGTCCCCTGAGAGCACCATTTCCGGCGCACCCAGAATCCAGGAGTGCCTGTCCCCGCTTCCGCCGTCGAAGGTGACTGAGCTCCACTTCCGGGCGGAAGAAAACGGCACAGACGACACAGCCGGGCTGCCGCCGTCGTTCTCAAAGGCCGCGGCGAGACAGCGCGCCGTCGCGTTCGCCTCGGGATCTGACGCGAACCAGCCGAGTGCCCGTTCCCAGCCCGGTTCCGCAGGCTGTGCCAGCTCGTGCACTCCGTCGAAGACGATCCCGCCTTCCGTGAGCGTCCCGGTCTTGTCCAGGCACAGGACATCGACCCGCGCGAGGCCTTCGACCGCTGCCAGCTCCTGAATGAGAACCTTCCCGCGAGCCAGCCGGAGCGCGCCGACGGCGAAGGCCACACTCGAGAGCAGGACAAGCCCCAGAGGTACCATGGCGATGACGCTGGCGATCACGCCGACCAAAGCGGAGGTCCAGGTGCCGCTGGTGAAGGCCTCTTCCCAGCCGCCGCGGGCCTGCATCTCGCCGTTCGCGACGATAAGTGCGACCGGCAGCAGCGCCCAGGTGAGCCAGCCAAGGATCCGGTTGAGGCTGTTGCGGATTTCGGAGTTCACAAGGGAAAAGCGTTTGGCGTCGGCCGTGAGTTTGCTGGCGAAGGACTCGGCGCCCACCCGGATGACCCGTGCTGTGCCGCGGCCGGCAACAATGGTCGAGCCGGAGAGGACCTCGGTACCCGCGTCCTTGTCCACCGGGTCCGACTCGCCGGTGAGGAGTGATTCGTCGGCCTCCAGTCCGCCGCTTTCGAGGACCCAGGCGTCTGCAGTGACTTGGTCTCCGGCCCGCAGCACCACCACGTCGTCACGCACGACGCCGGCAGTAGCGATGTCCTGGATGTCACCGTCGCGCAGTACCCGGGCCAGCGGGGCATCCATGACCGCCAGCTGGTCAAGGGATTTCTTGGCCCGGTATTCCTGCACGACACCGATCACGGCGTTCCCCGCCGCCGCGAGCCCGAAGAGGGCATCCTGCCAGCTGCCCAGCAGCAGCAGGATAGTAAAGCTGGTGACCACAATGGCATTGAACAGTGTCAGCACATTCGCCCGGATGATCTCCCACAGGCTGCGGCTCGTTGTGTCTGGCACCTGGTTGGCTAGGCCGCTCGCCACCCGGGAGGCAACCTCGACCGCGGAGAGGCCGGCGGCAGCGGGCCCGGATACACGCCGATATGGAAGTACGGGTCCGGGGCGCCGAGGTTGGGACATCCACTGATCGTAACCGGCCCGGGGTCCGGAGCGGGTGACGCACGGCACACCCTCTGTTTTCGGGGGCAGGGTATATTTTGCGCGCTGGCGAGGCGCCCCGGCCTTCTGTGGCAGGGTCTCTGACCGCGGGTGGGGCTGGTTTGCGGTGGGGGTTGGGTGGGTGTATTGTTTTCTAAGTCGCCACGGGGGAGACCAGCGGATTTGCTGGGAACCGGAGGCGGCCAATCCCCTAATTTTCAAGGCCAGGAT
>NZ_JBWZCH010000035.1:0-4585 GCF_059383435.1 Pseudarthrobacter sp. HLT1-7 | reverse complement strand
CATGGACCCATCTTCCCGCACCGGGGAAATCGTGGAGATAGACATTGGTGATGTTCCTGATTCTCGCCCTACGAATTAGACGAAGTTGCTACGAGCTGCTGGCCTCACCCAACCCTGACACGTAGGGTACCGGCCTCCCATGCAGCCCTCACTCTCGGTCATGTGCTCACTGGCATGGGCGCGGACTATGTACCAACGGTCCGGCCGGAGGACATACACGTCATCCGCCACACATTTAAGCCGGGCGACGCCGGAGCGCTGCGCGGGCCGGAGGACCTGACCGAGGAGCGAGTCCTCGCCTACACCAGAGAGCAGGACATCTCGCCCCGTCGCTTCCCCTCGGCCCCTCCCCGATACTGGGTGATCCTCGTCGCCGACGGCCAGCGCCGTTCCCGTCTCTGGGGTACCTTCGAGAACCACGGTGAAGTGACCGCAGACCGCAACGAGTCGTGCCGCTTCTTCGACCTGCGCCCGTCTGGCTTCCTCGCGCCCCTCAATGACCGACTCGTGGTCGAATGGGACACCCCTCGCATCTGGCACCGAAGCGCCGCCTCTGCCAGCGCGGTGCGCATGCCTGTGTTGGGGATTGCCGACCGGGACAAGGTCCAGTTCCCTGGGTTTGATGGCGTGCTGCTCAGCTACCACCAACTACGCGACATGGTGGAAGATCCCCGCTACGCCGACTGGCGCGCTGCCCTGTCAGAAGTTCAAGGGATTTACCTCATCACAGACTCCACCAACGGCAAGCAGTACGTCGGCAAGGCCGACGGTGCCGAACGTATCCTTGGCCGGTGGGCAGTCTACGCGCGTGACGGTCACGGCGGCAACGTCGCCCTCCGCGAGCTTGCCCACGCCAGCGCAGCTGGGGAAGGCACAAGGACGAAGACAGACCACGCCCGACACTTCGTTTTCAGCCTCCTCCGCGTCTTCGGACCCAGCACACCGTCCTCCGAGGTGAACTCGGCCGAGTCCCACTACAAAGCAGCGCTCATGACACGCAAATTCGGCCTCAACAGAAACTGATCGGGCCGCCGGGAAAAGCCGACTGCATCAGCGATACCTGTCGATTCAAAAGGGAAGAAAGCTGGCTCCGGCGCTGCGAGGCCGAGCCATCAAAGCGGGTGCCGGGAGAGACCATGCTGGCGAGACGCTGCAATACACGACACCGTTCGCGAGCGGGCCAGCGAACACGCGAAGCTGTGGCATCTTCAAAACATGAACGCACCGAACGACGCACCCCAAGTTCGCGACCTGCAAGCATGGGAGACACTTCGAGGTGCCACGCCGCCTACATGTCAGGCACATCGCGGGCATACGACGAGGTCCTCGCCGACGTCGCGGACCGAATCCGCGCGACGGCCAGCATCGGCAAAGCCGACATCGGGGCGTTGCTGTTCTGGAAGCGCCTCCGCGCGGATACACCGTGGGTCCGTGAACTGATGGTCAAGCCCGAAGAGGAAGTCAGGGCGATTGCGGAGAAGGCCGTGTCTGCCGTCACTGATGTGTCACTTTCAGTACCTAAGGCGGCTTCTGCCGGCCGGGCGGCGCTCTCACCGCTTCCTGGCTTCAAAACGGGAGATGCACTGGCTTCAGCACTTCTGCTGGCCGCATCCCCCGAACGAATGGCGGTATACGACGAGCGTGCCCAAACCGGGCTGGAGACTCTGGGTCTCTCGCTCTCCCCTACGCCCGGGAGGTATGGACGGTACATGGAGCTGGTGGAAGCCCTACGGTCGACGGCGGCCCACTATGGGCACACTTGGTCTGCGAGGGATGTCGATATCGCGCTCTTCTGGCTCGGCGGTCCGAGTTCACAGTCCTGCATAAAGGCGGCCATAGCTTTGCTGAGCTGTTCGACGTTTGTCATGAGCGACGGACTGTGCGAGTGATGAGGCCGACGTTGCCGTGAGCGTACACAAAGGCCAAGTACTAGTGGTGTGTCTCGTACAACCAGGAGGCAGTGATGGCCATAACCACGAGCGAGGCTCACCGCGACCTTTTCCGTCTCATCGAACGAGTCAATCTCGACCGCACCGAGGTTGAGACCAAGCCAAATCGTGGATCCGCGGTTTTGATGTCGAAGGATGCGAACGACGCGCTGGTGGAGACAAGCTACCTGCTGAGCTCACCGACGAACGCGCGCCGCCTCATTTCGGCTCTGGAATCCGTCCGCGAGGTCGAAACCGCCCAGCACAGGCTTTTGACGCGTCAGCTTTCACCTCGTCCCGTCATTCAGCCTGACGGACCCCATTCAGAAACTCATCTCAGTCCCTACCGCTTTCCCGAAAGGGGGCACCACCACTGGACTCTTGGAAGTCAAGTTGTATGCCGGCGGAGCAGACGCTGCCGCAATGGGCGCCTTGGGGCCCCCGTGAACCTGAGCGGACGGCCCAACGTCTGCCACGTGAGATGAGCGCTGATAGACCGCGGTGCCGAAGCGAAGGTCCGGGCCGATTGTGTCGGCGACGATGCGGCGGGCTTCGCGGCGTTCGCCGTCCTTTTCGTATGAGCGGAATTCCAGCTCACCCGCGACAGTGACCGGGTCGCCCTTCTTCAGCGAGGTCGCGGCGTTTTCTGCCAACGCGCGAAACGCCGATACGTTGTGGAAGACGGGTTCCCCATCGCGCCAAGTGCCGTCTGCCCCCTGGATTCGCTGGTTGACGGCGACACGAAGCTTTGCGTGGGCCACGCCGGTTTCTCCGATGCTCAGTTCGGGATCGGCGACGAGATTGCCCGCGATGCTGACCGGGATCTTGGTGCTCATTGATCTTTTCCTTTCAGATGCCGGCGGGACTCTCCCGCCGGACAGATTTGGTACGGCCGTCGTTAAGGCCCGGCCACTACTGGGCCGTTAACAGACCGCACGGGCCGTTCCACGCCCATGTACGACGCTGCGGGGTTCACACGAGGATCCGCGTCTACTGCGGAGATCTTGCCGCCGAATCCCGGCGGATGGGTGATTCCGAGAATTCCCTTGCTGGCAGCGGTGACGCGGCCCAGCACTGACTTGGCAATGTCCGCACGGGATCCTGGTAGCTTGCTGCCGGCGACGTGGGCCATCGCGTCGTTCTCTGCATCAATGACGGCGTCAGCCCATCCGGCCAGGTAGGTGGCGGACTGCGGGCCGCGGTCGATGCCGTGGGCCCTGAGCACCGTGTAGGCGACGGATTCAGCCTCGACTTCAGCCAGCCCTCGGTGGTCCGCGCTGCTGCCGTAGAACCGGCCGATCTCATCGCCCGGTCCGTGGAGCAGTACGTGCCCAAGCTCGTGGGCGAGGACCGCTGTACGCTCTTCCGGCCCCAGCCAGGCACCAACCTGGACCCGCTGTCCGGCGAAGTCCGTAAAGCCGCTTGTCAGCCCGTATTGGGCGTCCGTCACATCGACGTCGAACCCGTGTCTGCCGGCGACGGCAGCAAGGGATCGCCACAGCTCACCTGCATCCACGCCAGCGGCGCCGCCGCGAAGCACCAACAGCGGTGTCCCCTGCGTCTGCGAGACGTCAAAGACTGCTTGCCCGCGCCAACCGGTGATGACGGTTTTCTTTCCGTCGTCGACGGCGCCGTCCGGCAACTGCTCGCCCGCCGCGGCGCGCTGCCGGGTACCGTCAGAAAGTGTCACCTGCTGGACCCGGGCCGTGCGGGGCGCGATCACCCAGAGTGCATGCTCACCCCGCGACACGGTGCGGCCGTGGCGAGCCCATTCCTTGTAGCCTGCCACCAGGGTGGGTTCTTCGGTGCCGCGCTGGGCCATCTGCATCATGAGCAGGGCAACGTTGCCGCCCGAGTATCGCCATAACGTGGCTGAGCCGTCCAGCAGCACCTGCCAGTGCGACGGAGATTCAACGGCCTGTTCCAGGATCTTGTGGAGACCATCCGTCAAGGCAGCGATGCGTTCTTCCGGTGTCATGCGCGCATTGCCGCGGTCGCTAGCGCTGAACGCGGCATCTGCCGCCACATCGCTGGATACATCTTCAGGTTCAGGGGCCACGACAGCCGCCCTCCATACTTCTCGGGTTCCCGCCGGGACTACCCGCGGATACCCATTCATGTCCTGAGAGACGCGGACAGCATGACTTCAGAATTCTTCACCGACTTGGTGGGAAGCCGCCTGCCACTCAACGAAGCCCGGTGCGTCGAGACGGAGGATTCTCACTGCGAACTCCTAGTGTGCCTTCAGGCAGGCACGACCGGCCGTCCGGGAATGGATCCCCAGCCGCTCGACTGCCTGCGCCAGCCGCTCGTGAAATGCCAGAGGCCCGAAACCGGGATCGTCGCTGGCGAACGAAGCCAGCACCGCCCGCTGCAGAGCATAGAGCTAGGCCACAAATTCGGTGTGGCGCCACCAGCAATCCGGAGTTCTTTGTGGCGATTCTCTTTCAGACCGATTCCGTCACGTGGCACTGACTGTGTCGCTGGCATGCTGTTGATGGGTCAATGAGAACCCCCACCGTTGCGACAACGGAATTTGTCAAGGTGAATGAGGCCAGTGGGAGTTAGGCGGCTTCTTTTGCTGCGGTCCTCTCGGCTGGATTGTTAATCCACGCAGTGTCGGGCAGGGCGAGGATCTTCGGGTCCTTGTTTGTGGT
>NZ_JBWZCH010000034.1:0-5304 GCF_059383435.1 Pseudarthrobacter sp. HLT1-7 | reverse complement strand
CAACGACCAGCACAACCTAGCGGAGACGTGGAACCCGACGCCCAACCAGCGACAACAGGCCCCTCCAGCACGCCCAAAACCATAAAAATCAAACGGAACGGGAATCAGACCCTGACCTGACCGCCCATCCGACCATCATGAAAAATCCGGGCTAGATTCTCTGGGGTTTCGGCCAAGCCCATTCACTGTCGGGGAAAATTTCTGGGGGGGAATTTTGAACAAAGCCCAAAGGCGCGCTCACGTTGAGCCGCCGTGTCCGGAGTGCGGATCCAGGGTGATCCCGATCTGGAAAGACGAGCGTTCCATGTCCGCACCCCAGCCGGATTGGCGCGTGGCCGCCCGGCAATGCAGCAGTCAGCAATGCGGCCGCAACGATGCTGCCAGCTGGTAGCCATTGTGACACTGCTCGGCGTGTCGCTGCGCGGCGGAGCCTGCGACGGCGGCGGCGGGTGTGCACCGTATGCCGCATCCCAGCACCGGAAGATACGTCCTGGTGACCACTTTCCCACCGTCGCCGGAAACTGGCTATGCGACCGGGGTTACATATTGCGGGCGTTCGGCGATAATTAAGCCTCAGACCAGGCGCTTGTCCGTGCTCTGCTGCCCACGGGAGGAATTGTGGTTCCGACGTCCGCGAAACGAGGACCGCGAGGCCTGGCTACTACCGTGTTTGTGTGCCTGGCGCTGCTGATGTCCGGATGCCAGCCGAGCCCCCCCGAGCCTCCACCCAGTCCCCCGGCAACGCTCGGAACTCCCAAAGCGACGGCGACCTCCGTTTCGTCGCCGCCAAGTCCGCCGCCCAGCCCCCCGGCGGCGCCTGTTGGCTCGGTGCACTTCACGGCACAGGGAGACATTGGCGTCGACGACGGCGCCATGAAAGTACTGGACACCATAGCCGGTCTTCGGCCGCAAGTGAATCTGGCCCTCGGTGATTTCACCTACAAGGCCGGCATTGAGCAGCGTTTCTGCGACATGGTCAAGGGCAAGCTGGGCCAGGAATTTCCCTACCAAGTAGTCACTGGCAACCACGAGAGCGACGGGCACGATGGTGACATCGACAACATCGTCCGGTGCCTGCCCAACAAACTTCCCGGCATCCAGGGGAACTACGGAACGCAGTGGTACGCGGACTTCCCCGAGAAGGACCCCATCGTGCGCTTTGTAATGGTCTCGCCGGGCATCGACTTCAAGGACGGAAAGCCCCTGGATTATTCGAAAGACAGCGAACGCTGGCGCTGGACCGTCGATGCCATCGACGGGGCCGCCGCGGCGAAGATTCCGTGGACCGTCGTCGGAATGCACACCCCCTGCCTGAGCATGGGCAGATACCAGTGCCAGGCCGGCAAGGACTTCACCAACATGCTGATGGCCAAGAAGGTCGACCTGGTGCTGTCCGGCCATGAGCACCACTACCAGCGCACACACCAACTCGGGACCGGCACTTCCTGCCCTGATCTGGTCCCCCAGGCTTTTTCGGCAAGCTGCCTCGCCGACACCGACGCCAGCATGGTGCGGGGCGCCGGAACCGTGTTCGCTACCGCGGGAACTGGCGGCAGGGCGCTTCGCGATGTACAGGCCAAGGACTCCGAGGCCCGGTACTTCGCAGCGGTGTCCGGTAAGAACCGCAATCCTGCCCTGGGCACCCTCGATGTGACGGCCACTGCGGACCGGCTCTCCGCCCGATTCGTCCCGGCCGAAGGGTACAGCTTCACCGATGCCTTCACCATCGAGCGGCGCTGAACGACCCGCCCCCGCAGCATCGGCAAGACCCATGGCGGACACCCCCAATATCCCGGCGGGCTCGGTCAAAGAGCGCCGGAATTCCGGCCCGGCCCAGGGAAGTACGCCACCGCAACCGGCAGCGAACAGTATCCCTGGACGCTCAAGACGGCCACCGGGGGGCCGGGACGCGGTCAATCCGGTCGGCGGCTGGTACGGGCTGCGCAAGGGCCATCGGGGTCGGTTCGGGATGCACTTGTCTCCCCTGCTGGAGGCTCTGGGACCGGCGGATCCCGCCCACAAAAAACGCAACAACGGTGTCCGTGAATTTGTCCCGGACGCGTCGGGCCCGGCAACGCCAGCCTGAACCGGCAACCGTTGTGCCGGCCCCGGCGCTGGCCCCGGGGTCGGAACCGGCATCGAAGTGAACGGCGAAAGCACTGCCGTCTACAAAGACGCGGACGGGCAGGTTCACGCCGTCTCCGCAGTCTGCACCCTGACCTCCGGCACTGTGGGCCGTCGTCCAGATGCGTTGTCAGCGGCGCGGCATAAGAAAATGCCAAGGACACAAGCGCACAGTAGGAGTATGAAATCAGTGCTAAGCGATGAAGTCGTCGCCGTACGTGGCGTCCTCACTGATACCCACCCGATCGATTTCCATACCCTTGGAGTGACCGGCGCAATTGACCGTTTGACTCTCCCTCTCCGCGAACACGGAACCTCGGTGCATCTGGAGACCCCGCACCACGGGATGGAAGTGGACCGGCCATCCGCGATGCTTCTGTACCGGGCGGCCCAGGAGCTCCTCAGTAATATCCACAAATTCGCCGAAGCATCAGCCGTGACAGTCCGGCTCGGCTGCGTCGCCCACGGCGTGAGTCACGCCGTTCAGCTCAAAGTGACCGACGACGGCCGCGGTTTCGACGCGCCGGCAGCCATGATCGGCCGGCATTCCGGCATGGGACTGCGGCTCATGCGCCTGGCAGTAGGCCTTGCGGGCGGAGAGATGATCATCGATTCGTCCACCGCTACAGGCACCTGTGTGACGATAACGCTGCCCCTGGACTAACCTCAGCTGAGCCGCTCGTGCAACTCGGGACCTGCAGCCGGGACCGCGGGCTTCGGCCAGCCGGCCCCCAATTGGGCAGACTGTCGTCATCCCGGCTGATATGTGGTGGCCGGGGTCAACGGGACGGCAGGGCTACTGGCGCTGGAAGATGTTGAGAATGTTTCCCTCGCTATCTGTGAACCAGGCAGCCTTCCCCACCGGGGTGGCCGCGATGCCGTTGTCAGTCTTCAGGCCAGGAAAGTCGTACTCCTCGAAGACGACGCCACGGCTCCGCAGCTCCTCGACCTCGGCCTCGATGTTGCCCGTCCACCAGCCCATCTGGGTGTTTTTCGCGGTGCCCGCATTGTCGGTCTTGTATAGCATGACGGCGGTTCCGTTCGCGCAGCGGTAGAGCAGGTTCTCCTCGTCCATGGCGTCCGAGGGCTCCAGTCCCAGCACGTCCCGGTAGAAATCTCTCGCCCTCGCCATGTCCTTCACTGGGAGGACTGCGATGATGTCGAGTTCCTTCAGCATGATTGTTTTCTCCCTCTTGATCGGCGTTGATCAGGCTCCTGGAAGCAATGGCCAGCCGCCACCTGTCACGCAGTTCCGTCCGCGAGCAGGTCGGCGAACCCGGTCACGTCGTGCCGGCCTCAGGCCCCAAACTCCCAGGATCATCAACATACTCAACATCAGCGAGGGCATCACGCATCTGCTCTTCGAAGGTGTTGATGCGCACCATCGTAGGCGTCCGGCGAGGAGAGTCAAGAGCCCGGGGAAACCACCCACGCCTCGCCTGAACCCCGGAACGGGGCACCCTGTCCCGCGGAATCCGAGGAGAACAACTCGACAGCGAAGTGCCGGGGTTGGAGAGGGCTAGGGACCGGCCACCGTCTCGACCGCGACCGTCTCAATTATCCTGGTCGATGGCTCACCGACCAGGGACGGGGCCGTCACACCGGTTTTCCACGTCTGGTTCTGCAGCCGGGCCAGGAAATCCACGGCGGCCTCCTGCGTATCGAAATCCATCTCCAGCATCACGTAGTCCTCCTGGTCGAGCGGCCGCGAGATCCGGTAAGACCGCACCCCCGAGGCTGCGCGGTTCAGCGGGTCACTGTCGAAGGCCCTCCTCCACATTCGGAAGTCCCGGACCAGGTGTTCGATCTGCAGGGTAATCATGGTGGTACTCCTGTCGACGGTTCCTCTCGCCCAACCTTAGGCCCGGCAGGCCGATTCAAGTAGAGCCACGGGCATGTTAATCTTCGATCTCCTGACCCAGGCGCCAAGCGGACAGGAGGACATCGGGCGCGCGCACTGGCCCTGTCAGACACAGTGGCAGGGACTGGTCCCTGCTCCAGTCGTCGGTGAGTGCCCTCAGCGCGCCGGTTGTTTCGCTTCGAGGTGAAGGACGAGGCGAGATTGCCGGGGGTCCACCCCAGTTGCGTCATGCCAGCCGGAGTCCTGCTCAAGCCTTGCGCTGTGAGATGGCGTCCGCGAGCGACGCCAGGCCCTTCTCAAAGTCGGAGCCGACCATTTTTGTCGATGTTCATGAACAAGGCGAAGACCGTGCCGATCCCTTTATTCTCAACGGTCACCGTCCACGTCATCTGGGTCCCGCTGCCGGCCGGCGTCAGGGTGAAGGTGGTCGGGGTCCGCAGACTCCCAGCGAGACCACGTGGTCCGCTCATGGAAGTTGTTGACCAGGGAAAAGTGTCTTCATCCGGGGCGGGAATGAGTGCATTTCGGTGACTCTAAAAGTGGACATGGGTCAACCGTCGGGTGTGGCCGGCCCCGCCGCCGGCGACTCCGTCGGCAGGGCGGGAACGGCGATGCCGAGCGCCTTGCCGATCGGGCGGCCGGTTACGACGCCGACGAAGTGCGGGGTCCTGGAGGTACTGATCGGGGACACAGGCCGGTCGGCGATGACGGCCACGGGAAGGATCCTGGACGAGCCGGTCCAGGGCACGAGGTCACGGATTGGTCACGAACACGGTGGAACCCATCCGTAGCCGGTGTGCTGTCGAAGTACTCCTGACAGATAAGCACCGGCCCCGTCCGAGCCACTCGGCAGGAACCATCCTCGGGACCGGACACCCCCACTGATTTCAAGGAGTACTCCCATGCGTACGTCAACTAAGACTTTCCTGAGCGTTGCCGCTGCCGGTTCGCTGATGTTCTCCCTCGCCGCGTGCAGCCCGGCTGCCACGTCCTCNCGTCCTCGTCGGCGCCGGCTGCCTCGTCCTCGGCCGCGGCGCCCGTTGAGAAGGCCAAGCCGCTGGCCGCGATCCCGGCGCTGACGGGAACCTCCACCGCGGTGAAGCTCGATGCCTCCTTCGCCGCGGCCCTGGAGAGCCTCAAGCTCACCCCGGGGGTTGTGGGTACCGCGGCGCTGACCGACGGGTCGCTGATTTTCCCGATCAGCGGCGGCAAGGTCGATTACTACGATCCCGCGAAGGACTACCGCCCGTTCGTCCAGGGCCTGATCAGCCACGCCGGCTCCGGGTTCTCCCTCTCCGCCGGTGAGACCAAGGTGGACC
>NZ_JBWZCH010000033.1:0-6012 GCF_059383435.1 Pseudarthrobacter sp. HLT1-7 | reverse complement strand
TCCGACACCGCCGCCGGCCTGCTGAACAAAACCTTCAAGACCGACGCCGTGAAAGCCGACATGCTCGTCGGCATCGCCAAAATCACCGTCAACACCAAATAACACCCCCCGCAACAGCGGCGCCCGACGCGCCGCCTGAAGCGCCGGCAGGACACAGCAGGAAGCCACGGACCTTGGGGGTCCGTGGCTTTCCTGTTAGCCCCGGGGTTAGCTATTTTCGCCCCGCAGGGGGGCGGCGGCGAATTCCCGCATGCCTTCGTCAAAGCCCACGGCAGGGGCCCAGCCCAGTTCAGCTCTGATCAGCCCCGAGGACGCGGTTACGTGGCGCACGTCCCCGAGCCGGTACTCGCCGGTCACCACCGGGGCCGGACCGGCGCAGAAAGTACTCAGCGCCGTGGCCACGTCACCGATGGTACGGACCTCGTCCGCTCCGACGTTGTAGGCGCGGAAGTCTGGTGCCCTGGGGCCGGCCAGCGACTCGGCAGCGGCAATATTTGCCGCTGCGACGTCCCGGACATGGATGAAGCTGCGGCGCTGGGCGCCATCCTCGAAGACCCTGGGAGCCTCGCCGCGGGCCAACGCTGAACGGAACAGTGACGCGACTCCGGCGTAGGGCGTATTCTTCGGCATTCTGGGGCCGTAGACATTGTGATAGCGCAGGGCGACTGCCGAGCCGCCGGTGCTTCGGGCCCACGAAGCGGCAAGATGCTCCTGGCTCAGTTTCGATGCGGCATAGACGTTGCGCGGATCCAGCGGTGCATCCTCGGTGACCATCGCGGGGATAAGGACGGCCCCGGTCTCGGGGTTTCGGGGATCGTAAAGGCCGGCCCGCAGGTCAGCCTCGTCGCGGGGTCCGGGCCTGACGGGACGCCCTGTTTGGGCGTCGGCGTAGGCACCCTCGCCGTAGACCACCATGGACGAGGCCAGGACCAGCCTGGTGTTGCCGTGCCGTTCCATCGCAGCCAGCAGGACGGCGGTGGCGTAATCGTTGTTGCGGATATAGTCCGGCGCGTCCGCGAAGCTCACGCCGAGCCCCACCTTCGCGCTTTGGTGGCAGACGATGTCGATCCCGCGCAGCGCGGAATCGACCGTGTCCGGGTCGGCTACATCGCCGACCAGGAGTTCAACCCGCGGGTCGAACACGGGCGGCCGGGGATGAAGACCGGGGTCCAGCGAGTCCAGCACCCGCACCGTCCATCCCCTGGCGAGGGCGGCCTCGACAATATGGGAACCGATGAACCCGGCGCCGCCCGTGATGAGAAGTTTCATCGGCCGGTCACCGCTTCCTTGACTGCGGGGAGCGCCATGATCCGGCGCACCGCTTCCTGGTCCATCAGCGGACGGGGGGAGTAGTCATCGCCGATTGCCGCTACGGTCGCTTTGAGCACGGCCAGGACATTGCCCTGGGCATTCTTCAGCCGGGCGAAGACAGCGTCGGCCGTGACCGGATCCGAGCCGTCGTGCCCGGTGTCGGAATCGGTGATGAACGCCAGGTTGGCAAAGCCCATGTTCAGCTCGGCGGCCAGAACGGGTTCCGGGTACTGGGTCATGCTGATGATGTCGGCGCCGCCGCTGACGTACCAGGCCGACTCGGCCCTGGTGGAAAAGCGTGGTCCGTTGATCACCACCACCGTTCCCTGTGGAACGTAGGACAGGTCGTGGGCCGCAAGCGCGGATGCCAGCTGCGACCGCAGCGCCGGGCAAAACGGTTCCGAGGCCGGCAGGTGCTGGACACCGGCCGCGGAGACGCCGTCGGCCGAGGTGCCGTCGAAGAACGTGTCGGCCCGTCCCCAACTGCGGTCAATCAGCTGGTCCGTCACCACGAACGTCCCGGGCCCGAAGCCTTCCCGCAGGCCTCCCACTGCCGAGGATGACAGCACCGCCTCAATGCCGAGGCTCTTGAGCGCCCAAAGGTTGGCCCGGTAGTTGATCTTTTGCGGCGGAAGCGAGTGGTTCCCGCCGTGGCGGGGGAGGAACGCCACCGTGCGCCCGGCTACGTCTGCCAGCGTCACAGGCCCCGACGGCGGCCCGTACGGCGTGTCGACGTCGATCGTGGCCCTGACAGTTGCTCCGGGGAGCCGGTACGTGCCGGAGCCGCCGATGATGCCGATGCGCGCCTGCGGCGTGCCGGTAGATGATGTGTCCATGATGCAATCCTGCCATTCGGGGGAGTTTGTGGTGGACGGATGGGTGCCGGTCACTGGGCTGAATCCACCCTGTCCGGCACGTCGGAGTTGAGGCCGGCGACGGCGGCCTGCCTGACTTCGGCGCGGCGCCGCCACCAGATACCGGCCGCGATGGCGGTTGCGGCCAGGAGGAGGGCCGTCTGGTTGAGCGGAAGACTGAACGGGTCCTCGGTGGGGACCAGGTAGAGGAAGTCCAGGGCAAGGAGCACACCGACGTATTCCCATCGCCGGCTCAGGATAATGAACGGCAGGAGCATCAGCGCGTACCAGGGGTAGGTGGGACTCACAATCAGCAGCGTCAGCCCGATCATGACCGTCTGCTGCTCCCAGATATTCCCCGCGCGGGTCCGCCGCAGCACGGCGAGCGCGACGACGGCCAGGGCCGCTGCGCTGAGTACCGGCGGCCAGGGGCCGGTAGAGACGAGTTGGGCGAGCCCGAAACGGCTGCCGCCGCTCTGGCTGTAGTTCTCCTCCTTGAGGTAGCCGGGCAGGAAGCCCAGGACGCCGACGCCGGCAGCGGCCACATAGGGCACGTAGAGGAGGGCGAAGGTCCCCAGTGCCGCGGCGATGAACCGGGCCGGGCGCCGGAACAACAACGCAGGGGCCGCAATGACCGGAATGAGTTTGGTGGCCACTGCGGCACCGAACGCCGCTCCGGAGCGCAGCGGCTTGCCGCCGGCCAGCAGCATTCCGGCGGCCAGGATCAGGGCGCCGCCCAGCAGATCGACGTGGGCGTTGTTCACGGCTTCAAGCTGCACGAATGGGCTCCACCCCCAGACTGCGGCCAGATGCAGTGGCAGGCCGCGTTGGGCGAGGACGCGGAGGAGCATCAGCCCGACGGCCAGGCTGATGAGCAGTCCGCCCAGCTGGAACGGGAGGTAACCGACCCAGTCCGGGACGGCGGCGCGCACGCCGAGGAAGTAGATTTCGGACGTGGGCGGATAGATGGTGGGAACGTGCGGCCGGTTGATGGCCGTGCACAGCGGGTTCCCGGACGGATAGCCGGAGGCCGCAACGGATTCCGTCCCAAACAGGTCCTTGGCGCAGACCGTCCCGCCGTCGTCGCCCGAATCGCCGGGCACGAACAGCCAATCCGGCCTGAGGCCGCTCAGGGTCTCATCCACGGGTACATGCGAATAGGGCGAGATTCCGGCCTTTTGAACGATCCCGTCCCAGGCATAGCGGGCAGAGTCGTTGCTGGTCCGGGGTGGTGCGCTCACTGCAACGACGCCCAGCAGCACGGTTCCGGCGATGATCACGGCACCGACCCGGCGCCGGGGCACGTCGCGTAGGAGCCTGACCGCGCCGATCAGCACGATCCACGACATGCAGGTTCCGAGAATAGGGGCGGACTCGATCGGGTTTCCCGGGAGTACCATCCACCACAGCAACCCGGCACTCAGAAGGAACATGCAGGGCAGAATAACGAACAGCCTGAGCCTTGTGCCGGATGCGCGGGTTGATGGGGTGGTGATGCTCACCCGGGAAACCTGCCGGGTTCCGGAGCGGGCGTGAGGCGGCAGAAGACGCGGCCCTGAAGGCGTTGAATGGAGGCAATGGTCCACCCGCTGCGCAGCGCCCGGGACAAGAGACCTGCGGTGCCCGTTCGTGCCCAGTTAAAAGGCTCGCTTTGGTTCCCATCGGCGTCCTCCAGCACGGCGGAATAGACGGTGTCCATGTCCTCGTCGGCTTCGACCTCGACCAGCAGGGTCCCGCCAGGAGCGACGAGTTGACGGCATCGCCGCAGCAGGGACGTAATGCTTCCGCCGATGCCGATGTTGCCGTCGAGCAAGATGACGGACTGCCAATGACCGGCCTGGGGTACCGGGGAGAAAACCGATTGTTCGAGTGCGCGGGCACCGCGGCCGCGCGCCCGGCTGACCGCCTCTGCGCTGATATCGATGCCCAGGGCCGCCAGTCCCATCCGCTGGGCAGCAGCCAGCAACCTGCCCGGGCCGCAGCCGACGTCGAGCACTGGCCCCTTAAGGCCCTGCAGCAGTGAGCGCTCCAGCAGACTGGCGTCCTCGCACCAACTGCGTACATCGAAGGCCACAGGGGCTGCGTTGTGGTGCTCGCTGTCCGGCCGTAACGTCAGGGTGCCGGATCCGTCGGCAAGCGCCCGCGCATAGGGTTCACGGTGGCCCTGACCGAAATGGGCCACAGAAGCCACGCCGGCGGCCGTCATCGCGTCACCCCGGCCGTGGGGTGTGAGCCCAGTCCCACGACCGCCGCTTCATTCACCGCGCGGGCGAAATCGGTGCCGGGAATTTCGCCGGCGATCTTGAGTGCATCGCTAAAGTGGTCCATGTCCCGCAGTTCGGGAAGCATTCCCACATTAAGGCCGGCGGCGGAGAGGCGGGCGAGCTGCTGGGCTCCGGTGGTGTCCGTGGACATCGGCACTCCCCGGATCAGTGCTCCGTCAGGCCGGCGCAGCGCGAGGGCCCAGAAACCGCCATCCGTTGCCGGTCCCAGCCACGCATCGTGAACTGCCGCGTGCGGGGGCCAATCATTGAGCAGCGGCGCCAGATGGTCCGCTGAAAATTGTGGGGTATCCATGCCGATGATCAGCAGCGGGCCCGTGGCCGCATCGCAGATGGCAGCCAGCCGTTCGTCCAGCCCGCCCGAAGCCTGCTGCACAACGGTGAAATGAGCCGCGTCCTGGGCGGCCGGCGTTCCGTCCATGACCAGGAGTCTTTTGCTGACCGGGAGGAGCCGCACCGTGGCCAGGGTGCGGCTGAGACTCAGCTGTGCCAGGGCAGCGGCTCCTTCCGGTGTGAGCGGAGGGCTGAGCCGGGTCTTGACCTTTCCCGGCATGCACTGCTTGGCAATGACTGCCACTGTCAGATCGATGTCGTTGCTCATATACATTATTCGTTGCCGGCGCTGTCTCGGACCGGTCCGGAACCCGTGGACGCAGCTGCCGCTTTGAGCTGCGCCGACATGTCGCGCACCGCTGTGAGCGTTCCGCGGAGGGTTCCGGTCACCTTCGATTTGCCGGTCCGGGGAGCGTACGGCACGGGGATTTCGATGATCCGCCAGCCGCGCAGACTGGCCTTGAGGAACATCTCCAGCGGGTATCCGCTGCGGCGGTCCTCCAAGCCGAGGGACAACAGCTCAAGGCGGCGCCCTGCCCGCATCGGTCCGAGATCCGTCACCCGTTCACCAGTCAGGCGTCGTAGCCTCCACGCCAACACCACATTGGCGATGCGGGCGTGGAAGGGCCACGCACCAGGCTCAGGCTGGCGGCTCCCCAACACCAGATCCGCGCTGCCGTCCAAGATGGGCGCGAAAAGCTCGGGCAGTTGCGCCGGGTCCAGCGAACCGTCACAGTCACAGAAAGCCACGAATTCTGCGGTGGCTGCGAGCAGGCCTGCATGGGCGGCTGCCCCGAAACCCCGCCGTTCCTCCCGGACCACAACCGCTCCGAGAGTGGCTGCGAGCTCGGCCGATCCATCCGTGGAGCCGTTGTCGACCACAATGGCCCGGTATCCCTCGGGAATGCGGGACAGAACCCATGGCAGGGCGCCTCTTTCGTTCAAGCACGGCAGAACAACATCAACCATGGCTTCGCTCATTTCAGTCACCTTTCAAGGCTACGGCTGTCCCGGGAGTGCTGAGACCGCAAATCCATACGGTATGCGCACGGAAAAGTGCCGCGGACCCTCCGGTGGAGGAACCGCGGCACTTCCTGCCGGTGCTTCGGGCGCCGCTGTTGCGGGGGGTGTTATTTGGTGTTGACGGTGATTTTGGCGATGCCGACGAGCATGTCGGCTTTCACGGCGTCGGTCTTGAAGGTTTTGTTCAGCAGGCCGGCGGCGGTGTCGGA
>NZ_JBWZCH010000032.1:0-6830 GCF_059383435.1 Pseudarthrobacter sp. HLT1-7 | reverse complement strand
GCAGCAGATCGAAGCCGCTCAGGAGAGCTATCCAAGGACTATTGGCCTTCCCGCGCGGTGGAGGACGAACTTCGTTTGATCAGACTGGCGGAGGCAGAAGCCCCAACCTTGTGATGCTGCTGAAATCGCTAAGCGGGGGAGTTGCCAGCTGCGCGAACTCCGGCAGCCCGCCGCCGGCCACGAGTCCGCTTGCTCGGCGTCTGCCGCGGGGACGTCGGCTGCGCTTTCGCGTTCGCGGCCGAAGTAAGCCTGCGCCGACGACACGGGCAGATGCAGGATCTCCACGTCGTACCTGTAACTAGCAGTCATCGCACAAAACTATCGTCTCGCGCAGGCGTAAGCGTCACCGAGTACCTTGATGAACCCTCTGGCGACGCGGCCCAGGCCGTTGGCTGGCCTGACTGGTGGATCCGCCCTTGAGGCACCCCGCTGAACGCAATAGGGCGACGGCGGGAGCTCCCGCCGTCGCCCGCTCCGTGCTGCCGCAAGAAAGCGGCACCGATGGCTAGTGCCAAAGCCCCAACGCGAACTCCGCGATCACGGTAGAGAGCAGGAAGGACGCGGTGATGGCGACCAGGCCCACGGGAATGATTTTCCAGCCGATGGTCTTCAGCAAAGGGATGTCCTTGCCCAGGGACAGACCCGCGAGCGTCAGCATGACGGTCGCGATGGAGAGGAAGTCGACCGACTTGATGACGGTGGTGAGAGCTGCTGCACCGAAGAACCAGGGGCTGGAGATGTAGGCGCCGATGGTGGTGATGAAGACGATCGCCGATATTTTCCTGGTGATCTTCGCCAGGGCAATGCTGACCAGGACCAGGGCGAGCATGATTCCGTACCCGCCGACAATCGTCAGGCTGAATCCTTTGGCCGCCACCGAGGCAGTGCCGATGCCCAGGACCGTAAGGACTGACAGGGACAGCCACAGCGGGAGCTTGATGGCTGCCGAGGACGCGACGACCTGTTCGCGGAACCGGCGGTTTTCTTCGGCCTGGGCCTCTTCCCGCTCAACGTCGGCCCGGCCGCGCTCGCCGGGGGCCCCTGCCGTGACGGCCGCGGCTTCGCGGGTCTGCTTGCGGGTGAGGACTTTATAGAAACGGTCCGCCAGCGGCAGCGCGATGTAGATTCCGACGTAGACGCCGAGGATGGTGGTGATCAGGTTGGACACTGCCGCCATGCCGAGGATGGCTTCTTGGTCCCCGGGATAGGCCGCGATAATGCTGGCCGAGGACGCCGCCATCATGGAACCGGACCCCACGCCGGCGCCCATGGCCAGGGCCAGAGGGTCGAAGATCTTCCAGTTCGCCACCAGCGAGGTGAGCAGCGTGATGAACACGGCGCCAAAGAGGGTTCCGAAAACGTACATGGCCAGCACGCCCCGGTACTGGTCCGAATCGGGACCGTACTTTTCGGAGACCATGGCGAATGACGGTTCGCGGTCAAGGGAGAACGTGGCCCCTACCGTTGCCTTTCCCATCCGGAGCAGAACAGCCAAGGGGAGGGCCAGCGCGATGGTGCCCAGCAGGTGGCCTACTTCCTGCAGAAGCAGGGCGGGGCCGGCCTTGATCAGGCTGGGCAGGCTGGGGCCGATGTTGAACGCCAGCCTGGCCACAAGGAGCAGAACGGCCACGCCCACCAGGGCGGCCGCGATCCGCTGCAGGTCCAGGCCCAGCGGCTTAAACTTCTGGACGGAGACCAAGAGTCCCAGGACGAGGCCCCAGACCATGGGGAAGATGACGATTGCGCCGATTCCGAGGTCAATCTTGGCCTGGCCGATCAGCTGGACGGCTAAGGCAATGACAAAGGCCAAAGCAGCGACCGGAAGCGTCAGTCGGGCACCAGCTTTGTCTGTCCGCGCGGTTGTGGTGCTGGTACTCATGAAGTGCCTTCCTGGGTGAAAGTACGACGGCGGTATGCCGCTTTGATGAAGCGTGCTCTTTCGGTGGGGGTTGAGGCCGCGGCGGCGACAGTCCAGGCCAGCGCGGTGGCTGCCTCGAACATCACGCCGTACGCCTCCGGGGAGTCTGCGAGGGCGGCGAACTCGTGTGAGTGGATGGGTACGTCCGCACCGGGAATGCTTAGCCAGGGATGCAGAGACGGGATGACCTGGGAGATGTTGCCCATGTCGGTTGAGCCGCCACTGAGGCCGGCCGAGGGCGAGGTGTCTTTACCGAACGCCTCCATGGCCTCGGTCCAGTGCGCAGCCAGCCCGTTGTCCTGAAGCAGGGGTTCATAGAGGGGCTCTGCTGCCTCGACGGCCAGCGTTGTCCCCGTAGCCAGTGCGGCCCCTTCGAAACAGCGGCGGATGCGTTCGAGCAAGGCCTCATATTCCGTCAGAGTGAAGGCCCGGCATTCAAACTGGACCACCGCCCGTTCCGGAATGATGTTCGTGACGTGCCCGGCTTCGGCGACGAAGCACGCGATGCGGTGGTCCCCGGGGATCTGCTGGCGGAGCAAACCAATGGCGACCTGGCTCAGCACGGCGGCGTCTGCGGCGTTCACGCCGAGATGCGGGGCAGCCGCCGCGTGTGCTGCTTTACCTGTAAAGGTCGCCTTGTACCGGCCCACGGCCTGGGCACTGGTGCCTGCCGGGTTATACGTCAGGCCGTCCTGGACGGGATGCACCATCAGTGCCAGGCCGACGCCGTCGAACGCTCCGCGTTCCAGCAGGAGGGCCTTGCCGCCGCCGTGCTCCTCGGCTGGCGTTCCGATGGCCTTCAGCGTGATGCCCATCTCATCCACGTACGGTCGCAGGGCAAGGGCGGCGGCGACGGAGGCGCCCGCGATCAGGTTGTGCCCGCACGCGTGCCCGATGTTGGGGAGCGCATCATATTCCACGCACAGAGCTACCGTCAGTTCGCCGCTGCCGGCGCTCGCGGTGAAGGCCGTGGGGAGACCACTGGTCCCGCGCTCAACCTTGAAGCCGCCGTCGGCCAGCAGTGCTGCTGCCGCTTCCGCTGAGCGGACCTCCTCGAAGGACACCTCCTTGTGGGCGTGGATTTCCCGCGCCATGGTCTGGACCCGTGGCTTCCAGTCCTCGACACCGTTGGCAAGGGCCCTGCGGAGGGTCGCCACGGCGGGGGTTGTGTCTGTCAGTTTCATCAGTATCTGCCTGTTCTAGTAGGACAGCGATGGGAAGGGAGAGCCTGCTGCACGCGTGGGCACCCAGATGGCCTTCGTCTGGGTGTACTCGTCCAGGACTCCGGGACCGGAAGAACGGCCGTGGCCGGAATCGCCGAAGCCGCCGAACGGAACTGCCACGTGAATGGTTTTGTAGGAGTTGATCCAGAACGTGCCGGCCTTCACCTTGCGGGCGATGTGGTGCGCGCGGGAGACATCAGAGGTCCACACAGCACCGGCCAGGCCGAAGCTGGTGTTGTTTGCCCTCGCAATGGCCTCCGCTTCCGTGTCGAACGAGTCTGCCCCGAGTACGGGACCGAAAACTTCCGTGGTTTCTAGGCGGTTCTCGGGCGTCACTCCGTCGAGCAGGGTCGGCATGACCCAGTGTCCGCGGGCCAGTGGGGACCCGGCGAGTGCATCCGGAAGCGTCGACCCGGTGACCCGGCGTCCGCCGTCGTTCAGTCCGGCCTCGATGAGGGAGTTGACGGTGGCGAACTGCTGGGCTGTGATGATCGGGCCAACTTCGGTGTCCGCGCTGAGCGGGTCCCCGATGCGCAGCCGCGCGGTCCGCTCGGCCACCATCTCGATGAACTGCGCGTACACGCTCCGCTCCACCAGGAGTCGTGATCCGGCGACGCATGACTGTCCTGCACCCGAGAAGATCGCAGAGATGGCACCGTCGGCGGCACGGTCCAGGTCGGCGTCGGCGAACACAATGTTCGCGCTTTTGCCGCCGAGTTCCAGCAGAGCGGGAATCCCGGCCTGCGCGGCCGCGACAGCCACCCGTCGTCCGGTGGGGACCGAGCCGATGAAGCTGACTTTGCCAACGCGCCGGTCGGTGGTGAGGGCGGCACCAACGGTCCGGCCCAGTCCCGTCGCCACGTTGAACACGCCTGCCGGTAGCCCCGCTTCGTGCACCAGCTGGGCGAGCCGGACCGAAGAGGCCGGCGTGAATTCGCTGGGCTTGATGACCACAGCATTGCCAGCCGCCAGCGGGGCGGCGGAGTTCCAGCCCGCCGTGAACAGGGGCGCGTTCCACGGTGTGATGGCGACGACGACGCCCCACGGAACACGCTCGGTGTAAGTGTGCCACGGCCCGGGAACGGGAATGGTCTGCCCCGTCAGTTTGTCCGCCCAGCCCGCGTAGTAGCCGAACATTTCAGCCACTTTGGCAGACTCGACGCGGGCGTCACGGATGGGTTTGCCGGTAGTGGCTGACTCGAGGATGGCAAGTTCCTCCGCATGTGCTTCCACCGCGCGGCTGACGTTGCGCAGGATTGCTGCCCGTTCGAAGCCGTTCATTGCGCCCCAGGCCGCTGCACCCGCCGTCGAGCTCTCCAGTATGGCGTTGGCGCCCTCGGCGCCGGGATCGGCATAGGTGGCAAACGGTTCGCCGGTCGCCGCCGCAGTGAGCGTGATGCTCTCGCCGCTGCCGGGCATGGTCCGGCCGTCAACGAAGGCGCCGAGGCCAGCCGGGAAGGCTGCGTCCAGGACCGCCCGGGCAGTAGCTGCCGAGGAGGAGGTAGGTGCCGTGGCGATGTTCAATGTGCTGTTCCTTCGAGGTTGGAGGCAGGGGAATCAGCCGACGGCGATGGTGCCGCTTGCTGCGTTTTCTGCGCTGGGTGCGGCGTGGGTGCGCCTGCGGGCGAGATGGACGGGGCGATGGTCCTGGCGATTTCGGTGAAGTCCGCGCGCGGTCCAAGGACGGCAAGAGCGTCCTGCCACTGGACGGCGACGGCTGCCAGCAGGGCCGGGCTTTCGCCGATCTGGGCCGCGACGTCAACAGCGAGGGCGGCATCGCGGGCCATCAGGCCAAGGGAGAAGCCTGAATCGTGGGTGCCGGAGAGCACCCAGTTGGGATACATGTTCGCGGAGACTTTGCTGCCGCCAGAGGCCTCACTGATGCTCGCCGCCGCTGTGGCAGGATCGATGCCGTAGGCCTTGGCTACGCCGAGGGCCTCGCCCACGGAGACCAGGTTCGCCGCGGCCAGGATGTTGTTTAGGAGCTTGACCACGTTGCCGCTGCCGGGGCCGCCGATGTGGATGTACTTGCCGCCGGTGAGGGCGAGCAGGACAGGCTCGGCAGCCGCAAGAGCGGCGTCGGTTGCTCCGACGAAGGCCCTTAAGGATCCCGTTGCGGCTCCGTCGCGGCCACCGGAGACCGGGGCGTCCACGAAGGCAGCCCCTTGTGCTTCGGCAAGGGCGGCCATCCGTTTGCTGGTGCCCGGTTCGGAGGTGGTGGTGTCAATGATCGCGACGGTCCCTGCTGCCGCCAGAAGCTGCGGAACGGTGAAGTCCACGATGCTGGCTGCGGGCAACGAGAGAACCGCGTACGGAGTACCGGCGAGATCGGCAAGTCTTGCCGTGGTGGGAATTCCCGCGTCGGAAGCGGTAATCCTGGCGGACGCGGAGGGATCGAATCCAGTGACGTCCCAGCCGGCTTTGTCGAGAGTGGCAGCAATCGCTCCGCCCATGGCTCCGAGACCAATGACGGCTATGCGGCGGTCGGTGCTGGTGTTCATGAACTTCTCCTGAAGTATGCGGGTGGAGGGTGGAAGAATTTGGGGTCCGGGGGTCAGTCGAGGTAGATGTCCAGGTCTTTCCACAGTTGCTGGGTGCGGCGGATGGCGGCGCGGCTGCGTTCGGGGTGCGCTGCCTCCATGCCCGCGAGCAGACCGTAAACCAAAGAGTTTGTCGCTGTGACGGACTGGAAGAAGGAGATTCCTTCCGAGGCCACCACCAGGAGATGGTCAGCCGCAGCGGCCAAGCGGCCGCGGCGCATGTCGCTGATAGCAATCACCGTTGCGCCTGCCTTCTTGGCGGCATCGGCGGCGACGATGATCTGCCGTATCGAGCGCCACATGTTTATGACCACCAGGACATCTCCTTCGCCAAGGGTGTTGGTGCTGGAAGCGAGGTGGACGCCGCCGCGGTTCTCCAGAGTGATGGGGTAGCCCATGGTGGAGCCCAGGTGCGCCATCACGCTGGCGGGGCCGGCGAAAGAGCCCATCCCGACGACGGTGATGGACTTGGCGGCGGCCATGGCCGCGATTGCTTCCTCGGCGTCGTTGGCCGTATTGGAATCCAGTGTCAGGCGCAGATTCTCGATGTCGTGGTTGAGCGCGTCATGCAGGGGACTGCGGTGCTCGCCGTGCTCAGTCAGGGTGTCCTCGGTGGAGATCACCACGAGGTACCGGGAGCGCAGTTCCCGCTGGAGATCGGGCCAGCCCCGGTAGCCCAAGTGCTGGGCGGCGCGGACTACCGTGGAGTTGTTGACATCGGCGCGCTGGGCGATCTCGGCGATGTCGGCGTACGAGGAGAGTTGCGGATTGCGGCCGATGACATCGACCACCCGGCTTTGGGCTTTGGACAGCGGAACGTCAGGAAGCGCATCACCGAGCCACGCCGGGGAAGACTTCCCGGCGCCGCTGGTGGCTCCTGTACTGGCTTCAAGATCGACCGCGTCGGTGTTCAAATCCGGACCCCTATCTGTAACGCACATCACTCTGCAAGGCAGGTTGCACCTAATGTACTATGCAATTTCGTTTGCGAACAGGCATTTTGGTCTCCGGCTTGTGAATCGTCATTGTGGTGGCTGCCCGACTGCGCCACCATGGTCGTATGAACGCTGAGACATCGAAGGCGGCGGAGCTGAACCTTCCCCAGGCCTTCCTCCTTCTGGCAACGAACGATCACGACGGCAAGCCTGT
>NZ_JBWZCH010000031.1:0-8906 GCF_059383435.1 Pseudarthrobacter sp. HLT1-7 | reverse complement strand
GACCAGGTTCTTCCCTCAAAGACGCTTTTTTCCTCAAGGAAGAACTGTTGATCGATGGTGTTTCCATGTGTGTCGCAATTCCCGTTCATAGGGGGTGTTGCAACGATCACTAGAACTCGCCCCCGGGTGCGACGAATGGGCATGTCCCCCGGCGCCCCGCCCGGCTACTTGCCGGCGTCGTCCGCTGAAACCAGCTTCAACGAGACTGAATTGATGCAATAGCGCTGGTCCGTGGGGGTGCCAAATCCTTCGCCGTCGAACACATGGCCAAGGTGGGAATCGCACGTCGCGCAGCGGACCTCGACGCGTTCCATGCCCAGGGCGCGGTCATGGATGTAGCGGACGGTGCCTTCCGCGAGCGGCGCCCAGAACGATGGCCAGCCGCAGTGCGAATCGAACTTCTCGCTGCTCGTGAACAGTTCCGTCCCGCAGGCCCGGCACTGGTAGACGCCCGCGGTGTGGCTGTCCCAGTACTCGCCGGTATACGGGCGCTCGGTCCCGGCCTGGCGGAGGACGCGGTACTCCTCCGGCGTCAGTTCATCGCGCCACTGCGCATCGGACTTTTCGACGGGCGTATTTTCAGCCGGGCCAGCGACCGTGGACGTGTTTTCTGAGGTGTTATCGAGGGTGCTCATAGCCTGAGTAACGCTCAGGAGTCCCCGATAAATCCCGATCCGGCGTACAGATGCAGCACAGGAAGGCCCAGCTGGTCCTGTGCCTTGTTGGCCCAGTCAGTGTGGAGGGTATCCGCGACGGCGTGCGGGCGGGTAATTACCACAGCCTGTCCGGCGCCCAGCTCCTTGACCTTGGCGACCAGGCTGTCCACGGCCTTGCCTTCGACGATTTCGCCGGTGACGCCGCCGCCGAGTCCGGCCAGGGCCGTGAGCGAGGTTGCCAGCGTTTCGGCGGCTTCGGCCCGCTCCCCGGCGGGATCGGAGCGCGACGTCAATTCACGGAAGGCCTTGGCGATCTCCAGCAGGGAGAGGTTCTCCAGGAAATCGACCAGCAGGTGCCGCTCGGTATTCGCCGGAACCAGGACCACCAGCGGAGTATCACCGCCGGCAACCAGGGTTTCAATGTTGACGCGGTCATCAGCGCCGAGGGGCTCTTCTGTCAAAATGACGATTGGATCACTCATGCCCCCAGCCTAGCCCCGCGCCATTGGCCCCGCACAAAATGTGGCGTCGAGTGCTCCGAACGCGCCCTTTTGGGCGGTCTTACGGGCAGTTGTGGAGCACTCGATGGTGCGGGAGGGACCCCGTTACCGGTCACGGACGCCGCGCGGATGCGGCCGGGAGCCGCGGGGTCGGTAAGAATGGTGCCATGGCTTCCTCCCTGCGCCTCCTGCCCGCCCCGCACCGGATCTCCACCGCCCAGGCAAAGGCTGCGGCCACTCTCCCGGCCCCCGCGGGCGAAGTTTCGCTGCCGGGCAGCGCCAAGTGGGCGGTGGGCGGCATCATCGGCGGGAGCGTTGCGGCCGGCCTGCTCGCCGCCGGCTCCTCAGCCCTGGCCCTGTACTTCGCCCGCCGTGTAATCACCCCCGCCCGGGTCCGCGAAGAGGACCAGGAGATCCTCGCGGTGATCCGTGACGCGCATGGGCTGCAGGTCATCATGGCGGCCACGCCCGAGACCACGGTGGAGGGCACTTATGGTTTCCTGTTCGACGGCGGCCGGGGCCACGCGAGGATTGGCAGGATCGTGTCCTACTCACCGGCCGAGCGCACCGTGCAGCGCCAAGTCGAGGCCGTCTACAGCGGGGACCTCGCCACGGCGCGGCGCGGCATTTGGACCGGCACGACCCACCCGGATCCCGACAGCATCGGGCTCCCCTCCGAAGAGGTCCTGATCGAGGTCGACGGCGGGACCGCGCCTGCGTGGCTGATCCCGGCGGCACCGGCGGCGGACATCTGGGCGATCATGGTGCACGGGCGCGGTGCCACCCGGCAGGAGGCGCTGCGGGCGGTCCGGACGGCGCGGGAACTGGGCATGTCCAGCCTGCTGATTTCCTACCGCAACGACGGACTGGCGCCCTCGGCGCAGGACGGCCGCTACGGCCTCGGTTCCACCGAATGGCGCGACGTTGAGGCTGCCATCGGCTATGCCCTGGGACAGGGTGCCCGCGAAGTGGTGCTCTTCGGCTGGTCCATGGGCGGGGCGATCTGCCTCCAAACCGCCGACCTCTCCCGCTACCACCACCTGATCCGGGCCATGGTGCTCGACGCGCCGGTGATCAACTGGGTCAACGTGCTGGCGCACCACGCGGAGCTCAACCGGATCCCCTCGGCCGTGGGCCGATACGGGCAGCTGATGATGGGCCACAGGCTGGGCCGTCGGCTGACCGGCCTCGCCGCCCCGGTGGACCTCAAGGCCATGGACTGGGTCTCCCGGGCGGTGGAACTGCGCACGCCGACCCTCATCATGCACAGCGTCGACGACGAATACGTCCCTTACGGCCCGTCCGCGGCGCTGGCCGAAAAGAACCCGGAGATGGTGAGCTTCGAGACGTTCAGCCGGGCCCGGCATACCAAGGAATGGAACGTGGACCCGGAGCGCTGGGAGCGGCTGGTGATGGCCTGGCTGCGGCAGCAGCTTGCGCCGCGGGCTAACCCGGGCCAGCCCACTCCGGGGCAGGCCTGACCGTGCTGGATCTGACCGCGCCGGAACGGACCACGCCGGAGCGGGCCTGACCGGAGCGGGACACCCCGGATCGGGCCTGGCCGCGAAGGCCATCCCGGCGGGTGCGCAACCCGGCGATCGTCAGCTCCGGCGGGTGCCGATGCGTGCCGTTTTGGCCCCGGTGAGCCGGATCAGCTCGGCCGGGCTCAGCTCGATGTCCAGGCCGCGCCGGCCGCCCGAAACCAGGATCGTGGCCAGGCCCAGGGCGCTCTCATCCACGACGGTGGGGGAGGGCTGCCGCTGGCCCAGCGGCGAGATGCCGCCGAGGACATAGCCGGTTCGGCGTTCGGCTGCGGCCGGATCAGCCATCGAGGCTTTTTTGCCCGCCATCGCCGCCGCCATCGCCTTGAGATCGAGGTTTCCGCTCACCGGCACGACGCCGACGGCGAGCTTGCCGTCGACGTCGACCATCAGGGTCTTGAACACCCGGTCGCGGTCAATCCCCAGGACCTCAGCAGCTTCCAGGCCGTAACTGGCCGCCGCGGGATCATGGCTGTAGGGGTGCGGGATAAAGAAAACCCCGGCCGCGGTGAGTGCCGCAGTGGCCGGAGTTCCCTGTGACGCGTGCTTGCGGGCCAAGTGGGAGCCCAGGGTCAGGCATGCTGCGGGAGCGCAGCAACCTTGCGCTTGATCCGGCCCAGCATCGCCGACATTCCGCGCATCCGCAGGGGAGTGATGGCGCGGGTGAGGCCCAGCAGCTCCGGCATATCGTCCGGGACGGCCAGGATCTCCGCCGGGCTCGAGCCGTCGAGGCCTTCGTGCAGCACGCTGGCGAAGCCCCGCGTGGTCGGCGCCTCGGGCGGCGCCTTGAAGAAGAGCCGGACGCGGTCCGGCGCGCCGCCGTCGTGCTGCTCCGTCTCAATCGTGAGGAACAGCGGCGACTGGCACTCGACCACCTGCTCCATCAGCTCCGGGTGGTTCTTGAGCCGGTCGGGGAGCTCCGGAAGCTCACGGGAGAAGTCCAGCAGCAGCTGCAGCCGGTCCGGCTCGGTGAGGGCCTGGAAGTCATCAACAATTTCCGCGAGTGCGGTGGGGAGGGCAGGAGTATTCATCCGTTCCAGCTTACGCAGGCGCAGCCATTGTGTCCTGCTCCCGGCCGCTGCGCCGGCCACTTTGCCCGCTGCCGTGCCGGCGACCTGGCTGTCGACTTTTCCTGCCCCGTAGGCGGCTACTTGGCGGCCGGTACTGTTCCGCGTTCTGTGCCCTTGGTGATCGGGACGCGCACGGCGTTGCCCCATTCGGTCCAGGACCCGTCGTAGTTGCGGACTGTGTCGAAGCCCAGCAGGTACTTGAGCGCGAACCAGGTGTGGCTGGAACGCTCGCCGATGCGGCAGTAGGCCACGACGTCGTCGCCTTCCTGCAGGCCTGCCTCGCCGAGATAGAGTGCCTCGAGCTCGGGACGGTTGCGGTAGGTGCCGTCTTCGGCGGCCGCGCGGGCCCACGGAATGGACGCCGCCGTGGGGATATGGCCGCCGCGCAGGGCGCCCTCCTCCGGGTAGGCGGGCATGTGGGTGCGCTGGCCTGTGTACTCCTCGGCGGAGCGGACGTCGATCAGCGGCTTGCCGAAGTGGGCCAGGACATCGTCCTTGAAGGCCCGGATCGGGGCGTCGTTGCGCTCGACGACCGGGTATTCGGAGGGCGTGGCGACGGTCTTGTCGGTGGTGAGGGACCGGCCTTCGGCAATCCACTTGTCGCGGCCGCCGTCGAGCAGCCGGACGTCGTCGTGGCCGAACAGGGTGAAGACCCAGAGGGCGTACGCGGCCCACCAGTTGGACTTATCGCCGTAGATGACCACGGTGCTGTCGCGGGAGATTCCCTTGGCAATCGCGAGGGCGGCGAAGGCCGCGCCGTCGACGTAGTCGCGGGTGACCTCGTCGTTCAGGTCCGTATGCCAGTCGATCTTGACGGCTCCCGGGATGTGGCCCGTCTCGTAGAGCAGCACGTCCTCGTCTGATTCCACCACCACCAGTTTGCCGCCGGCGAGCTTTCCGCCGTCGAGTATTTCGCCGTCGAGTTTCCCGCCGTCCAGGGCGCCGGCTTCGATGGCCGCCGCCAGCCAATCAGTGGAGACTAGCCGCCCGGGGTGGGCGTAGGCGGCGAACTTTTCGTTCTGCTCAACGGGGTAGGGCATGGCGGTGGCCTTTCACTGAAACGGTCAGGAGGCCGGGCCGCGGAAGGTTCGATCGCGGCGCCGGGTCTGCTACAACACTAGCCACGCCCCGGCGGGATTGCGCCACAGGGTTAACACTCGGAAATATGGCCTTCATCACGTGACCCTCCCCGCCGGGCAGCGGGACACCGGCAGCGCCCGCGATGCCGGTATTCTGTCTGGGGACAAGAGACCAGCAGAACGGACCACTTTGGTACAGATCGAACAGCTCGCCGCCCGCACCCCGGCGATATCCGTGGATGAACTCCTCAAGGGTTTTTATCCATCGCCGCGCTTCGGTGAGGTCTCCTTTTCCAGCTACCGTCCGGATCCAGCCCAGCCCAGCCAGGCCGCAGCGGTCCGGGCGCTGGAAGGCTTCGCGGCAGGCGTGGGCGCCCGTGACGGCGACGGCCTCTTCAAGCGGCTCTTCGGCAAGAAGGACACCTCGCGCGCCGGGATCTACCTCGACGGCGGCTTCGGCGTCGGTAAGACCCACCTGCTCGCCTCGCTCTGGCATGCAGTCCCGGGGCCCAAAGCCTTCGGCACGTTCGTCGAATACACAAACCTGGTGGGAGCGCTGTCCTTCCGCAAGACGGTGGAGGCCCTGAGCCACTACAAGTTGGTGTGCATCGACGAATTCGAGCTCGACGATCCGGGCGACACCGTGCTGATGTCCCGGCTCATGCGGGAACTGGCCGACGCCGGCGTCAAGCTGGCGGCCACGTCCAACACCCTGCCGGGGTCCCTGGGCGACGGCCGCTTCGCCGCCGTCGACTTCGCCCGTGAGATCCAGGTGCTGGCGGACCAGTTCGACGTCGTCCGGATCGACGGCGAGGACTTCCGCCACCGCGGGCTGCCCGCGGCGCCGCTGCCGCTGGCCAACGAGGACCTGGCCCGACACATGCAGGCCGAGTTTCACGGCAAGACCGTGGCGCGCGATGAGTTCAGCACCCTGATCGACCACCTGGCCGGCGTCCACCCGAGCCGCTACCGCCAGCTCCTCGACGGCATCGAGGGCGTGGTCTGGAAAAACGTTCACACCATCACTGAACAGGCCGTGGCGTTGCGGTTCGTGGTACTCGCCGACCGGCTGTACGACAAGGACGTGCCGATCCTGGCCAGCGGCGTGCCGTTCGACCAGCTTTTCACCGAGGAAATGATGACTGGCGGGTATATGAAGAAGTATTTCCGGGCCGTGTCGAGGCTCACCGCCCTGGCCCGCGAGGGCCAAAACCACGAACCGTCCTGACCCCTCGTAGCCCTTAAAAGGCAACGCGGGGTCACATGCGGCCCATCCTGACGTGCCGGATGGGCCCTATGTGACCCCGCGTTTCTTGCTTAAGTGGCGTTAAACGCCGGAGGTGCCGGCGCCGCCTCCCGGCGGGACCGACACCTCACTGACGTATCTGGGTCAGAGGCCCTGCTGCCGGGGATCCCCGGCCACGGGTGGCTCACCGGCGACGGGATTCTCCTCGGCGACGGGTGCCGCGTTCGGCTGCCCGTTCGCCTTGGCCACGAAGTCGGAAGCGCCCCGCTGAACGGAATCGATCTTGTCGGCGTGCTTTCCGCCGGTTTTCGAGTCGACGAAATCGCCAGCTTTCTCGATGCCGTTCTTGATGGCCTGTTCGTTGCCACCAATAAGTTGCTGAGCCTTGCCCTTTAGATCGTCAAGTAAACCCACGGGCACCTCCCTTCGGTCGCGGAGCCAGATCGCTCCTAGCGCTTTCGATCTTATCCGGCGGTAGCGGAGGTGCCAAGGATGTACGCCCACAGGGTAATCGGCGCAGGTAGGTCGGGCACAGCGGGAAGGCCAGGGCAAAAGGACACAAAAAAAGCAGCTCACGGGGAGCTGCTTGATGTGGTGGGCGATACTGGGATCGAACCAGTGACCTCTTCCGTGTCAGGGAAGCGCGCTACCGCTGCGCCAATCGCCCGCAACCGGAACGTTCCGGTGTTGAGTTGTGATGAGGAGAGCGGACGACGAGATTCGAACTCGCGACATCCACCTTGGCAAGGTGGTGCTCTACCAGCTGAGCTACGTCCGCATTTTAGTCCCTGCCGGCGAGGACCGGCCGAACTGGATCAAGCAAGTCTCCTTGCTGTGGTGGGCGATACTGGGATCGAACCAGTGACCTCTTCCGTGTCAGGGAAGCGCGCTACCGCTGCGCCAATCGCCCCTTGTAACCGATCGAAACCGGAAACCAGGGTATTCACCGAGGTGGGTACGGGATTCGAACCCGTGTGAACGGCTTTGCAGGCCGCTGCCTCGCCTCTCGGCCAACCCACCGTGTAGATAGGACTCCGAAGAACCTTACCGTGACAGTCTCCTGCGAGCGGACGACGAGATTCGAACTCGCGACATCCACCTTGGCAAGGTGGTGCTCTACCAGCTGAGCTACGTCCGCAATATTGTTCGCAATTCCCCGCCGCAATCGGCATTTCCTCGCGTTCCAACGAATAAGAACTCTATAGGACGTTCAGGGATCTTTCAAATCGGGAAGACGCCACGGGCGGCGGATGCCCGTGCTTCCTTGAATTCTAGGGGATTTTTCTAATTACAAGAGTGTAATTCAGGGTGTTCCGCCGGGCGCTTTGGGCGGCCGGCGGAAGTACGACGACGGGTCCCGCGGCGACGCATTCGGGCAGACTCGGGCCTGATTTCTAAAATCCGCCAGGGTGGGCTAGCATTCAATGGCATTGGGGCGATTGGCGCAGTGGTAGCGCGCTTCGTTCACACCGAAGAGGTCACTGGTTCGAACCCAGTATCGCCCACCCCAGTAGATGGTCCGTTCCGCTCACCGAGTGGGGCGGACCATTTTGTTTTGACGCGCGTTCTTGGCCTCATACTGTTTCGGCCCCATATTGTCTTGGCCTCCTGTTGTGGCCCCGCCGTGCTTCCACCGTCCGACCCCCGTGAAAGAGTCTCTTCCATGACCGCTCCACTACTAGCCCACGCTACGGAATACGGCCGGATGTATGCCCGCTCCACATCCGAGCAGTTCTCCGCCCCTTCCATCACCAACGTTATCGGCCAGCAGCCCCATGGCCTGGACGGCTGGTTCGGGTACATGGGAGCTAACAGCCTCGCCCAGGACCCCACCCTGCCGGGCATCCTTAGCAGCCCCGCGAAGGTACGCCAGGCCGTAAGCCGTGCCGCCAAGGCCGCAGAAACGTATCGGGACGATGCCGCGAAGCGCGGGGACAGGGTCCACAACTACTGCGAGCAGGTGGCCCTTCGCGCCCTCGGGCGCCCGCACGAGATGAAGGAAACCCGCGAGGCTCTGTCCGCCAATGGCGAGGAGGCGTTCGCCGCCCGCTTCGACGAATGGTGGGAGCTGTTCCAGGTGGAGCCGGTGGCGCCAGAGATCACGGTATGGAACAAGACTGTCGGCTACGCCGGCACCCTGGACCTCGTGGCTAAGATCAACGGCCGCATCTGCCTTATCGATTACAAGACCAAGGGCACCAGCCGCGACGGCACCATCAAGGCGCTCGACGACAAAGTGGTGATGCAGCTCGTGGCGGGCATGAAGGCCGAGGAAAGCCTGGTGGATCCGGTGGCCGGAGAGTGGGAGTCCTGGAAGTACGGCGAATCCCCGATCCTGTTGGCCGTCGCCGTCGGGGAGACGGAAGTCCGCCCTCTGCGTGCCAACCCTGACGTCCTCAAGCACCACTGGTGGAAGTTTTGCGCGCTGCGGCGGGTGTGGGAAACGTCCGCGGACACCGCAACGGCCGGAGCGGCGCTGCTGCCATTGGCACCACCGCCCGCCCGCTGAGTCCGAAGAAGGCCGCTGAACCCGCTGATCGCGCTGACCCCGAAGTTGGCCGAAGGTCGCCAGGACCGGTCACGACGACGACCCGATCAGCGCTGATACCGGTCACGACGCCGACGCGATCAGCGCTGAAAGTGTGGGCGCCGCGCAGGCAGCGGCCGGGTCACGTGGATCCTGTCAGTCACGCCGATGTGTTGAGATCTGTGGGTCGGAAGTAGTGGTTTCGGTGGGGTTTTTGTCCCGGGTCAAGGTGTGGGGGCGGGATGAACCAGGGGATGCCGGTGCGGATCTGGATGGTCCATTGTTCT
>NZ_JBWZCH010000030.1:0-12082 GCF_059383435.1 Pseudarthrobacter sp. HLT1-7 | reverse complement strand
GCGGTCAGCAAGTGTCTCCGAACCTGGCGACAACACCCCCCGGATCATCAATAACAGGGCGAGAAAGTCATACCGGGTCCAGCGACCAAATCCCCGGCCTTCGGGGACCCTATAAATGTAACGGGCAGCGGTGCTCAGGAACCCATGGACCGCCGGCACAGGCCGATGAAGCCGCCCAGTTGCTCCAAGCCCTCGGGATGCGTGGGGAGAAAATTGGTCAGTTCGGGCGCGCGGACGACGACAGCGCGCCACTGCCCGCGGGAGACCGCCACATTGATCCGGTTGCGCGAAAGCAGGAACTCCATCCCGCGCGGAGCCTCCGCCACGGCAGAACAGGCCATGGAGACCACTACCACCGCGGCCTCCTGGCCCTGGAACTTATCCACGGTCCCAACCCGGACCTCCGCCAAACCCGCGGCAGCCAGGGCCTCGCGGATCACGTTGACCTGGGCGTTGTAGGCAGCCACTACCAGGATATCGGCGGCGTCGAGCGGCCGCGTGCCGCGCTCCGAATGCCAGCTCAGCCCCAAATGCCGCCGCACCTGACGGACGACTTCCGCGGCTTCCTCGGGCGAGGACGTGATGTTGCCGGTGTGATTGACCATAACGGTTTCAATGCCCGCGGGAACGCCATCCAGCCGCCGTAGGTCAGCGGCCGGCGCGGAGCGCAGTTGCCCTTCGTAGGAGAGCTCAGACACGGCACGGCACAACTCCGAGGTCATCCGCCACGAGTCGGCCAGGAAATACCCGAGTTCCGGCGGCAGCGTCGCGTGGCCGGCGGACAGCCAGCCAAGGGCGGACTCATCCACGGGCTCGGGATGCGAGCCCTGGCTGACCTGCGGCAGCTGCTGGGGGTCTCCGAGCAACAGCAGCCGGCTGCTGGCCTGCGCCACCGCCAGGGTGTTGGCCAGGGAAAACTGGCCGGCCTCGTCGATCACCAGCAGGTCCAGCGACCCCGCAGGAACGTTGGCCCCGGTCATAGTCCACGCCGTGCCGCCGATGAGCGCGCCGCCGGCAGAGCCGAGCAGCCGGGCGACGTCCTGGCCGGACCGCTGATTCCACGGGAGCGGCTCCCCGTGCTTCACGTCTTTGGCAACCAGGGCCGGGTCCACACCGGCCTTGGTCACCGCGGTCTTCAGCAGGTTTTCGACGACGGCGTGGGACTGGCCGACGACGCCCACCTTCCAGCCGCGGGCCACGAGCCGGGCAATGACGTGGGAACCCACGTGCGTCTTCCCTGTCCCCGGCGGCCCCTGGACGGCGACGTAGGAGTGCTCCAGGGCCCCAACGGCCCCGGTGATGGCGTCGATGTAGCGGTCCGCGCCTTCGCCTGGCGTGGGCAACGGCAGCCCCGTTGAAAGCCGCGGCGGCACCCGGCGGACAAGATCCATGGCCGGATGGCGCGGGAACGCGTCGCTGCGCCCGCCTCCGGCCGCGCCCCCTCCGTCCTTGCCCCCGCCGTCCTTGAACGCCGTCCGCAAACCCGCGGCAACGTCGACGGCGAGGGTTTCCAAGGCAGCCTCGAGACTCTTGGTCTGGATCGGCTGGTCGTCGGTGAGGGCGACGGGCAGCTGGGTGTAGGGCTCGACGTTCTTGCGGAGCTTGTCCCGGATAATGACGGTGTCCTTTCCGTCCTCGTGGCCGAGCTCCAGGATTTCGGTTCCGAACCAGCCGTTGCGGCCGGCCCCCTCGATGCCCGTGCCATCAAGCCCTGCCGGGAGCGGAGGCTGGTACATACGGAACCAGGTGCTGCCCTCCCGCAGGTCTGAGCCAGGGCTGACGGTGCCGATGAGCTTCACCCTGCGCTCCGGAAGTTTGGCACCGTCCTTCCACCAGTCCTCCAGAGCCACCGCGTCCTCGACCAGAAAGACGTTGCGGTCCTGCTGATGATGTGTGTCGGGGCCGTTCTCGCAGCGGTCAAAGTGGGCCCACCAGAACGCTTTCCGCTCGCGCCGGTGGAAACTCACCGCCGCTGCCAACATTGCGACGGCCTTCCGGTCATCCCCGGCCAGGCCGCCGGCGGGTCCGCCCAGCTCGGCCAAGTCCAGTTCCGCCGGCGCCAGGGCCGTGTCCGCCGCGGGTTCGGCAGCCGTGGACTTGGCAGCAGGATGCTCGCCCTGGCCGCCCGGCTTGATGCCGCGCTCCTGCGCCAGGCCCAGGAGCCAGTCGCGGAGTTCCAGCGTGGAGAGGCAGTCGTATTCGTTGTAGTCGGAGATCCCGGCGAGGATCTTCGCCGCTTCTTCGGACCGCCCGTCGTCGCGCGCATCGCAGTAGTGGGCGTAGGCGACGACGGACGCTCCGGCGTCTTTCACGTCCCCGGAGCGCAGGTTCGTCCCCATGTACAGCGGCTCGAGCTTCTTGATGCTGTAGGAATTATCGGAGATCCGGATGCTGTTCCGGACTGTGTGGTAGAGATCCACGAGCAGCCCGTCGCGCAGCCACTGGTCCACGGTGTCCTCGCCGGCAACATGCATCACGGAGAGCTTGCGGAGCGCCGTCTTCTCGTACGCGGCGTAGTGGTAGACGTGCATGTCCGGGAAGTCCTGCCGGCGTTTCTCCACGTAGGCCAGGAAATCCAGGAAAGCCTGTTTCTCTTCTTCCCGGCTGTGGGCCCAGAACGGTTTGAACACTCCGGCCGCACCTGGCCCTGTGGGCGCCTCGATGACTCCGAAGAGGTATTCCAGACCCCAGACACCGGTGGAGCTTTCCTGCCACAGCGGGTCGCCCTCAAAGTCGAAAAAAATGTCGCCCGCACTGGGTGCTGGGAGCTCAGCCAGCGTGTTGTCCGGGATGACGGCGAAACGAAGGGAATGTTCCTCGCCGTCCTTGAGATAACGGACGCCGCCGTCGGCACCGCCCAACCCGCTTTGCATCCGGGCCTGTTCCTGTAGCCGAACCAGGGAAGCGTTCGCCGCGGGAAGTCCGGCCTGCGCCAACTCCGTGACGGTGAAGATGCCCCGCTGATGGAGTGCCTTGCGCTGGGCGGAGTTCATCCGGGCCACGAGCAGTAAATCGTCGGTGCTCCTGACCATCTCCTGGCAATAGTCGCAGCGGCCGCAAGCGGTGATGCCGTCAGCGCCCCAGCGGACGGTGCCGGGCTGCGCAATGTGCGCCGCGGTCAACGCGAGGAAACGGTCGCGCCGTTCGCGGAAGACCGGCAGGATCTCCGCGAGCTTGTGGTGGCTGCGGACGTAGTCAAAGCCGCCGCCCGGCAGCGGAACGGTGGCGCCAAGGACGAGGGTCACGGCCGGAGCCGGGGTAATCCCGGCCCTCAGGAGCTGGTCCCCATAGGCAGCAAGCTGCAGCAATGCGGTCACCTTCGCGTGGCGTGCGAGCTTGGTGTCGAACACGGCGTAGCTTCCGTCGGCCTGGTGGACCAGGAAGTCCGAGCGGCCGTGGAACTGCCCGTCAAAGAACGCCGCCTGGAACACGACGTCGGCGCCCGAACGCAGGGCCTCGATGGACTCCCCGTGCTTCGCCAGCAGCGTGGCGCGGTCCATGCTTGCGGCCGGGACGACGTCGTACACGCCGTGTCCGGCCGCCGGATCCCACACCCCGAATTCCGCCAGGAAGTTATCCAGGACTCTGTGTTCGTGGACGTCGCCCAGCTTGGCCGCGTGTTTGAGCATCTCGTCGGCCTCGTAGGCAGCCTGGGGGGCGCGGCCCAGCTTCTCGTCGAGTTTCCGGAGGAGTTGGAACTCGCAACTGGCTGCCACTACCAGGTCGCTTGCGGAGAAAACCAGGTCCTTTGCGGAACCCGGCACTTCCGGTTCAAGAAAAAACACTGTGCCCCCGATGGTGATTCTGCCGATTCAGCAACTTGCCGCCGGCCCGGCCCGGCTGGCCGTCCAGTCTTCAAGCTATCAAAGCCCTCTGACAATCCGGCCAGAACCCGTGGCGCAACTTGCTGGTTCCTGTCCGGGGCCCGGAGTATGGTCTGAAGACAATGACCGAACAGCAACCCTTCGAGCTGGTCCGGCGCTACCCGGACTTCGAGCTGCGCCGCTACCCCCTGCACGCCGTGGCCGAGGTGCAGGTCAATGCGACGTTTGACCGTGCCGGCAACGCCGCTTTCCGCCACCTCTTCAACTACATCAGCGGCAACAATACGGCCCGGCAATCGGTGGCGATGACAGCCCCGGTGGTCCAGGGTTTCGGCCCTCCCCAGAAGCTGGCCATGACCGCCCCTGTTCTCCAGCGGGGATCCTTGGCAGAGGGTGACCACCCGGCCGACTTTGTGGTCGCCTTCGTGCTGCCGGCGGGAATGACGGCAGAGACGGCCCCGGTCCCGGCGAATCCCGACATCGTAATCCGGACCGTGCCTGGCTCTCTTGCGGCGGTCCTGGGCTTCTCCGGCAGCGTCTCCAGATCAGCTTTTGGGAAACGGAACCAGGAATTGCAGACAGCGCTCGCCGCAGCCGGATTGAACGCCCTCGGACTACCGAGATTCGCCCGTTTTGATCCGCCCTTCAAGCCGTGGTTCCTCCGCCACAACGAAGTCATCCAGGATGTCGAAGGGTCCCAGCCCACTACCGGCGCCACCGGACAGGGACCCGGATAGGGCAAAATGGCTGGGTGACCCAACTCCCGCAGCAGGCCCCGAAGACCCCACAGCACCCCTCGCCGTCAGCGTCCACTCCCCAGGCCCGAGCCCCGAAGACCCAGGAGTCCGGTACCGCCGTCCAGATTGCCGGCGAACTCGGCGTGCAGCCCTGGCAGGTCAAGGCCGCTGTGGACCTGCTCGACGCCGGGTCCACCGTGCCCTTCATCGCCCGCTACCGCAAGGAAGCCACCGGGACGCTTGATGACACGCAGCTGCGCGAACTGGAGGAGCGGCTGCGCTACCTCCGCGAGCTGGAGGACCGCCGGCGGGCCATCCTGGAAGCGATCGCCGCGCAAGGTGCGCTGTCACCGGAGCTGCAGGCCGCCGTCGCAAGCGCAGACACGAAGTCGCGGCTGGAGGACATTTACCTGCCGTTCAAGACCAAGCGCCGCACCAAGGCGCAGATGGCCCGCGAGGCCGGGCTGGAACCGCTCGCCGATTCCCTGCTGAAGCGCCCGGAATTACACCCCGAGCGCGAAGCCGCCAAATATCTCAGCCCAGAACACTCCATCGGGGACGCCGCCGCGGCGCTCGCCGGTGCCCGCTCCATCCTGATCGAACGGGTCGCGCAGGACGCCGATCTGGCCGCCACCCTGCGGGAGCGGCTGTGGACGCAGGGCCGGATGGTGTCCCGCGTCAGGAAAGGCAAGGAAACCGAGGGCCAGAAGTTCAGGGACTACTTCGAGTTCTCCCAGCAGCCGTCCGGGATGCCCTCGCACCGCGTCCTGGCGCTGCTGCGCGGAGAGAAGGATGGCGTACTGGAGCTCGATCTCGCCGAGGCGGAACCGAACGACGACGCCGCCCTCGCCGCCGCCCGCGGCCGCTGCGAGGCCGCCGTGGCCAGGTTCCTCGGGGTTGCCGAGCGCGGCCGTCCCGCCGACGCCTGGCTGCTGCAGACCGCCCAGCTGGCCTGGCGCTCGCGGGTACTGGCCCGGCTGACCACGGATCTGCGCAGCCGGATGTTCGCCGCCGCGGAGGATGAGGCCGTGCGCGTGTTCGCGGCCAATCTGCGCGATGTGCTGCTGGCGGCGCCGGCCGGGAACCGGGCCACCCTGGGCCTGGACCCGGGGCTGCGCACCGGTGTAAAGGTGGCGGTGGTGGACGGCACCGGCAAGGTCGTCGCGGCGGACACCATCTACCCGCACGCCCCGGCCCGGAAATGGGACGAGGCGCTGCGGACCCTCGTGGGCCTGGCCGGGAAGCACGGCGTCGAGCTCGTGGCGATCGGCAACGGCACCGCGTCGCGGGAGACGGACAGACTCGCCGCCGAGCTGCTGAAGCAGCTCGGCGCGGGCTCCGGCCCCGCGAAGCAGGGAGCCAAACCGCAGAAGATCGTGGTGTCCGAGGCCGGCGCCTCGGTGTATTCCGCCTCGGCGCTGGCGTCGGCCGAGCTGCCCGGCATGGACGTGTCCTTGCGTGGCGCGGTGTCCATTGCGCGGCGGTTGCAGGATCCGCTCGCGGAGCTGGTGAAGATCGAGCCGAAGTGGATCGGCGTCGGGCAGTACCAGCACGACGTTACGGCCGCGAAGCTGGACCGCAGCCTCGACGCCGTCGTCGAGGACTGCGTGAACGCGGTGGGTGTGGACGTCAACACCGCGTCGCCCGCGCTGTTGAGCCGGGTGGCCGGTGTCGGGCCCCTGCTCAGCGAAAATATCGTCGCGTACCGGAACGAGCACGGGCCGTTCAACAAGCGCAGCGAGCTGAAAAAGGTTCCGCGGCTCGGCGCCAAGGCGTTCGAGCAGTGCGCCGGCTTCTTGCGGATCACCGGGGGAGCGGAGCCGCTGGATGCCTCGAGCGTGCACCCGGAGGCGTACCCCGTGGCCCGCCGGATCAGGGCAGCCGCCGGGGGACAGGGGCAGCCGGCGGGAAGCTACGCCATGCTCGATCCGCAGGACTTTGTCGACGGTTCCTTCGGCCTGCCCACGGTGCGGGACATCATTTCCGAGCTGGAGAAGCCGGGACGGGACCCGCGTCCCGCCTTCGCCGCGGTGGCGTTCTCTGCGGGCATCGAGAAGATCACGGACCTCAGGCCGGGGATGGTGCTGGAGGGCACCGTGACCAATGTGGCGGCGTTCGGCGCATTTGTCGACGTCGGCGTGCACCAGGACGGGCTGGTGCACGTGTCCGCGCTGGCCAACCGGTTTGTGTCGGATCCGCGTGAGGTGGTGAAGTCCGGGCAGGTGGTCAGGGTCAAGGTGCTGGAAGTGGATCCGGAGCGGAAACGCATTTCCCTGACGCTGAGGCTCGACGACGAACCGGCCCCCGCCGGGGGCCGGGAACGGTCCGCGGAGAGGACACCACAAAAGCACCCGCAGCGTGCACCAGCCAAGCAGCCGGGGCCCGCGTCGACGCCGGCCAGCACCGCGATGGCCGAAGCCCTCCGGAAAGCAGGGCTCGGCCAGTAGTCGACCGCTTACCGCTGAAACGCTGCCGCTCGGCGCATAAATAGTACGTTTGCTGACGATATGCAGCATGATTACCGGAGGCAAAAACCCGGATCCGGGCCTTTCGCCGCTATGCCGCTGGGACACCGGAGTCGACTAGCAAGGGAGCACGTATGGGCTGGCTGGACCGTGAACGAACCATCGCACCACCGGGATTCAACCGGTGGCTGGTGCCTCCCGCGGCGCTCGCCGTGCATCTGTGCATCGGCCAGGCCTACGCGACGAGTGTTTACAAGACGGCCCTCGTCAAGCACTTCGGCGCCAGCCTGACCGAGATCGGTGTGATCTTCTCCATCGCGATCGTGATGCTGGGGCTCTCCGCCGCCATCATGGGCACCTGGGTGGACAAGAACGGCCCGCGCAAAGCGATGTTCACCTCAGCCGTATTCTGGGCCAGCGGCTTCCTGATCGGCTCGCTCGGCATCTTCAGCGGCCAGCTCTGGCTCGTATACCTCGGTTACGGCTTCGTCGGCGGGATCGGGCTGGGCATCGGCTACATCTCCCCGGTTTCCACCCTGATCAAATGGTTCCCCGACCGTCCCGGACTAGCCACGGGCATGGCCATCATGGGATTCGGCGGCGGTGCCCTGATCGCCAGTCCGGTCTCCACGGCGCTGCTCAAGCTGTACGATCCCAACTCCGGAGCCAAGGGCTGGGTGGCCAGCGGCGACTCGGTGGGCAAGCTGTTCCTGACCCTCGCCCTCGTCTACGTGGCCTACATGATGTTCGGCGCTTTCACCATCAAGGTGCCGGCCGAGGGCTGGAAGCCCGACGGCTTCGACCCGGCCAAGGTCAAGGCCTCCAAGCTCGTCACTACGGACAACGTATCCGCCGCCAATGCGGTCAAGACCAGGCAGTTCTGGCTGGTCTGGATCGCCCTGTTCTGCAACGTCACGGCCGGCATCGGTATCCTTGAACAGGCCGCGCCGATGATCCAGGACTTCTTCCGCCAGTCCGACGGCGTGTCCCTGGTGAGTGCCGCCGTCGCCTCCGGATTCGTCGGGCTGCTCTCGATCGGCAACATGTCGGGCCGCTTCGCCTGGTCTGCCACCTCGGACGTGACCGGGCGCAAGCGCATCTACATGGTGTACCTCGGCGTCGGCGCGGTGCTCTACGCGCTGCTCGCGCTGGCCGGCTCCACCACCACGGCGCTCTACGTTGTTCTTGCCTTCGTCATCATCTCGTTCTATGGCGGCGGCTTCGCGACGGTCCCGGCCTACCTGCGCGACCTCTTCGGCACCTTCCAGGTGGGGGCCATCCACGGCCGCCTCCTGACGGCCTGGTCCGCGGCGGGCATCGCCGGACCGCTGATCGTCAATGCCTTCCTTGACGCCCAGGGCAAGCCGGGCCAGTTGAACGCCGCGTCCTACCAGCCCGCACTCCTGACGATGGTGGGGCTGCTGGTGATAGGTTTCGTGGCGAACCTGCTGGTCAAGCCCGTGGACGCGCGCTTCCACGAACCACGCCCGGACCGTGTCCGGTCCGAAGAACCCGCCATGGAGGCATGAGATGAGTGCTGCACAGACGTCGGTGAAACCGTCCACCGGGAAACTGGCCATCGCCTGGGCCCTCGTGGGCGTGCCGCTGGGCTACGGCGTGTACGAGACCCTCACCCGCGTGGCGGCCCTGTTTGGCTGACCTTGGTGCAACGGCTGCGGCGCCGATTCCCGCGGGTTCCTCGTATTCCGTGGCAACCGGTCTGCCGCCGGCGGGCGCTGTTTCCGCCGGCCCGGCCGCGTTCACCCGCCCCGAACAGTTCACCACCCGACCCACACTGCAGGGCACCTTCGGGATGAGCGCGTCAACGCACTGGCTCGCGACGGCGGCAGCGCAAGCCGTGCTGGAACGCGGCGGGAACGCGTTTGACGCCGCGACGGCGGGAGCGTTTGTGCTGCACGTCGTGGAGCCGCACCTGAACGGCCCGGGCGGGGACATGACCGGCATCTTCGTCACCGCGGCCGCGCCCGGCACACCCGTGGTCCTGATGGGCCAGGGACCCGCCCCGGCCGGAGCCACCGTGGAGCACTACCTCGCCGAGGGCCTGGACCTCGTGCCCGGCTCGGGGGCGCTGGCAGCGGCAGTGCCTGCCGCCGTCGACGCCTGGCTCCTACTCCTGCGCGACCACGGAACCTGGGAACTGGCCAAGGTGCTGGACTTCGCAATCGGCTATGCCAGGGACGGCCACCCGATGCTGGGCCGCGTCGGTGCCACCATCGAGGCCGTCTCCGCGCTGTTCCAGGCGCACTGGCCAACCTCGGCCGACCTGTGGATGCCCGGCGGGCGGATTCCGGACGAAGGGGAGCTGGTGAAGAATCCGGCGTACGCCCGGACGCTGCAGCGGCTGCTCGACGCTGGGGCAGCCGGATCCGACGGCCGCGAGCACTTCGGCGACGACGGCCGCGAGCACTCCCGCCAGGCTGGAATCGACGCCGCCCGCCGCGAGTGGCGTGCAGGCTTCGTGGCCAAGGCCATGGCGGACTCCGTCCAGACCCCGCACCGGCATTCCTCCGGCACGGACCATCGCGGTGTCCTTGCACTCGAGGATCTCGCGGGGTTCGAAGCCGGCTACGAACCGGCAGCCACCATTGAGTTCCGGGGGCACACGATCGCCAAGACCGGACCATGGGGCCAAGGTCCGGCGCTGCTGCAGACGCTTGCGCTTCTCGAAGGGTTCGATGACCGGTACCTCGATCCGTCCACCGAACTCGGGGCGCACACCATCCTGGAGGCCCAGAAGCTCGCGCTCGCCGACCGGGAGGCATACTACGGCGACACCGATGTGCCGCTGGAGTACCTGTTGTCCGAGGAGTACTGCGCCGGCCGCCGATCGCTGATCGGGGAGCGGGCCTCGCACGACTTCCGTCCAGGCTCGGTGCCGGGGCGCGAGCCGTATTTGCCGCCGCTGCGCACCCACTACACACCGCCGGCGCCCGCGGGGACAGGTTCTGCGAGGACGGGGGCCGCCGGGGCGGGCTTGGCTGGACTCGGCGTGGGGGAGCCCACCGTGGCGCCGAGCGGGGAGACCCGCGGCGACACCTGCCATATCGACGTCGTGGACCGCTGGGGCAACATGGTCTCGGCGACGCCGTCCGGCGGCTGGCTGCAGTCCTCGCCGGCCATCCCGGAGCTGGGCTTCTGCCTGGGTACGCGGCTGCAGATGACCTGGCTGGCACCCGGCACACCGTCCACGCTGACACCGGGCAAGCGGCCGCGGACCACGCTGACGCCCACCCTCGTGCTCCGCGACGGCCATGCCGTGACCGCGCTGGGCTCCCCTGGCGGCGACCAGCAGGACCAGTGGCAACTGCCGTATCTGCTGAGGGCCATCGTGGGCGGCTACTCACCGCAGCAGGCCATCGACGCTCCCACGTTCCATACGACGTCGATGCCCGGCTCGTTCTGGCCGCGCACCTGGGAGCCGGGCGGCGCCGTCGTCGAGGACCGCCTGGGGGAGTGCGTGATCGCGGGGCTTGAGCGCCGCGGGCATGTCGTCACCCGTGCGGGCGGCTGGACGCTGGGTCGGCTGTCCGCCGTCGTCCGTGACCCGGAGACGGGGGTTCTGCAGGCGGCCGCGAATCCGCGCGGCACTCAGGGGTACGCCGCCGGGCGGTAGCCGTTCCGGGTGGCCGGCCGACGCGGGCTCTTCGCGATATCGCGTTAGTCTGCGGTGCGGACCCGGTCCATAAAGCGGAGCGACGCCGCGGCGATTTGCTGCTGGGACAGCTTGCGGGAGATACCGGGTTTTCCGTCTCCGGGCTGCTCGCCGTAGTCCCCGAAGAACCCGTGCACGCCGCCCTCAATCACCACATATTCTGTTGTGGCCGGGAGCCGTGGCGTCGACGAGGCGATCTTGTCCGGCGTGCTGAGGCCGTCGTTGGACCCGGAGACTGATAGGACCGACACGCCGCTTGCTGCCGCCATATTGTCCGCGGGGAACGAGGCAAACAGCAGGAGCCCGGCAACGTCGTCGTTCTCCTTCGCAAAGGACGATGCGCTCACTCCGCCGAGCGAATGGCCGCCGACTGCCCAGGATGTGATGTCCGGGTGGCGGTCGATAGCCGCGCGGGCCTGGCTTGAGTCCAGCAGGGACAGGCCCAGCGGCTCCTTGAGGATCACCACCAGATAGCCTGCGTTTGTGAGCGGACCGAGGATGTCCTGGTAGGCGCGCGCGTCCACCCTCGCGCCGGGGTAAAACACGAGGCCAGCGCCGGCCTTGCCCTCCGGGGTGAGGGTGATCGAGGTGGCGCCCTCGGTGGTGGTGCCGGTGGACTGTCCGTCCGCGCCGGCGGGCTGGTAAGGGAAAGGACCCAGCCAGGCCAAGGCCGCGACGAGGCCCACAGCCGCCAGCCGGCCAGCGAAGCCGCGCAACAACAGCCAGCGCGACACCGCGCGTGAGTTCTTCCATCGTCTGATCAGTAGTAATGCCCAGAGCGCACCGAGGGCAACAGTGGTCAGCAGCAGCGCGGGGAGGGCGGGGTGGCCGGCGAGCACGGCGCTGTTGCCCAGCAGCATCCACAACGGCACCGCGATCAACGCCGTGGCCACGGCTGCCCCGCTCCAGTTCAGGGCCGCTGACTTCGTCGCTCCGCCAGAGGCTTTCGACCGGCTGGGTGTCGCCGGGGCTGTTGCCGGGTTTGGAGCAGCGACTCTTGCCGCGGCCGGGGCTAGATCAGGAGCTGCTGCCGCGGCGCCAGGTCGCCGGGCAATCGGCGGTTTCCGGGGGTTCACCGGATTCATGTCGTTCACAGCTCGATAATATCTCCATGATCGAGATAACCGGGCGCTCGGTTCGGTAACTTTGTACAAGAACTTTGTACAACGCCTCTCGATTCACCTCTCGGTTGGGCAGTTCCCGGATCTGCACTCTGCACCGGACACCGATGCGAGGGACTCAGTGCCGCGCGGTGTTCACGCCGATGTGTTGAGATCTGTGGGTCGGAAGTAGTGGTTTCGGTGGGGTTTTTGTCCCGGGTCAAGGTGTGGGGGCGGGATGAACCAGGGGATGCCGGTGCGGATCTGGATGGTCCATTGTTCT
>NZ_JBWZCH010000029.1:0-13752 GCF_059383435.1 Pseudarthrobacter sp. HLT1-7 | reverse complement strand
GCACCGGATTGCCGTCCAACAGGGCCCGGGCACCGGCGTCGGGCGGATAGCCCTCCCGCAGGGCCCCGGCCCCGGCGCCGGACGGATCAGCGTGGCCCGCGCCGGCGCCGATGAAGGCAGCCAGCACAGCAGCGGACGCCGCGACAGCCGCCACCGCCGCCCCGCTCTCCGCACTCCATGCTGTCCTGCTTTCCATACCCCCATCACATCAGAAGGCACCGACAATTTGATGAAGACTTGTTGGGATGAAGACTTGTTGGATTGCGGTGTGAGGCCGGAACTGACCGACGCCTCGAAACTGGTTCGTCGTCATACTGAGCCCGTCGAAGCGCTCGAGAATCTTTCAGCCGAGCGCGCGCGGGTGGGCGGCGGCGTAGATTTCGCGCAAGGTGTCCGCGGTCACGAGGGTGTAGACCTGCGTGGTGGTCACGGAGGCATGGCCCAGCAGCTCCTGCACCACCCGGACGTCGGCCCCGCCTTCGAGCAGGTGCGTCGCGAAGGAGTGCCGCAGTGTGTGCGGCGAGACGTCCTTGGTGATGTTGGCCCTTTCGGCTGCGGCCTTGAGGATGGTCCAGGCGCTCTGCCGGCTGATCCTGCCGCCGCGGGCATTCAGGAAAAGGGCAGGGGTTCCCTTGCCTTTGGCTGCCAGCAGGGGCCGGCCGCGGACCAGGTAGGCGTCGAGGGCGCGGGCACCGAACGATCCCAGCGGGACCAGCCGTTCCTTGGAGCCCTTGCCGAACAACCGGACAATCGCCGGTCCGGCCTGTTCCGGCTGCCCGGCGGGCTGCAGGGCTATGTCGTCGACATCCAGGCCCACGGCTTCGCTAATCCGCGCACCGGTGGAATACAGGAACTCCAGCAGGGCACGGTCACGCAGGCCGGTGGCCGTGTCGCTGCCGGCCGCTTCAAGGATCCTTGTGACTTCATCGACGCTGATGGCCTTAGGCAGCCGCTTGCCGGGCATCGGCGGGTGGACATCGCCGGCCGGGTCCGTGGGGGTCACACCCTCGAGCGCCCAGAACTTGTGCAGCCCGCGCACGGCCACCACCGTCCTGGCAGCCGAGCGGATGCCCAGGGCCGAGCCGCCGTCGGATCCGTCCGACAGGGCCTGGACGAAGCCGGTGACGTCGTGCCGCGTGATCTCGGCGGGTTGCTGGCGTCCGGTCCCGGCGAGGTGCCTGGCGTAGCGGGCCAGGTCACGCCGGTACGCGGAAAGGGTGTTGACGGCGAGCCCGCGCTCCACCCCCATATGCTGCAGGTAGTCCGTCATGGCACGGTCAATCGCGGTCAGCGGGCGCGCAGGCGCCTTTGCGGGGACAGCGGCAGGAGCTTGTCCGGGTGCCGGCTGCTCCGCCGCCGGCGGTTCGGCGGTCAGCGTTTCCACGCTCAGCGCCGGCCGGGGTGGGCGGTCCACGGCGCATCGGCCGGGCGGAGTCCTTCGAAGTTGTCCGCGCGGGCGGCTGCTGCGGCCAGGACGCCGACGACGGCAGACGGGTTGTGCAGCCGGCCCGCCAGCACCGCGCTGACGGCGGCGTCGAGCGGGATCCAGTGGAATTCGATTTCGGCTTCCTCGTCGGTGCGGACGTGCAGCTGGTGCCCTGGTACGTCGCTAAGGCCACGGGCCAGGTAGATCCGGATCGCTTCGCTGGATGATCCGGGAGAGTTGAAGAAGTCCGCGAGAACGTTCCACTGCCCGGCTATGAGGTCCGCTTCCTCGGCCAGTTCCCGTGCCGCCCCGACGATAAAGTCCTCGCCTTCGACGTCCAGCAGCCCGGCCGGGATCTCCCAGAGGTCCATCCCGACGGGGTGCCGGTACTGCCTGATCAGCAGAACCTCGCCGGCGTCGTTCATGGGAAGAACGGCCACCGCCCCGGGGTGGTCGATATAGTCGCGGACGAGCGGCTCGCCGTCGTCGTTGAGCTGGAAACGGTCGCTGACAACATCCCAGATCCGGCCTTCGTAGACCGTCTCGGAAGACAAAAGACGGCGCGGGCTGGGCTCATCCGAAACTTGCCGTACAGCCCTGGGGGTTTCAGAATTACCGGGCATCGCGCCGTCCTTTGATTCGGTTACCTGTTACCGGTTACTTGGACGCTACCGGCGAGGGCTGGCCGGCGGGCGCCGCCGCACCGTTGGCAGCGGCGGCCTTCTGGCTGCCGTTGCCTTTCTGGTGCCCCAGGGCAGCCTTGACCAGGCCAATGAAGAGGGCGTGCGGGCGGGTGGGCCGGGAGCTCAGCTCCGGGTGCGCCTGCGTGGCCACATAGTACGGGTGGACTTCGCGGGGAAGCTCCACGTACTCCACTAACTTGCCGTCGGGCGACGTTCCGGAGAACACCAGCCCCTCGGCGGCGATCTGGTCGCGGTACTTGTTGTTGACCTCGTAGCGGTGGCGGTGGCGTTCGCTGACCGTGGTGGTGCCGTACGTCTCAGCGACCACGGAACCCTCATCCAGCTTGGCCTCATAGAGGCCCAGGCGCATGGTGCCGCCCAGGTCGCCTTTGCCGTCAACGAAGTCCAGCTGCTCTTCCATCGTGGCGATGACCGGGTACTTGGAGTCCGGCTCGAACTCGCTCGACGACGCGCCTTCCAGGCCCACCACGTTGCGGGCGTACTCGATGACCATGCACTGCAGGCCAAGGCACAGGCCCAGGACCGGGAGCCTGGTTTCGCGGGCGAACTTCAGCGCGCCCAGCTTGCCTTCGAGTCCGCGGATGCCGAAGCCGCCCGGGACACAGATCGCGTCGACGCCGGCCAGGGCCTGCACGGCACCTTCGCGGGTTTCGCATTCGTCCGAGGGGACCCAGCGGATCTTGACCTTGGTGTCGTTGGCGAAGCCGCCCGCCCGCAGTGCCTCGGTCACGGACAGATAGGCGTCCGGGAGGTCGATGTACTTGCCCACCAGAGCGATCTCAACCTCGTGCTTGGGGTTGTGGACCGCGTCGAGGAGCTTGTCCCAGCTGGTCCAGTCCACGTCCTTGAAGGGCAGGTCGAGGGCGCGGACAATATAGGAATCCAAGCCCTGGGAGTGCAGGGTTTTCGGGATGTCGTAGATACTCGGGGCATCCGGGCAGCCGATGACGGCGTCGATGTCGACGTCACACATGCGGCCGATCTTATCCCGCATGGGCTGGGGCACGTCGCGGTCCGACCGGATCACGATTGCCTCGGGCTGGATGCCGATGGAGCGCAACGCGGCCACGGAGTGCTGCGTCGGCTTGGTTTTCAGCTCCTGCGACGGGCCGATGTACGGCACGAGAGAGACGTGCAGGAAGAAAACGTTTCCGCGGCCGATGTCCTGGCGGACCTGGCGGGCGGACTCGAGGAACGGCTGCGACTCGATGTCGCCCACGGTGCCGCCGATTTCGGTGATGATCACGTCGGGGGCGTGCTTGCCCTCGGCGGGAAGCCGCATGCGCCGCTTGATTTCATCGGTGATGTGCGGGATGACCTGGACGGTGTCGCCGAGGTATTCACCGCGGCGCTCCTTGGCGATCACCGTGGAGTAGATCTGGCCGGTTGTGACGTTGGCCGAGCCTTCCAGGTTTTCGTCGAGGAAGCGCTCGTAGTGGCCGATGTCGAGGTCCGTTTCGGCGCCGTCATCGGTCACGAAGACTTCGCCGTGCTGGAAGGGGTTCATCGTGCCCGGATCCACGTTCAGATAGGGATCGAGCTTTTGCATAGTTACAGACAAACCGCGTGCCCGCAGCAGGTGGCCGAGGCTCGAAGCCGTCAGTCCCTTACCGAGCGAGGACGCCACACCACCGGTGACGAAGATGTGTTTGGTCGTCTTGGACGAGCCCGGAAACCGGGAATTTACACGGGAATTTGATCGCTGCACCACGGAGTTCGAGCCTATCATCATTTGAGCCTTTGACGGGTCGATGTGCCCGGCCGATATCGCGCCGGACGAGGCGGCAGCAGCCTAGGCCTGCTGCGGCAGGAGTCTGGCGTCGTCCAGCAGTTCCTGGGCGTGCGCCTGCGCGGATTCGGAATCCTCCTGGCCGGCCAGCATGCGGGCAAGCTCCCGGACGCGCTCTGCCTCGTCGAGGAGTTGGACGTCGCTGGAGGTGAAGCCGGTCGCGGTTGCCCCGCCAGCGCCCCGTACCGAGGTCTTGGTGACCCGGATGTGCTGGTCGGCGAAGGCCGCCACCTGTGGCAGGTGCGTGACCACGAGCACCTGGACATGGCGGGCGAGCATCGCCAGCCGGCGGCCGATCTCGACGGCGGCCCGGCCGCCGACGCCGGCGTCGACCTCGTCGAAAACAAAAGTCGGGACCGGGTCGACGGCGGCGAGCACCACTTCGATGGCCAGCATCACCCGGGACAGTTCGCCTCCCGAGGCGCCTTTGCCCAGCGGGCGCGCCGGGGCGCCGGAGTGCGGCTGCAGCAGGAAGGTGATCTCATCCGCACCAAACGGGCCCAGCTGCGCGCCGGGCTCCACGTTAATGACCAGGGTGGCGTCCGCCATGGCCAGAGCCTTCAGTTCGGCGCTGACGCGGGCGGAGAGCTCTTTGGCGGCCTTCCTGCGCAGCTTGCTGACCGCGGCGGCCTGATTGCCGAGCTCCGCCTCGGTGCGCGTGACTTCCGCGTCGAGGGCCTCGATCCGGGTGGAGTCGTCCTGCAGTTCCAGGAACCGCGCCCGGGACTCCTCGGCCCAGACCAGCACCTCGTCGATGCTCGGCGCGTACTTGCGCACGAGCTTCGCCAGCGCGGCACGGCGGTCCTCGATCTCGGCGAGGCGCTCGGGGCCCTCGGTGTCGAGCGCGGCCTGGTAGCTGGCGAGTTCCGCGGCAATGTCGTTGAGCAGGAAGCCGACCTCGGCCAGGCGGGCGGCGGCGGCTCCGAGTTCCCCATCATGTTCGGCGACGTTTTCCAGGGTCCGCTTGGCGGCATCCACCAGAGTTGTGGCGTCGGCGTCCTCGCCGAAGTCTTCGGCGATGAGCGCCTGGTGCGCCGTGGTGGCCGCAATCCGGAGTTCCTCAACGTTGGCGAGCTTCACGGCCTCGGCTTTGAGCGACTCGTCCTCCCCCGGCTGCGGGGCGACGGCGTCGATCTCGGTGAGCGCGGCCTCAAGGGATCCGGCCTCGCGGAGGCGTTCCCTGGCGGCGCTGCGGAGCTCGTCCAGCTGAGTCTGGATGGCCTTCCAGTGTCCGTAAAGCTTCTGGTAGGCGGCGAGGGTCCCGGCGAGGCTGTTCCCCGCGAACTTGTCGAGGGCGCCGCGCTGCGCTACGGGGCTCTTGAGCCGGATCTGGTCAGACTGGCCGTGAACCACCACTAGGGTTTCGCCGATCTCTGCGAGGACCCCGATGGGGGCGGCACGGCCGCCGAGGTACGCTCGGCTCCGGCCGTCGGCGCCCACACTCCTGGCGATCAGCAGTTCGGCGCCGCCGTCGAACTCCTCAACCTCTGCCCCCGCCTCCCGGGCGCGCGCCACGGCGGCATGCCCGGCGTCGAGCTTCACGGTGGCCTCCGCGGAGGCGCTCTTCGCACCGCTGCGCACGGCTCCGGCGTCGGACCTCGCGCCCAGCAACAACCCGACGGCGGTCACCACCATCGTCTTGCCCGCGCCGGTTTCACCGGTCACAACGCTCAGTCCCGGGCCGAGCGGCAGCGTGGCGTCGGTGATGACGCCGAGGTCTCGGATTCTCAGTTCTTCAAGCATGGGTCACTTCGCGGTGGTGGGATCGGTGGCGTCGGTCGCGGGATCGGTGCCGGCGTGCCTGGGCACCAGCGGTGTGGCCGGCCTGAGCGTGCGGATCACCGGAACCGGCCCGGTGAGGACTGCGTCAGTCTGCGGCGCGGGGCCCCGCCAGCCCTGGATAGGAAGCTCGAACTTGCGGACCAGGCGGCCGGAGAAAGGGGTCTGGTGGGTGCGGGCGAGCCGGACGGGCGTGGCGGAGCGGGTCACTTCCACCCGGGCCCCCGGCGGGAGATCCACCGAGCGGCGGCCGTCGCACCACAGCACGCCCTGGGCGCCGGTACGGTTCAGGATCTCGACGGCGAGCCTGGACCGGGGTGAGACCACCAGCGGCTTGGCGAAGAGGGCGTGGGCGCTGATCGGAACAATCACTAGCGCCTCGACTTCCGGCCACACCACGGGGCCGCCGGCGGAGAAGGCATAGGCGGTGGAGCCGGTGGGGGTGGCGAGGACGACCCCGTCGCAGCCAAAGGACGTCAGGGGGCGTTCGTCGACTTCCGTGACCACCTCGAGCATCCGTTCCCGGTTGCCCTTTTCGATCGCGGCCTCGTTCAGCGCCCAGGTGTGCCAGATCTTCTGGCCGCGGACCCAGACCTGGACGTCGATGGTCATCCGCTCTTCCACGGTGTAGTCGCGGCGGGCGACCCACTCTACGGTCTGGGCCAGGTCCGCCCGTTCGCTCTCGGCGAGGAACCCGACGTGGCCCAGGTTGACGCCCAGCAGCGGCACGTCGACCTCGCGCACCAGTTCCGCCGCACGCAGGATAGTACCGTCGCCGCCGAGCACCATAACCAGTTCGACGTCGGGCAGCTTCACATGGTCATGCAGGACTTCGACCGGCTGGTCGAGACGCCCGAAGAACCGGACCATGTCGCCGAGCTCGGACTTCTGCATCACCGGCACAATGCCGGAGGCGTGGAGCTGGGCGCAGGCCTCCCAGGCAGCCTTGAGGGATTCCTCGCGGCCTGTGTGGGCAAGGATGAGGACACGCCTGCTCATCGGGTTCCGCTTTCTAGTGCTTCTAGTACTTGGGCCAGATCGTTCCGAGTAACGCAGCAACGGCTGCGTCCCGCTCCTCGATCTTAGGCAGGTCTGTGCCAATCCCGCGCTTTATCCACAGGAAGTACTCCACGTTTCCGTCCTGGCCGGGCAAGGGGCTACCGGCGAGACCCATCAATTCCAGCCCCGTGTCCATGGCTTCCGCCGCGACCTTCCCCACCGCCAGACGGCGCTCCCACTCCGAGGTGACGACGCCGGTGCGGCCCAGCCGGTCCTTGCCGATCTCGAACTGCGGCTTGACCATCAGGACCAGGTCGCCGCCCGGATCGGTGCAGGCCGCGAGGCTCGCGAGCACCAGGGTCAGGGAGATGAAGGACAGATCCGCGACAGTCAGCGATGCCCGTCCGCCGATCTCCTCGGGCGTCATGTAGCGGACATTGAGGCCCTCATGGACAGAGACGCGCGGGTCGTCCCGGATCTGCGGGACCAACTGATCGTGCCCGACGTCGACCGCCACGACGTGGTCCGCGCCGCGCCGGAGCAGCACCTCGGTGAACCCGCCCGTGGAGGCACCGGCGTCGAGGCACCGCTTGCCTTCAACCTGGACGGCAGAAAAGGCGTCCAGCGCGCCGGCCAGCTTGTGTCCGGCGCGGCTGACGTAGTTGTCCTCCTCTGCGGCCGCGACGTCCAGAAGGGTTTCTTCCTGGACCTGGAGGGAGGCCTTGGCGAGCACATCGCCGCCGGAACTGACTTTCCCTTCGGCGATGAGGCGTGCGGCATGGGTCCGGGACCTCGCGAGGCCTCGGCTGACGAGGGCCTGGTCGAGCCTGCTCATTCTAAGATTCCCCCGCTGCGTTGGGTCCGGTGACGTCGTCGTTCAGGGCTTCCATCAAGTCGTCGTGCAGGCGTGCGTAGACCTCACCGTGGACGGCTACCGGCTGCCCGGGCAGTCCGCCAAGCCGTTCCAGCAGGGCGTCGACCGTGGGGTCCCGGGCTGTTACTCCGGCCGGAAGCGGCGGCCAGCCGGGCCTGAGTTCTCCCGCGTCCTCCAGCGGTTCTTCCGGCGTAACCGGGTCCGATTTGCGTGCGGGACGCCGCTCAGGGTTCGTCCCGGGGCGCGGCGCAGGAGTCAGCTCAGTCATGCTTCCAGTCCAATGATCCAGCCATTCTAGTGATCCAGCCACTGGAGGACCGGTGCAAGGGCGGTGGCGGTCTCCGGGTTGGCGGCCCACCAGGCCGCGCAGGCGGCCCGCCAGGAATCGAGGTCGGCGGGATCACCGCTGATGCGCACGGTGCGTCCGTGCACGACGGCGACGGCGGCGCCGCAGCGGTACCGTCCGGCGTCGTGCTCCACCGCCGGGTAAGGCCGGTAGAGGTCTGTGAGGTCGTTGATGAGGTAGTCCGGCCGTTCCAGCGTTCGGGCAGCGAGGATGGATTCCCTAGTGTCGACGCCGGTCAGTACGGCCACCGTGGCGAAGCCGGCATTGTTGCCGCCGAGGATATCGGTGTCCACGCGGTCGCCGACCACGAGCGGCCGGTCGGCGGCCAGCCGCTTGGCGGCAGCATGGAACAGCGGCGCCTCCGGCTTGCCGGCAACAAGCGGACGCCGGCCGGTTGCCGCGGCCACGGCGGCGACGAGCGTGCCGTTGCCGGGGGCGATGCCGCGGGCCTGGGGAATGGACATGTCCGTGTTGGTGGCCACCCAGAGGGCGCCTCCGGCGACAACGTAAGACGCTTCGGCGAGGTCTTTCCAGCCGAGGTCGGGGTGGAAGCCCTGCACAACGGCGACAGGTTTCTCCGCCTCGCTGCGCACCGGCACAAGCCCGGCGAGTTCAATCTCCCGGGCCAGGGCTTCGCCGCCGGTGATCAACACGCGGGAGCCCGCGGGCAGCATCGAGGCGAGCAGTTCCCCGGCGGCCTGCGGGGAGCTGACCACCTGATGCTCCTCGGCCGGCGCCCCGAGCCCGCGCAGGTGCTGGGCAACCTGCGCGGGCGTCCGGGACGCGTTGTTGGTGACGTAGCCCAGTCCGACGCCGATGCCGGCGAGCCGGCGCAGCGACTCCACGGCCCCGGGAATGGCGTGGGGTCCTGCGTAGACCACGCCGTCGAGGTCAGCGAGCAGTGCATCGAACGCCGAGATCAGCTCCGTTCCGGCCATCTGCGCTTAGTCCTCGGCGCGTTCCGGCTGCCCGGAGTCCGCGTCGTTGTGGGAGTCCTCGTCGTTGTGGGAGTCCTCGTCGGAATTGCCATGGCCGGACTCGCCGGAGTCGGCACCGGCCAGTACCTCGGAGCGGTCAAGGGCGTCCTTCTCCACGGAGTCTTCGTCTGACTCGGCGTCGTCGGACTCCCAGAAGTCGGATTCGACGTCGTCGGACCCTTCCTCGAGCGCGTTGGTTCCTTCCTCGGCTGCGGCCGTTTCCGGGAGGCCGGCAACGGCTTCCGCGGTGGCGGCACGGGGGGCCTGCTCATCGGCCGCCGCGGCGGTCTGCCGGGCTGACTGTTCGGCGGACTGTTCGGCCAGGAGCCGGCGCCGCTGCAGTTCCTCGCGGGCTTCCTCTTCCTCGTCCCAACCGAGGTCGATGATGTCCGGGTCGTCCGAGACGTCGACGCCAAGAGCGTTTTCGGCGACGCCGGCCTGGCGCTGCCACTTCTCGGCTTCGGCCGTGCGTCCAATTGCGGTCAGGGCGTCGGCGTAGGCGCGGAAGAGCCGGGGGCTGTAGGAGAACGCGCGGTTGATGTCCAGCTGGACGATCTCCAGCTCGGAGACAGCGGCGTCGAGCTGACCGAGATCGGTCCGGGCGCCGGCAGCCACGATGGCGAGTTCTGCCTTACCCGGTGCGTCGAGATCCTTGGCTTCTTCGGAGCGCGCCATGTCCAGGGCGCGGTCCGGGCGTCCGAGACCACGCTCGCAGTCTGCCATGACGGGAAGGTGCATGTTGGAGCCGCTGATCCGCCGGTAGGTGCGGAATTCGCGCAGCGCCTCGCCATAGTGTCCGGCGGCATAGGCCGTCAGCCCGACTGCTTCGCGGACTGCTGCGAGGCGTCCGCCACGGCGGCTGGCCGCGAGGGCATGCTGGAAGGCCAGTTCGGGTTCGTCGTCAATCAGTCGCCCGGCCATGACCAGGTGGCGGGCAACCCACTCCGCGCTGTTTTCCTCGAGGGTCTTGATCTGGTGCTGCGTCGCGCGGTCGAGCTCCTTGCCCGTGACGTCGTCGTCGATCTGCGGTGAACGCTCACGGTCGGGGCGGTTGGCGCTGCGGAGATCCCGGGCGTTGGGTACGCGAACGGGGCGATCTTCGGCGCGGTCGCGGCCGAACTGGCGGGGTCCCGAGTCTCCGCGATCAAAACTGCGCGCCGGACGATCATCACGGCTGCCGAACGGCTTACGGTTGTCCCCGCCGCTGTAAGACGGCTTGCGGTCGCGGTCGCCACCGCTGAAGCTACGGCGCTCACCGCCACCCTCACGTGGAGCACGATCACCAAAGGGCTTACGATCCCGATCGCCGCCGCCGTAGGGAGGCTTACGATCCCCGCCGCCGCTGAACGGCTTGCGGTCACCCTCACGCGGAGCACGATCACCAAACGGCTTACGGTCCCGGTCCCCGCCGCCACTGTAGGGAGGCTTACGGTCACGATCGCCACCACCGGCATACGGCGGCTTACGGTCACCCTCACGCGGAGCACGATCACCAAACGGCTTACGGTCCCGGTCCCCGCCGCCACTGTAGGGAGGCTTACGGTCACGATCGCCGCCACCGGCATACGGCGGCTTACGATCCCCGCCGCCACTGAACGGCTTACGGTCACCCTCACGCGGAGCACGGTCGCCGAACGGCTTGCGATCCCGGTCCGCGGACGAAGAACGGGTTCCTTCCGAGCCCCGGTCCTCCCTGGCACGGAAGCCGCGGGGGTCGCCGCCTGAATTGCTGGACCCGCGGAACCCTCCGCCACCGGAACTGCGTCCGCCGCCGAAGTTGCCGCGGTCGTTGCCGCCGCGGTTGCGGTCGTTGTGCTCAGCCATGCTGGATTCCTCCTGTTGCGAGCCCCCGACTGGCACGCTGGCAGCCGAACTACTCTAGTTGCGTCTTGCCTGGCGAGGACGAATCCGTGCTGGATGGGCAGCCTCGAGGCCAGCCTCTATTGTAGTCGAGTCCGGCGGGCTAGAGTTTGGCCGTCTCTGCCAATTTCCTCAGCACCGACAGTCCTTGAGGAGCATCCCACGTCGCAACCTCCCTGGGCTGGGACACCAGGAATCTCCAGACTCGTATTCCCTCGGCCACAGCCAGAACGTACTCCGTTGATTGACTGAGCCGGTTGATGGCAAAACGGGCGTCCCCCGGCAGGCCCGTAACCACGGTGGGGGACATCATGGACTCCCAGGGGTCAGCATTGGCTCGGCTTGCCTCGTCCGGATAGGTGACGATTTCTAACACGACAGCGTGAGTGGTGGTCCCAGTTGTGTCAAGCGGGTAGATGCAGTTTTCGTGCCTGATTCCTGTAGGACCCACCGTCCCAGACACCTCACCGGTCTGGATCTCCCGCGCCGCGTCACCCAGAGTCTCTTCAATCTGCTCGACACTCAGGAGCGAACACGCCCCGACTTCGCTTGTAGGAATTAGCGAAGATCCGTCCCGCGCAGTAGTGGAAGCCGACGTGGCGGGACCTGCCGTAGTCGCAGATCCAGACGGCGTTAAATCCCCGATGTTAGGGGATGGAGACGGCCCGCTGCATGCTGACAGTCCGACCACTAGGATGATTCCAAGGCTCGCAAGCCCCGTTGCCCTAATTGAAAACATCTTCTCCAACTCCCATGATGATCCGGTCGCCGGGAACCGCTGTCCGCTGGAACCGCACGACGTCTGCTTCATTGAGGGAGATGCAACCCCAGGTGGGGACCCGATTAGCATGTAGGAAAATCGCAAAGCCTGCATTCATTTGGATTGTCGAGTCCGGGGGGCGGTTGTAGTTGATTACTACGCCCTGACGGTAATCATGGGACGGACGCGTGGCGTAATACCACATGTTCTCGTCCGGAAAGATGTCAGCACTGGATTCGAAGTACTTGTTGTAGTTCGAGTTCAATCGGCCGCCCCAACGTGAATACGGGTTAAGTTGAAGGTAGGAAAGCGCGGTTCCAGGATTTCCCAAGCCAAATGCTTCAGTCACCGAGAAAGAGCCGGTGGGCGAAAACTTGTTGATAGTGGGACCTGACGCGACCCCAGGTCGGGCAAATCCGCTCTCCCCGGCATAGCCTGGGACCGCCCACTCGACCTGGTACAGGCCGTTGACCCGTACGCAAGTGGTAAACGTGACAGGGGTAGCAGGGTAGCCTTCGGCAATAGCGAACGATACCCGCGCCGGGCCTGCACCCAGGTATCGGACAGCCTTTCGGTTCAAAGACTCGCAGTAGCCTGCTGACCGCAGGTGGTATTTAACGCCCATGCCCTCTGTCCAGGTGAAACGGCCGTACTGAAACTCCTGTGAACACGTACTGGATCCGGGGCAGGATTCGGCGGCAATCGGATAGCCCAGTGATCCGGACTCCCATGATCGGGCGCCATAGCTGCCGAGGATGGCACCCCACATCGGTTGGGCGCCGCCAAAGGGAGACCAGTAGACGACGCCGCCTTCGAAGCGTTGGACGCAGCCGTCATTCTTCAGGCCGCATCTCTCGTCGCTGACGGGGTATCCCAGTCGCCCGGACTCCCAGTTCAAGGTTGCCCATCGGGCAGCAATGGCCGCTAACGTTGCATGTGCGCCGCTGGACGGGGACCAGTGAACAGCCCCGCCTTCGAAACGCTGGACACAACCCCCATTTTTCAGGCCGCATCTCTCGTCGCTGACGGGGTATCCCAGCCGCCCGGACTCCCAGTTCAAGGTTGCCCATCGGGCAGCAATGGCCGCCGTCGTAGCGTGGGGTCCGGTCTTCGCGGACCAATGAATGGCGCCACGTTCGAAGCGCTGAACGCATCCGCTCTCCCGTAGCTCGCAGGAAACGGTTGAGGCCACGGAACCCAGCGAACCGGCAGCACCGCCCAGCGATATCCAATGAGCCTGAATGGCTGCCTCTCCGGCACCTAAAGCGGCAGCACCCGGGGGTAGTTCCCTGGCGGCGAACGCGCCATCTGACCCGGGTGCAGGCGGCTGCGAAGGTGTCACTGACGGCGACGTGGCCGGACCAGTCGGACCCGTCGGACCCGTCGTAGCGGGTGAGGAGGGCGACGACGGTGAGGAAGAAACAGAGGGCGTGGGCGACGGCGGAACCTTTTGGCCGGCGACGGGGGATGGTTGGAGGCTTGCAACTATCGATGGGGTGGCCATGGGCTGGTCTTCTGCATAAGCCGGCACAATGGACAGCGCCGTCGCCGCTGTTAAGATTGCCACGAAAGCAACCACTCTTGGAATTTTCACTAATCCACTCCCCCAGATCGAACAGTGGACGTTTTGGTTCCACCAGAGCCCGCTGTCAGCAAGCCACACCAAATACTAACCGAGCCTGGTATTCATCGGGCAAGGCGCACCGGTAAGAATCTACTCAAACGCCTAAGGCACCATCGCACACGAATTGCACATGGCATAGTCGGTTCTGCGCTCCGGGGCGCTCTANGGCGGTGACCTACTCTCCCACACCCTCCCGGGTGCAGTACCATCGGCGCTGTGGGTCTTAGCTTCCGGGTTCGGGATGGGACCGGGCGTTTCCCCCACGCTGTGACCGCCGTAACCCTTGCTCCCGTACCTTGCCGCGCCTGGGCGCGGGGGTGGGAAATCTGTGGTTACAACATGTGTGGTGTTGTTATTGTGTTGTGGTTTTGTTCCCTGCAACGAGCCGTGTGACGGGTTTGTTGTTCGGGAACCACATAGTGGACGCGGGCAGTCTTGTTTCTTTGTACCCTCTTCATGGTGTGAACGTCTTTTGAATCCGTTCACGAAGGGGGTGTGTGGTGTAAGTTATCGGCCTATTAGTACCGGTCAGCTTCACGAGTCGTTAGTCCTCGCTTCCACATCCGGCCTATCAACCCAGTGGTCTGGCTGGGGGCCTCTCACACCCGGGGGTG
>NZ_JBWZCH010000028.1:0-22651 GCF_059383435.1 Pseudarthrobacter sp. HLT1-7 | reverse complement strand
ATGGACCCATCTTCCCGCACCGGGGAAATCGTGGAGATAGACATTGGTGATGTTCCTGATTCTCGCCCTACGAATTAGACGAAGTTGCTACGAGCTGCTGGCCTCACCCAACCCTGACACGTAGGGGATCAGCAAGCGACCTAATGGTCCAGCTGTTGCTGTTGCTGTTCTGCCGCTTGAGCTGATGCACCTCGACGACGGTGCCAGTGGTGTAGGTAAACTCCGAACCCTTGCCAACTTCGGCGTCGACGTCTTCTGTAACCAGTGAGCGGCGAGCATCCGCTAGGCAATAAAGGGCATGGCGGATGGCCCAGGCAAGTTCGTACTTGTTGCCTAGTTTGTCGGCCTCGCCACCGGGTCTGGGGGTCACCCTTGCTTCTCTTCGCTTCCGGCCGTAGACAGCATTGATTTAGTCTCAGCACGAGCTACGAGCATCTCCGACCTCGGATATGGCTGCTCCGGCGACCCGGAAGTAGCTTCGAGTTTCTGATGATGCGGATTCCTCCCTTCCGCGTCAGCGAGTGTCATGGTTCTCCTTACGGTTTGCGGTGCTCATGTAAGCCTATGTTGGATTCATGACGCAAAGATTGCAGATGTTGAGACAACCCAGGCTGTCAGTGAGGCCCGGACCCCGGGACGTTGGAGCCGGAGGCTGGACCAAGACGAGATCTTGACCAAAGAGGAATGACCCTCAACGGCTGGAGGGTGCTGCTGGCAACTGACCACGCTGAAACTGCCTAAAGTGTTCGTATGACCGTTAGAGCCCTAGATTCCAGAATCAGTCTTGCCACGTCTATGCACGCCCAGCCGGGCGTTTATGCATTGCTAATAGGTTCAGGGACGTCCACCGGCACCGGCATGCCAACGGGGTATGGCGTCATCAAGTCGTTGGTCAGGCAAGCGGCGGCTGCCTCTGCCGATCCACTTGTTGATGACGAGGAAGTCGAGGCATGGTGGAGTCGTAATGGTGATGGCCGTGAGCTTGGCTATTCGAATCTTCTCGAGCAGTTGGCGCCCAACCAAGCAGCGCGAAGCGCTTTGCTCAGTGAATTCTTTGAGGCGACGGAGGGAGACAGGCAAGACGGGCTCAAGATCCCCGGACCGGCCCACACTGCAATCGCTGAGCTGGTGCGAATGGGCCTGGTGAGAGTCATACTCACCACGAATTTTGACCGACTGTTGGAGCAGGCACTGTACGCTTTCGGAGTCGTTCCGCAGGTGGTCGACTCGGAGGCCGCTGTACGTGGCATGAAACCATTGGTGCATTCCGCATGCACGATTGTTAAGATCCACGGTGACTACAAGAGCCTGGAACAGCGGAATACGCTGGCTGAGCTGAGTAGTTATGGGGATGAAATGCAGCGGCTCGTAGACCAGGTATTCGATGAATACGGGCTGATCATCAACGGCTGGTCCGGGGAGTGGGACAAGGCCCTTATTGAATCGCTGAAGGGGAGGCGGTCTCGACGGTACCCGCTCTTTTGGTCGGCATACGGCACGTTGGGTGAGTCCGGCCGGGAGCTCGTCGAAAGGCATAATGCCGTTGTTCTCGAAGGAGTTACTGCCGACGAGTACTTTCCCGATCTGGTTTCGCGGCTGGACTCCCTCGCGAGGCTTGCCGGCAGTCCGCTTTCAGAAGCTATGGCTATCGCAAGGCTTAAGAAGCTGCTTCCATACCGAGAAAATCACATTGAGCTGCGCGATCTTCTTGAACGTGAACTCGAGAAGATCACTACGGTCGTGGCCGACCGTTCACAAATGATCGTCCCGGCTGACGGTTCAGATCAGGTTGTCGGCCCCAGAGACTTCGACGCCGAATGTGCGCGACTGCTGGCTGGGTCGAGAACTCTGATGAAGCTCGTAGCGACCGGAGTGATGTTCGACCGAGACAAGCTGCACACTGACGTGTGGGTCTGGGTCATTGAAAAACTTCTCCGCTCACGCCCGCAAATCTCAGGACAGTACAACGAGCATTGGGTGAACCTCGGTCACTACCCCGCGCTGCTGGTGTTCCGCGCTGCAGCGATTGCAGCGGTTGCATTCAATCGTGAGGACGTCTTTCTGAAGCTCGCCAAGGAACCCAGATGGAAGGATCATGCTTCTCAAGAGGAGCCTCTTCCGGCCTTCGCTGCACTCGACGGCTACGAAGTCTTGAACTATGAAGTGGTGAGGACATTTCCTCGTTGGAATGGAAACAACCGGGCATGGTTTCCGATCAGCACGCTTGTAGAAGACGACATTCGCGATGCCATCCAGCCTCTGGTGGGAGACCAGCGAAGTTACCGGGAGGCGTTCTGCCGGACTGAATACCGGATTGGGCTGCTCTTTGGGCTGAATCCCGTCGCCTGGCGTGAAGCTACACCTGGCTTGTACTGGAGTCGCGACACTGGTTGGAACAGAGAGGGCGAACTGGTCTGGGAAGCTGAGTTCCGAACCAACGCGGACAGGCAGGCTTGGGGCTGGAAGCCTGAGCAGTCCGAGGGCGAGGATGCGTTTGTCAACGTCCTTGATGATCTAACTGCGAAGATCAAGTCGGCACGGTTGAGCTACTGAGCGGCGACGTGACTTGCTTGGACGCCGGGGGCGGACCTGCGTCGCAAAGCCCGTCCTTTTGGCTATTGACGCTTTTTGCAGCGGGCGGCCCCAAGCTGTGAGGTTGTGGTCCCTGCGGACCGCTTCTTCGACAGCATCCGCTCTCATGACTTTGGCATGTTGCTTCTAAATTCCAGGGTGGAATGTGATGTTCAGGGGAGTTTCTGCGTCGGCAGTTGGCGGTAGCTATCCCCGACGGCATTGACGATGTCCAGGAAATTATCGATTCGAATTTGCCGTCGCCTGCTGGTTGCTTTCCATGGCTGCACCATCGACAGCGCATCTAGCCTTCGGCGAGGTTCGCACCGAGGGTATGGAGGGGGCCAAAGTCGTTGGCGAAAGGATCAACGACGGTAAGCCGCAGGTCGGCACTTCGGAGTCGATCCAGGGCTGTCTCGAGGCGTGCGGGAATTAGGTGTCCCGCGGCTTTGAGCACACGTGCGATCAGGAAAACGCGACGTGCAGCGCTGTGCTCCCGAGAGACATTGGTGGTCGGATTCGCGAAGAATGGCGGGCTGTCAGCTGGCGTCGACCCATCAAGGGCGTTGATAAGGGCCTGGATAGCGTCCGGGTCGGTGTTAAGCCGGTGGAGCCGCGGCGTGGCGAACCTCGAATGCCGGAGTGTCTTCAGCGGTCATGTAGTCGTCACATGAGTGATGGTATCGCGGTTAACCCAACCCCGCTCTTCCCAGCACAACCCACACAGATCGATGGCGGAGCTACATAAGCTCCGAGCTTCACCGCTGCGTCTTAACGGCAACCCCGTTGATCGCTCAGTTTGATTTTTTCAGGTGGGATGCGGGGGATGGGCGCACGGTGAGCGCGGCGCTGATGCGTTCTGTGCTGGTGAACCATGAGAGTAGCTGTGGGTCAATGGCGCCGATAGCAGTTCGCATGTTGACCAGTTGGGCTGGGACGTTGCTGTTGATGATCGGTTCCAGGTGAGCTATCCGGTTCCGCAGGTGATAGACGCCTTCGACTGCGCGTTCGAGGTCTCGCGGGGGTCCTGCGCAGTTGCGGAAATGCCTCGCGGAGCGCTTCGTCCCAGAGTCGCTGTTTGCCGGCGTCGTGGCGCCCGGGCAGGATGAAGCGCCAGGTTCCGAGGGACATCGCCGCCAGGATGTCTTCGTGGAGCGGCTCTTGTTGGCCCTGTGGCCGGCGTGTGGTGGATTTGAGCGCGCGACGCTTGGCATCGGGGATGTCACGGCCGGCGATGCGGAGCAGCAGGGCGGCTGGGTCGATGAGCCAGTCGGACGAATGAAAACGGCCCGTGTCAGGGTCCAGTTGCGAGGCATTCCAGATGCAGAGTTGTTCATCCATGGCGTTGCGGAGGACGACTTCAAAAACGTGCAGGGCTTCGTAGACGGCCCCTGAGAGGTCGATGTTCCACCTGTAGAGCCGGATGGCCTCCTGCAGGGTGGGTGTCTCCCGGATGTAGGGGGCGAGGCGTTCCGGGCTGATCCTATGCTGGAGGACCCGTTCGATCGGTGTTTGTTGCGTTGACGCCATGGGACTAAACTGTAGAGGAAGACAGGGGCAGGTTCCCTGTTATGGATTACTGAGGGTCACGTGGCCAGGTGCTGCGGGGCCCTCAGCCGTTAACCGCGACTGGAAGCATTTCGGAACGCCGGATACTTCACGTAGTCAGCCGACATGCCCGTCAGTTGCCCGGTTCCGGCAGGGGCCTTTTGGACCTTTCACCAGCGGAGTACGCACTTCGGTCATGCGGCTGTCGGCCAATCGGACCATGAATGCGCTGAAGGGAGGTCGGAGCGCTTTGAAAACGCCAGGGACCAAGAGTGCCGCGTGGCCTGAGCAGGAATCACGCGACGACGCGGGCATGACCCGATTGCCGCTACGCGTTGATTCCTCCGTCGGGATCAACAGTCTCAGGACAAAGAAGCGCCGCACCCCCTCGATGCGAGGTGCGGCAGTTGGCGTGAGGCCTTTGGTGGGGAGAAGTGGGGGTGTGGACAGTGTCCGCACTTTGGGTCACGGACTGGGCCGTACCGGTGCCGGACTGGCCCGGATTCCGCATGTTTCCGCGGGAGCCCAGTGTTTGCAGGGGCTGGAGTCCGGTTCGAGTCCCACCTCGGGCACAGTGTCTCCGCAGGTCAGGAGCGTTTTCGTTGTTTTTTCGTGTGGACAGTGTCCACACTCTCGCCTCTGATCTGATTCTCCGGGTGTGTGGGGTCCCGGATGGGCCGATTCGGTTGTGTGGGGGAGCGGCTCTCTACGGCGGACCGGGTACCGGCTTGTGGGGTCTCTGCTGGGTGTTCATCCTCGTTCGTCCTTCCGCTGGGTTTTCGCGTTCACTACTTCATGGTGGCTCGGGCCGCTTACAACATGATTTGTTGGTTATTCTCTGTGGTGCTGCCGTGGGTGTATGCGTGCAGCAGCAGCTGGTCTGCCCACTCGATCCGGGACCAGCGCGGCTTGCTGCGTGTCTGGGCCAGGAGGACATTGTCCATGGGTTCGTCGATTCCGGGGATGTCTGCCGTGAGTTGAACCCGGACGGTGGGGACCTGGAGACCCGCGATCAGGCTGATAATTCGCTCGTCGGTCGGGAAAGATTTTGCGTCCAGCATTTCGGCCCAAAGCGTCCGGGCCCGGTCTATAGCATCTCGGACGTTCAAGCTCTGCATTGATCTCGCGCAACTGTCGACGGCGTTCGCGGTCTGGGTTTCTTTGGTCGAAGCCGGCAAAGAGATGCGGTTAGTCGGGGCGATGGTGCTGCCGCGGTAGACGAACTTGGCGTTGATCTGGCTGGACTGCGTCGAGCTTAGGGGCAGCTGGCCCCGCTCGGTGGTGGGCGCGGTTTCTCATCAACGTCGCAACACCTGACTGAAGTGGTGCTATTTGTTTGAAGCTCACGAAGCGGGATGGGAAAGATGACGCCCTCAGGGCTTAAAGGGAGCAGGGGGCGGAAGTGTGCGGTGGTCCCCGCAGCCGGGCCCGCAGGAACGGGTCACCGTCCTCGTCAGTGCGCTGCTGCCAAGGCCGCAGGAAGTTCCGTCAGCGCTGCGACGGTGAATTCAGGAGCCTCAAAGTAGCCCGGGTAGCTACCCCCGGTCCTGTTCAGCCACGCAGTACGCATCCCGGCGCGGGCGGCGCCGTTTATGTCCCACGGATGAACGGCCACCAGCAACATGCCGGATGGGCCGGCCCCGGAAGCGGCTGCGGCATCTTCATAGGAAGCCCGGGCTGGCTTCCAGGCGGGCGCGTCTTCGACCGAAAGCAGCCGGAGCCTCCGACAGAGTGGCGAGCTCCCGTCCGCCTACTCATAATTGGCGGGCTCCATGACGTCGAAGCGCAACCTTCGTGCCGGGGGCGCCAACAGGGAACGACGCTGGCGCTGGAGCCACAATACCGGGAGACCGTTCATATCGCGCGCCAGTTGCCAGCGACGCTCGACCTCGATTCCGTTGCCCGGCATTGCGGAGGAATTGACCCGGTGGATGTCTGGTCCGCCGCTGAGAACCCGGGCTTGCGGCAGTGGCATGGGCTCGGGAACCTGGCGCGAGTAGTCCACTAATCGGCGCTGGAGCAGCGCCCCCGCCTCGTCGAGGTCGTCGATATCGTACGGAATCCATCGCGGGGCGGCGCCGTCGCCGGGAAGATAGGCGTAGACGCGCCGCTGCGTTTTGTTTCCGTTTGGACTTCCCTCATTGAATCGGGCGGTCGGGCCCACTGTCTGCCGGCCCCGCGACTGGTGGCCTTCGACGACCCGTTCCACCGCCCACAGCAGGTTGGATTCGTCATCCAGGCCGAACTGAACGCGCTCCACTGCGCCGCTTTCCAACGGAATTTCGGCCACATGCCATAGCAGGAGGTCCTCCGCGGCAAGGCCGTCCGTCTGGAATACCGTCCAGTCCTGCGGAGGTCGCAGGCCCGGCCAGAGCAGGTTTCCTGCGCCGTCGGCATCCATGCTCGCGTAGTTGCGGCCGAAGCTGTCCTGGACAGCGACATCGTGGATCGCCAGGAGGGACCCTGCAGTACCCATGACGGGGAAAACAAACCATTCGTCGCTGTGCGAGAAATAGAGTTCCGTCATGATTGCTGTGGCCGTGTGGCTACTGTCCGGGGCATAGGCGCCGATGTCCTGAGCGGGATCCTCGATTTCCCACCAGCCGGCCAACGGCGCGCCCGGGTACTCCAGCCGCGTCGGGACAGCTGAACGCGGCTCGTGTTCCAAGGCGGGATCTGGGGCGCCGTCGGCGTCGACGGAGTACCAGTCCATCCGACCTCCCCGATGTCCATTGACCTGCAGAGTCAGCCCCGGCGCGGTGAAGGCTGATTCTGGAGTCTGCTGATACACCAGGTTAAAACTGTCCCAGGCCGGAACGGGTTCTTCGGGGGCGGGTGCGGGGAAATCGGCGTCGGTCAGTCCCAGCTCGGCCCGCCGGCGCCACAGCGCGAGTCCGTCAACGAAGCCGGTGAAGTGCTCATAAGGGGCGGGCGGGTCCTCGAATCGCAGGCTGGCGTTGTCGGGAAGGTTCCGGGCGGAGGCAATAGCCGCGCCGGCCCGGAGGCGCCGGCCCATCGTCCACCAGTCGTCCGTCTCCGATTCCACCAAGGCTTCGGCGGGAACAACTCGCGGATCGAAGGCCGGCACCGGATACTGCACAGGCAGGGAGGAGACGTCGTAGTCCAGCCACACGGGGGTGGTCGCATTCTCGCCCTGGTGTTCACCCATTTGCCATTGCCGGGCCAGAAACCACAGCGGGTCGTGGACTTGTGCGCCGATTCCGTCGGCGAAGTCGGGGGTCTGAGACCGTGGTTCGAACCGGAAGTAGCTCGGGTAAATGGTTCCCATTCCGTGCTCCTATTCGTAGAGCGGGAACGGCTCGAGCCTCACCCGCGTCGGTCCGTAGTTGCGCAGCCAGGACGCCGGAGTCACTGCTTCGGTTTGTCCTAGCTGGTTGGCTTGCACGGTCCGCGCGACCGCAAGTTCACGGACCTCCAGGAGAATCCTGTGCAGCAGGTCTTCGTCGATCCGGGTGCCGGCGACGGGGGGCACGGCCAAGAGGATGGCCTGCTGGGCCCTTGCGGCCGGCGCGTTGAAGCCGAAGGCTGCGTACGTGTTGCGTTGAGGCATGGGCACCGACTCGCTGAAGGAATCAATGAGGCCGGCCGCGACCTCGCCTTCCTCCCAAACTTCTTCCGGCCCGTAGGCAACAACCAGCCGTGGCATCCTCAGCGCCGCCGTCATGCTGGTGCCGCGCTTAGCCAGGTTGTCCGCGATGGTTGCGGTCCGCCACGGATCCCCGGGGGAACTCGACCATGCTGTCAGCGGCGCCAGGGCCGGGTCCAGCTGGAGGGCCTCAAGGCGGGCGAGGGGGGCACGGGCGGCGGCCACTACGCTGAGCCAGTCTGCGTCCAGTGATGGTTCCACAGCAGGGCGGCCGCCAGCAGATAGTACCGTCACCGCGAGCAGTTCGGCGGGCTGCCAACGCGCCAGCACGGCCAGCTTGCCGGAGGAGCAGGCGAGCGTCGAAAGGGACCTTGCCAAGCTGGCGAGGCCGTCCGGAGTTCCGGCGGCTTTCAAGCCCAGATGGTCAGGGACGGGGCGGTCTATCTTCTCGGCCGGGACGAGGACGGAGGGATCCGGGAAGCCTGCCAGCCTGCCGGCGAGGGCTTCCGCGGCGGCGGCCGCGAGTATGTGCGGGGCAGTTCCGCCTTTCGGCGGGTCCTGGCCCAGGCAGGCGGCGTAGAAGGTGGCAGCGTCGGCCGGAGCCGCGACGGGAGTTATCCCCCAATGCGCTACCGTAGCCAGTGCCTCCAGCTGTTCGGCCCGGCCCGCCTCCCCGAGGGATGCCGCAATATTGGCGTCGTCCAAGGCTGCGGTGGCTGCGGCGTGGGTAGCGGTGTAGCGGCTGAGTAAATCGGCGTACGCACGACTCCCGGTGTCGGCGCTGATGTCCCTACCCGCGGCAGGTCGGGCGCCGAGGGCGGAACTCAGTTCGGCGCAGCGCTGCAGCTGCCAGGGCGCTTCCACGACCGGCAGGGCCATGCCGAGGGCGGCCCGTATGCGATGGTGGAGATCGGCTTCTCCCAGGCTGTCGAGGCCTGGGCCGTCCAAACCGAGTAGGACGGAGTCTGCCATGCCGAGAGGCTGGCCCAGCTCGTCATGAACTGTCCAGAGCCTGCCGTCGGGGGGCGGTTCGACGTTCACCGCCGCATTTTCAGGTGCGCCGGCCGCGGCGCGCACCAACGTGGCCAGTGCTGCCGGATCGAGGCTGTCCAGCTGGGCTGGGAGGGCTCCGGTTTCGCGCAGGGAGACGGTGCCGAGGTCCGCGCCGTCGACCGCAGTTAGACGCCAGACGCGGTTGCCCTCCTGTCTTATGCTTGCCACGGGCAGACCCAGCCGGCGTCGGGCGAGTTCTTCGAAGTGCGCAGCGGAATGAGTCAGGGTGTCGACCGGTGACAGCACCAGTTCTTCGAGGGTGACGATGCCCAGTTGCACGTCGTCGTCGGCGTTGGTCACGGTCCACGACCAGTCGCCGCCCAGCCGGTTGTCAAGGAACGCTGCCACCGAGGCATCGGCCAGGCGTGCCGGCGTCGCCCCCGCAGGTGGGTCGGTCCAAGGGAGCACGGACAGCACTGTAGTTTCCAATTGGTAGCCCGAGGGGCGGGTTCGGGAGAAAGCGAAGGACGGCGGGGGCCCGAGACCGGCGGCGGCGTCCATCGCGTCGGCAGCCCGTGCGCTTTGGCGGCTCATGGAGTGGGTGACGCCGTCTGCGACCAGGAGGTCCGCGTATGTGTCCAAAGACCGGGCCAGCGCTGCCAGTGCTTCCTCCTGGGACGCTGAGAGTGGAAATTGCGCGTTGCCAGCGAGTAAGCCGACAAGAGCGTCCTGGCCGTTGCAGACCTGCCTCGGGTGGATCCGGTCGGCGTACATGGGATATACCGCGCGGAGGTCGGCAAGCCGCTGGTAAGCGGACCGCGCTTCCCCGGCGGGCGGGTGGGCGCCGAGGATGTGCTCAATCCGGCGTCCGACCACCTCGAAAATGTGCATGCCGGCACGGACGTCCTCGGCGATGTCGGTCGCGGCCCTGACGGTGGAGCCCGTCAGGTTTACGGCCCACGGGTTCTGGCCGGCTTCGTTGAGGGTGCCGGTGCGCAGCCCCTCCCGGTATTTGTCCCGCAGCACGGTTGTGGTCAGCGTCTGGTCATACGACGGCGTGTGCAGCCTGCCTGACAGGGTGGGCCCGGGTGTCCCGGGGAACGGGCCGTTGGCCCAGCCGTAGACCCCCAGCCGATGGAAGGTCCGGGTGCTACGGGAGGTTTGGTTCAGGCGCTCCCAGGCGAACCCGGTGACCCACGGATCGATCCGGATGGAGGCGCTGTCGAGGGTCGCGCCCAGGGCCCGTTCCAGCGCTGTCCGGAGCTGGTCCGTCATCGGAAGGGTGACCCGTGGCCTTCCCGTTGCAGGGTCCACGTCGCCGCTTTCCCAGGGTCCGAAAGTGGAGGGGTCGATCCGTCGGGCGAGGTGCAGCGCTCCGTCGTTCTGCGCTTTCAGCACTCCCTCCAAGGTTCCCGGCAGCTCGCTTGACCAGCGATACGCGGTCTGCGTCGCATGCAGAAGCAGCCGGATCAGTAGTGAGTCAGGCAGCACGTGCAGGCGGTACTCGGCGTGTTCCGTCTGGATGTAGCCGGTGAACACTCTTTCGAGGTCGTAGTCAGAAAGGTCAGCAGCAAACCTGCCGGGCTCCAGCAGGTACTTGACTAGGTCGGCCAGCGGATACGTCAGGGCAGCGTTTTCCTGATGGTCCTGGAGGTAGAGCATGCGGGTGGGCTGGACCAGCGGCAGGCGGGAGCGTGTGGGCAGGGTTTTCTTCAGGGGCAGGCTCACGGGCAGCGGGATGGGACTTGGAGTGACTGGCGGAAGCCCGAGCTGGTCGAAGCCGCGTTGGAAATACTTGACCATGATGCGGAAGGCTTCGTCGCGTTCGGCGGGAGTCTTGCCGAGGGCAGTCAGCGGCAGGTTGCCGTCGGCGAATAGCCTCATTTGGTAGGCGGCCGAGATGCCGCCCTGGCCCAGGAGGGCGGCGAACCCGCGGGCGTCCCGGCCCTGGATGGTTCCGGTGGTCCCGAGTTGGCGGTGGAGTGATCGGCGGATTGCGCCCAGCGCGGTTGCCAGGTGGGCCAGAGCCGTGTTCCGTGGCTCCGGGTTGAGCCCGCCTGGGCCGCGGCGGTCCGGCTGCCAACCATCGAGGAGGGTCACCGGAAGCAGCCCGTAGGGTTCAGATCCGAAACGGATCGGGGGGAGCGGACCCTCCGGATAGACGGTGTCCAGGGCCCAGTCCGTGACGGCTTCGCCGTAGCTGGCGGTATTCCAGAATTCGAGCAGCCACTGCCCCCACAGCGCGGGCCACAAGGCTCGCACCATCAGGCGGGAAAGCTCGGTCTGCGGTTCTTCGCGGGCGCCGGGGAAGTCCGGCAGGGCCTTTTTGGCTCCCGCGACGTGCAGGGCGAGGCGTCCGCCGACATCGTTGGCGGGTTCCTGGGCTCCCGCGATGCGCGCGTCCAGTCGAGCGGCCGCCGACTTTTGCCATTGCTCTATTTCGGAGAGGGCCTCCCCAGCGCTTTCCGCGGGGGGAGCGTTCAGTGCTGTGGGGGACCCGTTGACGCTGTTGGTGGCCGTGCCAAGGGTCATGTTTCGCAGCGTCCCGAAGTTCACGTGCGAGGTGAAGAGTTCCTCGGCCGGATCGTCGCCCACGCCGGTGACAGCGATGCCCCCAAGTTGTTCCGGTCCGAGGCCCTGGGGCAGCAGCCAGCTGCCGGCAACGCCGGCTTTGACTGCGGTGTCCCAGGAGACCAGCCAGCTCTTTCTGGCGGCCGTGGTATCGGCGAAGAGGGGCAGTTCCAGGTCGTGCGGGTCGATCGTCCGGGCCGGGTCCACGGGCAGACCGCCGAGGGGCAGAAGTTGTGCCTGTGAATCGGCGTCAAAGGTCCAGATCGCCACCGATAGTCGGGGAGGCATGCCGCCGATCCGGTTCGGTTCGGACTGCATGGGCACGTCCGTGGGAACGGCGGTGTGAACGCCCCCGTCGTCCTCCTCTGGCGAGGTTGTTCCGACCAGCCACGCCGCCCGTGCCGGCCCGACGGCAAGGCTGAGTCGGGCAAAGGCCTGTTCGCCGGCGTCACCATCCAACCAGGTGCCGTCCACGGCGGCCGGGCGGAAGACCGCCGCCCAGAAGGCGTCCAGTGCGGTGATCTCCTGGTCGCTGACGTGCCTGTCCAGCCGCAGAATCGACGGCTCTTGCGGAATGACCCTCAGGGACAGTTGCCAGAGGTCAGGGTCGGTGTTGTGCTCGGAGGCAGGTGGGTCGAAGAGGGTTTCGAGCCGCAGCGGCAGCAGAACGGCGACGTCGTCGAAGGGATAGGGGCGGTCTGGTTCGGGCCGTGCCAGCCAGAGCCTGTGGCCGAGCACGAGCACTTCGTCCAGTGCTGCCTGATTACCCTCCAGAGCCGCCAGAACCTGGGCCTCGAAGCCGGGTGGGCGGGACCCGGCGACGCGGGTAACGCTGTCGACGGCGAGGAGCTGGCCCTCGTTGGCCAGGGGCGACCGGCCCAGGGCGATGTTGACAGGATCCGCCTTCAGCACGTCGAGCAGAGGTGTGGCCAGATCCCACAGTCGGTCAAGACCGGCGGCGCGCACTGTCGCGTCGGCCACCGTCCAGGTCCCGGCTGACAGGGTCGCCCGCTCCGACTCGAGGTCCGGCCGCAGACCCTCCAGTTCCGCCGTAAGCGCTGCTGCGGCAGAGTCGAGATCGGCGAGTCGGGTGTCTCGAAGCGTGAAGGTGGTCACCGTTGGTCCTCCTGGGCCATTTTGAGCAGTTCAGCTCCACTTATGGCCACCCTGGTGGGTTCGTCCAGGAGGGCGGCCGCCAAGGCTGCGCTGTTGCTGGCCAGTTCCGGATTCGCGGGGATCCTAAACCGCAGCTCGGCCGGGGGTTCATCGAGCACCAGCCAATAGTCGGCGAGAGCGGCGGGTGCGACGTCGAAGGTGAAGAACACGAGATCCGGGGTCAGGGTGCCGGCGAAAGAGGGTCCGAAGTAGATCCGATTCCGGCGCCATGCGTCGATGCCGCCAGGCGGGTTGTCGGGCATGTCGAGTTCGGGCGCGCTTTTGAGCAGCGGGTCGGGATCACCCGCCGGTGACTTGACCAGGTACACCAGCGTGGAGGGATACCGGCGGAAGAGGGTGCTGTTGAAGATGATGACTAACCGTTCGGCGCCCACCGCCCCGAGCTCTGACGGTTTCATTGTCTGGTGGGCCAACGATCCGAGGGTTTCTGCCGGTACCTTGGCCCACTCAAGGAAAGGTTCGACATCGGCACTTCGGCGGTGTGCGGCGTAGTCCAATTGACCCCAGAACATCCGCAGGGGAGTGCACAGGCGGTCTACCGGCAGTCCGCGCCATCGCGATTCGGCGAGGAACTGGGTGTTGATGCCCATCATGAACGCGTCGATAAAGGTCGGATTAGTTTGCAAGGCTGTGATGGAGTTCTTCGCGAGAGTATCGGCACCGGGCAGCAGCCACTCCCGGTCGTACTGCCGCAACAGGGTCCAGGTGGGGTAGTCCAGGCCGAGCGGGAACTGTACCGGTGCCAGCGACGTCAGGTCCACACCCACCAGCCGGTCACCGAGGCGGCGGCGTGCTGGGCTGTCGGGCTGCCGGGGATCGAGGGCCGTGGAAAGCGCGTCCGCCAACCGGTCCAGGTCGACGGACCGGGCCCGTCCGGGGGCTTCGATACCCAGGCCCCCGAGCAAATCATCGCAAATCGTTGAGCCAACTTGGGCATGATTACCCACGATCTGCCGGCATAGGTAACGCCCAACGCAGCGGAGGATGAGTCCTTGCAGGACCCCAAACAGCAGCTCGTCCTCTTTCTCCCGCTCCAGCAAACCCTTCGCGAATTCGATCGCCCCGCCGCCAACGGTGATCCCGGCCCTTTCCAGCAGCTCCATGCCTTCGCAGTGTGCTTGGATTGCGGCAAGCGCTTCCTGAAGGCTCCCGGCGAGCCGTTGGGCAAGGTCGACTGCGGCTTCCTGCAGTAGTTCTGCGATGTGTTCGTCGTCCCCGGAGTCGTGCAGCTCGCGCCGTCGTCGCCGGTATTCGGCGCCGTTCTCAGCAGCCTGCCCGGCCAAGGTGGCGAGCACGTCCCCGAGCCAGTCGAGATCGATGCCGAAGGCGTCTTCCGCCCAGTGCTCGCCGAGAACCTCCTGGCCTGCAGAGGCCAGGGAGTCCGGATGTTCTTCGGTCCGGTCCGGTCCGTGGTTAACAGCGAAGAGGGCCGCCCCGTGATCGAGCGCTCCCGGGGCCAGAGCGGCGGAAAGAGCCCCGGGGCGCTGCAACCTCTGGGCGGCGCTTGAGAAGAGCGCGGGTTCGAGGAAGGTTCTCGGCCCGGTGAGGGCGGCCAGCGCGGAGGCTGAGTCTGTTCCGTCGGTTGTGATGAGGCGGGCGGTCATAGTCCCGAGCACCCGAAGTCGGTCCGCCTTGTTGGTGGGCAGGGCACGATTCCATAGGCTTCCGGACGCCCATAGCCCGGTGGCGAGCTGGTTTATCCGCGCGGCGGCTTCGTGCAGCGCGCCGGCTTGCTCGACGGCGGCACGCATCAGTGAATCCTGCCCTTCGACCCCCATCCACAAACCGAGGCCGGCCACAGAACGATGCCGCGGGTCGTTGTTGAGGTCGACCGGCCAACCGTGGGCCTCGTCATCGGGCTCAGGCAGCCATGGCCGCCCGTAGTGCGGCAGGCCGATCGGCTTCGGACCGGCGAGCTGGGACAGCGCGTGGTTGATGGTCTCCATGTCGGCCTGGATCTTCGCGATCTGTTCCGCCGCAGGCGTCTCCTGCTGCTGGAGCGAAGTCAAGGCGCCCCTGACTTCCAGCGGGGCTCCGAAATCCTTACCGGCCCGCCGGTACAGCAGACTGGCCTTGCCGATATCCCCCGCCGGTGGCATCCGGAGGGCTGCGGCGAGGGTTTCGAAATCACCTTCCTCGCCGGTGGCGAAGCGCCAGGAATGGAGCACAGGAAGGGCCATATCGGATGAGCCGTCCCACTGGTCCCGGCCCGCAGCCTCGAACGCAGGCACCAGGGCTGCCACGTACTCTGTCTGGGCGGCCAACGGGCGGAGGGAAACGAGCCTTGACACGGTAGAAGCTCCGTCGTCTTGCTGATGCGCCCAAAGCCAGGAGGACGCGAGCGGATAGTCACGGAGCAGGGTGGCGGAAAAAGTGCCCTTCGCTCCGGAGACACTGACCTCGGCCGCCGTTCCCACCAGGAGCACGAGCCACGGCCGAACGCCATCCGCGGTTGCAGGCTTCGGGGTGTAGCGCCACGGCAGGTCCGGATCGGTGAAATCCACGTGGACGCATTTGGTGGTTTCGGCGCCGCTTGCTCCGGCGGCTGGTGCCCGGTGGTGAATGGCGGCCGGGGTGAGGGCGGCGATGTCGGCAGCCGCCATCAGGGTGAAGGGCGCCTCCCCCGAGGCGGGTTGGGACGGGACTGCCGAGTCGACAAGGGCGAGGGCAAGAGCGCCTTTCATGCGTCCGTTAACCAAGGTCGCCTGATCGAAGAGCGCGGAGCGGGTCCAGCTGGTGAAGGTCAGGTCCAAGGCGGCCATGGTCAGAGCACTCCTGTGAGGTTGAGAACTGGCGAACCCGCCGGACTGGCTAGCGCCCCGATCCGTGCCGCGGCCGCGGTCGCCTGCCCGGCGGTCAGCCCGGTGGCCATGCGGCCGTCCTTGTAGCTGGACCAGACTTCAGGTTGGATGGCGACCTTGGCGGTCTCTTTCTTGACCGGGGCGCCGGCGAAGCGCTGGCTGAGCAGTTCGGACAGCCCGGAATTCGCGGAGAGCGCCCCGGCGGCGAGAACGAATCGGCTGCGTGAGGGCAGCTTGACCAGGTTGAGCTGGATTTCCTTTGGCACCGCCGGGCCCTTTCTCGTGGCCGGGCCGCCGGCCAGGCGCAGTCCGGACTGCTCCTGAATGAACCGGGTACTGTTGAGCGCCTGGGCATCGCTGAGCTGGAGGAAGGTGCCCATCCCGAAGAGGTCGAACTCCTGCGTGGTGGGGGCCAGGTTGCAGGACAGGATCAGTTTGCGCCAGCCGCCCAAATCGATTCCCTCGGCTTTTTGCAGGTCCAGATTCAGCGGCACGCGCTTCTGCTCCCAGACCAGGTCGCCGACGGCGCTCATCAGCACGCCGGGGGTGACGGTGGCCGCGAAGACGACGCTGGGGTCGGTTCCCTCAGTGCGGACGTTGGCGGGTTTGCTTAGTTCGCCCTTGAGGTGCTCGGCGAGGTTGGCGATGGCGGGCTTTTGTTCCGGCGGGTTGTCATCCAGGGTGAGGGTGACGTCCTTGCTGATCTTGACAATAACGCGCACGCTCGCCTCGGCGTACAGCACCAGCGGGCCGGGACCGGACAGTGTGCCGCGCACCCGCACGCCGCAGAACGAGACACCCTCGAACTCGATGTCGAATCCGGCGTCGACTCCTGCCTCAAAGTGGAATGGCTTGAACTGGATGAGCGCATCGAAGCGGAACCAGCCGTGGGCTCCGAATGGCCCGATTTCCACTCCCGCTTCGGTGTTGGAGCCGAATTGGAAGGTGTTGGACGTGATGGCCAGGTACATTTCCTGTTTGAACCACACTATTCCCAGGTCGAACCCGACGCCGGCGCGCGCCAGCTTGGGCAGTTCGAGGTTGCCCGGGTTGAACGAGGGGTGGAAACCGCCGACGCTGAAGAGAAAGTAGCCGTTGGCGCCGTACGCCATCCGCAGGGCGACACCGCCGGAAATCTTGATGAAGCCCAGAATCTGAGAGTTCACGAGGGCGCCGTCGAAGAACACGAGGGACTTGGTCAGGTCGATGCCGCCGATGAAGTCCAAGCGGAAGTAGACGAGGGCGAAGTCCTCCGAACCGACCACCAAACGGGCAGATCCGGCGACGAAGATCTTGCGGGGGCCTGGGAGTTCGATGAAGAGCCCGATGTCGAGAGTGAAAAGGGAGAGCCAGTTCAGCTGCAGGGTGGGCCCGATCAGGAAGATGCCGTCCGCGGCGGGGAAGAACTGGCCCATGTCCCCGAGTAGCTTGGGCGCGTTCTGCATGGGGTTCTGGTTGAACAGCACATCACCTGCGGCGCCGCTGGCGAGCCTTTCTCGAAGCAGATCGGTGTTCGCTTCCCGGTTGATGCCGACCAGACCGCCGAACCCCGATACGGCGAAACCAAAACCGATCTGAATTCCGGGGGGCGGCAGCCGGATGCCGATGAGCGCGACGAAGGACGGGCCGCCGCCGGGGAGTGTCTTGTACAGACCATAGGCGAAGGCGCCGATGCCGAGAATCTTCAGCTGCAGCGCCCCGCCGAATTCGTCCGGGCCGAGAACGGCCAGGAAGCCGCCCCCGTCGACCGGACCGGCCTTAAGTGAGATGCCGATGCCTGTGGGCGGCAACAATCCGGCGTTGCCGTTTGTCCACCGGCCCAGCCACACTCCGGCGCCGTCCATCGTGGCTTTCAGCGGTCCCAGCTCGGCGCGGGCCCCGTATCGGAACAGTGCCCGGAAATTTAGGCCGCGACCTGCCACCGTGGCTTCAAGCCTAGTAGTCATAGAGTCGACGGACAGGCGGGCGCCCGGACTGCCCAGGTTCAGGCCAATGTCCGTGCTGAACTGAACTCCGAGCGCTGGCGAGCTGCCCTGCCCGTCCTGTCCGGTGGATCCCTTGCCCTGCAGGTAGCTGGTGTTCACGGCGGATTCAAACGTGAGGAGCGCCGGGATCTTGATCCCGAAATTGAGGAACTTCAGGAAATCCGGCGCCACCGCGAATTCGACCGGATCGAGCTGCACCGTGCAGCCAAACAGTGGGCCGGTCGGGTTAAAAGTGAGGCCTGCACGGATCACCTCGACGGCGAAGTGGGTCCCGTCAACAGCGCCCAGCAGCAGGGCGTACTTCCCGTCCGGTGCCGGGGTGCGCCCGACCAGCGCGGTCACCGTCCCATCGGAGCGGGCAGCGGGGTCCAGTCCGTTGCTACCGAACTGCAGCCGCAATTCAGTGGCCGAGTTCTCCGGGGTGTCGAAGGTGAGTTGCCACCGGCCGCCCAAGTCCACCGATTTGGACCTCAAGTCGGCCGGCTTCTTCAGCCGGACGACCACGGCGAGGTCGTCCAGCTGGTCGAAGGCCGCAGGGCCCTCCAGAGCGACGGTGCCCAGCGGGCCGTCCACCGGCGGCAGCGCCGTGGTCTTGAAGACGTCGAGGTCCAGAGGCACGTCGAAAGGTAGCGGCAGGGTGATGGGCGAGTTGATCAGGTTCAGCAGTTGCTGCAGGCCCACGCCCGGGACTCCGGGGATGGGAAGGGAGAGGAATCCCTGCTTTTCGTACTCCACCTTGAGTAGTGCCTGGGGGCCTGCGATCCAGAGAAGGATTAGCGCCTGCAGGGCCTTGACGTCGTCGATCTTCTGTACGGTCAGGAGTAGCCTATTCAGGACGACGCTGCCGGGGCTGCGTGTTAACTCGGAGACGTAGTCCCAGTTGATCGAAAAGGAATGCGGGCCTGTACCGCCGTCGCCGGCCTCCCACTGCACGCCTATAGCGCCGGCCAGGGCGAGGGCTTCGGCTACCCGGGGCAACTTTTTTTGTAACGCCCGGACCAGCAGGGTCTCGCGCAAGGCGACGTCGCCGGTGATCGAGCGAAGAGCCGAAAGCCAGCGTTCCAGCCCCTCGCCGCTGGGGTCAGCGCTGACTGTAAACAGTTCTCCGATCCTTTGATCCAGGCCCTCCAGGATGGACGGTTTGGGCGGATCCCCCTCGAGGCAGTCTCGAAAGAGGCTGCTAAGTGATTCCAGCAGGTTTGCCACCACAAAATCCTTTACCCAAGTGATCGATTAGGGCTGCCCGAACGGCAGGTTGTGAGATGCGCTGGGCCCTGGGACTCTCCGAACCGAAACGGACGCCTTTCCAAGGGCCTCTTTGCGGAGCCGCCGATACATATCCGGTGGGTCCGTCGCGCTGCGCACGGACTCGGAGCCCGAGAGAACCGGTCCCGGTGTGACCAACACAGAAACGTACGTGCGTCGAAGGTGAACAGTGCCCCAGGTGCCCATNGCTGGGGGGGGGGGCCTTCGGAAGGGAATTGGGAGGAGGAACGGGACCACACTCTCCTAGGTCAGTAACACCGCTGGTGTGAAGTCCATGTGTGCGGAAGAGAAGAGATATTTCAATTTCGACTCCAGCGGAAAGAACCCTGTCCGCCAGCAAGAGCGGCAGTGCGCCGGGCGGGCGAGGATCAATGCACTCAGCGCGTTTACCGTCCTGAGATGTCTTAAGACTCATAGACTCGACGTTTACGACTTTGAGGTCATCAGGGCGCAGTAGCCGCAAACTTCCCGGAGACTCAGGGACGGCGATGCCGCCACCCAAATAATCAAGAATCAGCAGATCATGCGGACGGAGGATGCTAAAACTTCCGCTGGCACTCACTTGGATCACCGTCTAATTGTCCGGACGACGCCGCTTTAGAAGGCCGGGGAATTCTCTACGTGGATTACGTCTCCGCGGGGGCCGTACGTCAGCACAGTTCCTTCCCATCGACCGAAATCGAGGCCGGCACCCGCTGTGCCGAGATTGTAGAACTGGGTCGCCGTGGAAGCCCGCACGGATGTATTAAGCGTCTGTGCCATCCGCGAGCAGAATACGTTTCCGTCTCCGTTCCCGGCTGCAATGAAAGCTACGGAACACGAGAACAGGTCCACGCCGGCCGCAAACTTATCCCGCAGCGCGCTGAGCTGCGGGATGTTGGCCTTAGCGAGGTTCTCCCGACAGAACTGCACAAACCCCGGCGCCCCGTGCGCCATGAGTTTGAGCCGAACCAGGTCCGCCGTATGTGCAACCGTGTTGGCCGCACTATCCAGGAAGAACTGCAGGGGAGTGTCGAAATTTACCTCGATGACAGTGTCTCCTGCAGGACGAAAACCTAAGAGGCGTACATCCCGATACACAAGACGGTGGCGGCCGGACGCCCCAGGCCCAGCGAACAAGTCGTCAGCGAAAGCGGCGGGCGCCTGGAAGAATCCCAAGAGCGCCCTGAACGTCGCCTGGCTAGGCTCAACAAGTCCATCATGAAAGCCGAGTTGCCGCTGCTGGAAGCGTTTGATCGCATCAATCGTCTTTGGGCCAACAAGCCCGTCCACCAGCAGACGTGGGTTTGGTCCGCCAGATCCTGCGTCGACATGATTCAGCAGCATCTGCACCGTGAATACGTCGTCAGGCTCGTTAATGCCTGCTTCGCCCACACTCGCGGACAAGTCCCTCACGCCCATTTTGTTCCTCCGTCCGCTGAACACCTGATCGGTTACCGGCCAAATCGGCGAGGCGGCCTTCTGGCTCGAATGCCTCAACGCTGTTCGGGTAAGCAATATTTTGTCGCGCCTGGGATGACAACAATTGGTACCCTCGCGACAGGGATGCCTCAAGGAACTGTAATCCCACCTGAGTGATGCCCCAGGCGGACAGGATTCGTCTTGTTCTCGGATGATGGACTCATTGGTCTGTGGTGTCAATGGTGCGTCGCGAATTAAGAATAGTGTTCGCTAAATTGGGTGGGTGCCTCATTTGGGAAATGCTCGCGAAATCGGATGGGCGCCTTATTTGGGAAGTGCTCGCGAAACGTGGTCCGGTTTCGGGTGAAGCTGGGACCACGATTGATGGGGCCGGGGTTGTCGTTGTTAGAAGGCGGGGAAGTCACCAAATTGAGGCCGCCGGGAGTAAGGAGAGCCCCAGGATCCAAGGATTTCCAGGTTGTCATAGTTGACGGTCTGTTCCCCGCATTCAGTACGGAAGCGAGCCTAGGGCCGTTCGGTTCCGGACGTGGAGATCATCCTCTGATCGCGGTCGGCCTCGCCGGAGCACTGGATGGAGGTGCGGGCTTCGATTGGTCATGCAGGGTCCTGAGCGCTTCTCAATGAGATGCTCGGACAGGAGGAATCCATCGCCATGACGCTCATCGATTTCCAAAACGAGAGCCGCCCCGTGGTGCGGTGCTTGTTCGGGGCCGGTCCAGCTCCGGAGGTCGCCTCTTCACAGCGAAGCGACATCGAGCGCCAGACAGAACTGCCGCGACTGGCGGGCGCTGCAGTAGCCTGGACGCCGGCCACGAAGGGGGCAAAAGGAGGGGTGTGCACAATGTGCACACCCTGGGCTTCGGATCGGATCGGGTCGTATGTCGGCCTGACTGGGCCGGATTGGCGATGTTTGCAGGGGAGTGGCGTGTCTATGAGGTCTGGAATGCGGGTCGAGTCCCACCTCGGCACAGTGTGTGGGGTCCCGGATAGAGCTATTCGGTTGTGTGGGGGAGCGGCTCTCTACTGCAGATCGGGTACCGCCCTGCGGGGTCTCGTCTGGGGGTTCATCCTCGTTCGTCCTTCCGTTGGGTTTCGCGTTCACCACCTCATGGTGGCTAGGACCGCTTAGAACATGAATTGCTGAATATTTCTTGGATCGGGCTGGGGTTGCGGCCGGTCCGGAATTTCCGGTCTGATACCTGTTCATGTAGGAATGCGCGGGGAACGGCATGACATGGCATTCATGAGTTCGCTGAGCCCAGCCAGTCGGTAGGCGGGGCCGGCCTCGAGGGCCCGGTGTAGGAACTGGTGGGCTCTGCTGCCATGGCCTTCCCACCAGTTAACCCGCCGCCGCAACCATCATTTTTCCCGTCATCGCCGCATCCGGCTTCTGGGTATCCAATGTCGCTGTCCTCGCTGTTTTGGCGGTGGGAGCTGGCCACGTTGCCCTCAATCAGACCCCGACGATCTCTGCCTCCCTGGGCGAGCAGCGCGGCGACGACCATGACCGGATCTTTGCCGATCGCGGCGGTCGTTCGTGGATACGAGGACGCATCAGATGAGGATTCCGCACACCGATTTGAATGTACCGTTTGGCCCCCCGTCACCGGGCATTTTGCGGGCGGGTTATACGGGAATCGGCTGGCCGCGGAAACCGGGCAGCAATGGATATCGACGCAGAATGGCACTTCGCTGATGGCCGTCCGCCCGTAAGGGCAAGCTTTCCAGAAATCCTTCCGGACCCAAGAGATCCGTTCGGCCGCTCAACGGTACCGCTGGTGGTGCCCCTGGATATTCCGGCTTCTGTGAAGCTCGGGGACATGCACAAGCAGATTGTCAGTGGGACAGTTGAATACACGGACGCAGTCGGGCTGGCCCGCTGGAAGGTCACCTGGCGTTACCTTCCATTGGACCCTGGAGATGACCCTCACATGGAATACCTCAACGCCCCTAAAGCTGCGTATGAAACGGAGCTTGCTGAGCTTTTGAAACTACCTGCAGACCTTTAGCGTCCTTGCCCTCTGGTTACTCTGCCGCTCGGATAGCGATCCTCGAACGGGTCACTCCGGCGATCCAAAATTGATTCGGGGCAGCGGATTTCCAGCGGGTGTTGCGCCGTTCCGGTTCAGACGGATTCGTTCTGTCCTGACTCCGCCAGGGTGATGCCGGCGACAGACCAGTATTCGCGGGAGAGCTCGTGCAAGATCACCCGAATCGTGTCCGGACGGATTTCCATGACCACAGCGTAAGTGGCCGTTAGCGCAGCCAGCAGCTGACGCTTCTTTTCAGTGGAGGAGGGGGATGCATTGAGATCCTGAATGAGGGGCATGCACAGATTGTGGCATTATCCGCAGAGGAACGGGTGGACTCCGGACAGGCCTGATGCGTCTCGAAGTGCGCAAATCGCCTGAAGTTGGCCATCCTGGCCGCGCTGGGCCCCGCGAAGCCGTCCCGTTCAGGGTCCACATAGGTCATGGTCACATCCGCTAGCTACCCGTTATGGGACTCAACGACACCTGCTGCGTTCTACTGCCAGCACGGCTACAGGATCCTGGAAGTCCACGGACCCGTCGTTCCCAACACCATCGCCTCCGCCCTCCTGCAGATCCGGCCGTGACCGGCCTGATGCCGCACATCTACTTTTGCCGGACCGAAGGCAACCCGTCACCACCTGCTTCGCTTTCTCTTCATGGGCGACGGCGAATTCGCCG
>NZ_JBWZCH010000027.1:0-34167 GCF_059383435.1 Pseudarthrobacter sp. HLT1-7 | reverse complement strand
TGCAGTCGAGAAAAGACTCGCCAGCACCGACACCGTCCCCCGGCAGGCACAAGATGAGCGGCCCCCGGAACAAAACCCAGGAGCCGCTCATCCATGCCTCTTGACAACCGGGCCTACATATCAGCGGAAAAGAGGCAACGATCATGACAGCAAGCAACGGTGTTGCATCAGCGCTGGCCCAAGCGCTGGCCATTGTCCTAGGCACCAAGGAGATTCCGCTCCGGCTGCGGGCCTGGGACGGCTCGGAGGCCGGGCCGGCCGGCGCGCCGGTGGTTGTGTTCCGGTCGCCGCGGGCGCTGCGGCGGATCCTGTGGTCGCCAGGGCAACTGGGACTCAGCCGGGCCTACGTTGCCGGCGATATCGACGCCCCAAGCGACCTCTTCGAGGCGTTCGTCGCGCTGAGCTCGGCCGGCAAGTTCGCCGAGCCCGGCCCTTTCAGAAGGCCCACGGCCCGCGAACTCGCGATGATCCTCACGACTGCAGCCCGGCTCGGCGCGCTGGGCCTGAACCCCGCGCCGCCGCCGGAGGAAGCAAAGCCCGTCCGCGCCGGCCTGCCGCACTCCAGGAGGCGCGACGCCGCGGCCATCTCGCACCACTACGACGTGGGCAACGACTTCTATGCCCGCGTCCTCGGCCCGTCGATGGTTTACTCCTGCGCGGTCTGGGACGGTCCGGACACCGGCCTGGATGCGGCCCGGAACGCGACGGCGGCTCCGGGCCCGGCACAACGCCGAAGCCGGAGCCGCCGGGCAGTACCTACCGCTTGAGGCTGCCGAGCTCCTGCAGCACCTCGTCAGAGGTGGTGATGATGCGGGCGTTGGCCTGGAATCCGCGCTGGGCGACGATCAGGTTGGTGAATTCCTGGGACAGGTCCACGTTGGACATTTCCAGGGATCCGCCGGAGAGGCTGCCGATTCCGGCGTCGCCAGCTCCGCCGAGCTGCACGCCGCCGGAGTTGGCGGTGGCCACGTAGGACGAGCCGCCGGCCTTCTCGAGGCCGGAGGGGTTGGTGAACTTAGCGAGCGCGATCTTGGCCAGGACCTGCTTGACGCCGTTGGAGAAGGAACCGATCACAGAACCGTCGTTGCCGAGGGTGTACGACTCCAGCTTGCCGGCCGCGGAACCATTCTGGCCGCTGACGATCATGGAGTTCACCTTGGCAAACCCGGAGGCCTTGGACAGGTCCACGTTCACGCCGTTGACCGAGAGCGGTCCGTTGGCGGTCAGCGTGCCGTCCTGCTGCTGCGTCAGCGTGACCGAGGAGGCGGCGCCGCCGTCGCGTGCGGTAACGTCCCAGCCGGTGGCCGTCTTGGTAAAGTCCACGGCCAGGCTCCGCTCCGTACCGGCGGCGTCGTAGATCTTCACAGAACGTGGCACGGTGGTGCCGGTGGCGGCGTCGCTGGGTAGGTTTCCCTCCATCGTAACGGCGGAGGTCCGCTGCGCCGGTACCAGGGTGTTCGGGTTGAGGGTCAGGTCGGACACCGGACCGCCTGCGTTGACCACTCCGGCCACGGCGGTCCAGCCCTGCAGGATGCCGCCGTCGGGGCTGACCAGCTGGCCGGCGGCGTCGGGGCTGAAGGCGCCGGCGCGGGTGAAGAGCTGCTGGCCGCCCTTGCTGGTGACGAAGAAGCCGTCGCCGGAGATCATCATGTCCGTGGCTCGGCCGGTGCTCTGTGAAGACCCCTGGGCGAAGTTGGTGCTGACGCCGGCGACGCGGACGCCGAGGCCGATCTGGGCGGGGTTGCTGCCGCCGGTTTCGGCCTGGGGGCCGGACGCTCCCTGCGTCATCTGGGACAGCGTGTCCTGGAACTGGGTGGAGGAAGCCTTGAAGCCGGCCGTGTTGACGTTGGCGATGTTGTTGCCGGTGACGTCCAGCATGGTCTGGTGGGCGCGAAGGCCGGAGATTCCGGAGTACAGCGAGCGGAGCATGGGAACTGCCTTTCTACGGGTGGAAAACTGGTCAGGAAGCGGCCGGAGCAGTGAGCCCGGTGATGGAGTCGAGGGGGATGGAGAGGTCACCGACCTTGACGGTCGGGACTGCGCCGGAGTAGGACACGGAGCTGGCGATGCCCGTCCCGGTGGTGCCGTCGTCGAGTGTGTAGCCGACGGAATGGCCGATCAACTGGGCGGCGGCCTGCCGCATCTGGAGGGAGAACCCTTCCTTGCTGTTGGTGGTCAGCTCGGACATCTTTTCCATCATGGAGAGCTGGATGGTCTGGCTCATCATCTGGTTGGTGTCCATGGGCGCGCTGGGGTTCTGGTTCTTCAACTGGGCCACCAGGAGGGACATAAAGACCTCTGAATCCATGGACTGTACGGGCGCGCGCACGGCAGCGGCCTGCGGGGTCTCCCCCGCGGCTGTGACCGGCTGTGAGGCGATGGGCTGGATGGTCATGAGTCGCGTTCCTTCGTGTCAGACAAGAATGTCGAGGGTGGTTTGGGCGCCGTTCAGGATTCTGGCGTTGCGCAGGGTCCCGGCGTCCGCGAGGGCATCCCAGCGGTGTCCGGGGCGCGGGTCGCCCGGGCCGTTCCGGCTGCCCGGTCCGGCGCCGCTGTCCCTGCCAGTGCCGTCCCGGCCGGCCGAATCCTGGTCTTCGCCGTCCCGGGCCGCTGTGCCGGGGCCGCCGTGATCCGAGACATCGAGGCTGGCGCCGAAGCCGGCATCGGCGAGCTCTTTGCGGAGTTCCGGCAGGATCCCGCGGATCGCCTCACGGCCCGCATCGCCCGGGGCGAAGAGCTCGATCCGGACGCCTGCGGCATCGATGTGCGCCCTGACCGTCATCGGCCCAAGGTCCTCCGGAGCCACCTGCAACGTCATGATGTGCTGCCCGTGGGACGCCCCGGCCAGCGTGAACAGCGGCTTGGCCAATTGCGGCTGGAGCGCGGCGCCGGGCTGGGACGGCACCGGGGCCGCAGGCTGCGGGACGGGCGCCGCTGCCGGTGTCGGTGTCGTCCCGGGATGGTTGGCCGGCATTGCGGCTGCTGCCGCGCCGGCCGCGGCGAGCGCATCCGCAGGCCCTGCCGCATCTGTTCGGACCGTCTTACCTTGGGCCGGCCCGACGGCGGCGACGGCAGCCGCGCTGCCGCTGGCAGCCATGACGGTTGCCAGCAATGCCGGTGTTACGGCCGGCGCGGGCGTTGCGGGCGGCGGCGCGACGGCCATTGCCGCAGCAACACCCTGCAGGTCCGCGATTCCCTGTACCGCATTTCCCGGCACCACGATTCCGGGCACAGCGTTTCCCGGCACAGCCGTGGCCGTCGCCACTGCGGCCGCGGGAGCACCGGCCTGAAAACCCTTGGCAGGCGTCGTGAGCGGGGCATGGGCGGCCGTGGGGGTAATGGTGCCCGTGGTGGCCTCGGCAGTGGTGCCGGTGCCGGGTGGGCTGTGCCGTGCGCCGGCCCGCATTGCCGTACTGGCCAAAGCTGTTCCGGGATCCCCATGCTGCAGGCCCGGCACCTGCCCGCTGACAGGTGTTGGCGTCGTCGCCGGAGCCGGCGGTGCAGTGGCGGCCGGAGCCGGAGCCGACGGTGCCGCCTGGCTTATTCCGCCCGCCGGAGCTGACACAGCAACCGGGTTGATTCCGCCCAGAACCGCTCCCGGCACCGCAAGGCGCGGATCAGGTCCGGGCGTTGCTCCGGCCGCAACGGCAGCAGGGGCTGACGACAGTTCGGGATCACAGGTCACCGGGAGTCCGGGTGCCGCGGCCAGCTCGCCCTGTTGGGTCGCCTGCGTATGATTTCCTGCAATGCCGGCTGCCAGCTGCGCGTTGCCGGCAAATACCGCCGCATTTTTCGCTGAAACGTCGGAAGGAACCTGCGCGGCGGCGTCCGCAGGTGCGTCGCGCACCGTCGGATCGGCGTCGGGCGCCTTCTCGGGACGAACATTGTGGATACCGTTGAAGACGGCGTCGAAACAGCCCGCAACGGAGCCACCCGCCTCGGGCCGCGGCCGCGTCCCTTGCTCGGTGCCCCGGCCCTGGACCGGTCCGGTCAGTGCGGCTGCGAGATCCAGGCCTTTCATGCCCCGGCCCCTGCCGGAACGATCCGCCGGATGGACGTCAGGTTGGAGTGCTGTTCCCAGGCGTCGCGAATCTGGATGGTTTTTCCCGGGACGGGGGCGTCGATCGCCTTGCCGTTGCCCAGGTAGATGGAGATGTGGTTCCCGCCGAAGCTGACCAGCAGGTCGCCGGGCCTGGCCTCGGCCAGCGACGCGACGGGCGTCCCCTGGCTCATCTGGTCGCTGACGACGCGGGGAATCTCGATGCCGAGGTCCTTGAAGACCCGCTGCGTGAAACCGGAGCAGTCCATTCCGGTGGCGGGGTTGGTGCCGCCCCAGACGTAGGGAACGCCGATGTACTTCTTCGCCATGGCGACCACGTCGGTTCCCGTTGCTGCGCCGGCCGCGGGAACTGTGCCGGGCGCGCTGAGGCCCTTGAGCGCCCCCACCGCCGTCGTGCTTCCCAGTCCCAGGCCGTTGGCGAGGGAAGAACCTCCGGCTCCGGCGGTCCCGCCCAACGCAGCGCTCAGCGCTTCGGTGAAGGAGGCGGCGTCGCCGCTTCCGGTCCCGGTGGCCAGCGAGGTCGCCGCGGCGGACTTCAGCGCGGCGGCGTTGCTTTCGGACGCGGCGGGCTTCGTCAGCTCCGAAATCATGGACTGGATACCCTGCATCCGGCCGATCGCCTCGGTCATGCTCATGACGTCACCGGCTGCTCGTCGCGGTGCCAGACGGTCGAGGCGATTTCGTCCAGGGCCGACTGCTCGACCCGGAGATCCTCGGTGCTGACCTCCGCATCGTGGCGGGCCTGCAACTTCTCCAGGCCCACGGAGCGGGTGCGGGCGGCGATGAACTCGCTGCGGGCATCGGCTTCCTCGGTTTCGGCCATCTGTGCCAGGTGCCGCAGGTCCGTGAGCATACTGTGCGATGAAGACCGTGCGGCCGCAATCGCCCGCAGGGACACCGCAGATGAGCTGGGGTTGTCGGTGGCGGCGAGCTCCCGGCGCGCGGCCGTTTCCCGGGCCCGGACGGAACTGGACCGCGACCGGGCGCGGGCAAGCCCGGTGGCGGCCTGGTCCTGCTGGATCTGGCGAAGGCGCAGTAGCCCTGCCAGGGAGAATTGGCGGTTCATGCTGCGGCTCCCAGAATCGAAGTGAGGTTTTCGAGCCGCATCCAGGACTCGGGGTGGGCCGTGGATTCATCCATCGGCTGCTGCAGGAAGCCGTTCACGTCCTGCTCGTGGTTCAGGGCGGCGTCCACCAGCGGATTGGTGCCCGTCTGGTAGGCGCCGACGTCGATCAGGTCCTGTGCCGCATTGCGCGCCGCGAGGACCCGGCGCAGGGTCGCCGCCGCCTCGAGGTGCGGGCGGGAGCTGACCTTGGTGGCGACGCGGGAAATGGAGCCGAGTACGTCCACCGAGGGAAAATGCCCGGTGACGGCGAGTTTCCGGTCCAGCACGACGTGGCCGTCGAGGATGGAGCGGGCTGCGTCGGCGATCGGTTCGTTGTGGTCGTCGCCGTCGACCAGCACGGTGTAGATGCCGGTGACGGAGCCGGTTTCGGCGGTGCCGGCGCGTTCCAGCAGCCGGGCCAGGACGGAAAAGGTCGACGGCGGGTAGCCGCGGGTGGCGGGAGGCTCGCCGGCGGAGAGGCCGATCTCGCGCTGGGCCATGGCCACACGGGTGAGTGAGTCCATCATCAGCACCACGTCCTGGCCCTTGTCCCGGAAGGATTCGGCGATGCGGGTAGCGGTGAAGGCCGCGCGCATCCGCATCAGGGCGGGTTCGTCCGAGGTGGCGACGACGACGACGGAGCGCGCCAGCCCGGCGGGGCCAAGATCGTCCTCGAGGAATTCCCGGACTTCACGCCCGCGCTCCCCGACGAGGGCGATCACCGAGACCTCGGCGTCCGTGCCGCGCGCGATCATCGAGAGCAGCGAGGACTTGCCCACGCCGGAGCCGGCGAAGAGGCCCATCCGCTGGCCCTTGCCCAGGGTGGTCATCGTGTCCAGGACCCGCACTCCGGTCTGCAGGGCCGTGTCGATCCGGGCGCGCTTCATGGCGTTCGGGGCTTCGTTGTCGATCGGCACGCGGGGGCCGCTGCTGAGCGGGCCTTTGCCGTCGATCGGGCGGCCGAGGCCGTCAATGACGCGGCCGAAGAGTCCCGGTCCGGTGGGGACCAGCACGGTGCCGCCCTTGGCCCGGACGGGATCGCCCGCCGCAACACCGGCAAGCCGGCCCAGCGGCATGCAGCGCACCGAGCCGGCCATTGCGGCGACCACCTCGGCGTCGAGGCCCGGGTCCTGCCCCACGGTCACCAGATCGCCCAGAGCGCAGTCCAGACCGGACACTTCCAGGCCCAGGCCCATGACTGAGGTGACGACGCCGATCCGCTGCGGGCCGGCGGCCTTGATTGCCGCGGCATAGTCAGCACCCTTGGGGCGCCACTCGGCGATCATGGCTGGTCCCCCGGCGCATTGTCGCCCCGGCCGTGGTTTCCGAGGAGGGCGGTGCGGGCGCGGGACAGGGCGCTGCCCAGGCCCGCATCGAGCCAGCCCTGCTGGTAGTCGACCCTGGCGTCGCCGCGGATCAGCGCCCGGTCTGCTATCAGCCGCAGGCCGGCCGGCAGTCCCTGGCCTTCCCTGCCGAGAACCTCGATGTCGGCCGGGTTGAGCCGGATCGCCAGCACGGTGGCGTCCTCGTTGCCGGCGAGGGCCCGGTCCAGGGCGGCGCGCGCCGTCCGGCTGCCTTCGGCGAGTTCGTAGCCCAGAATGGCCTCCGCGAGTTCCAGCGCGGTGCGGGCCAGAACCTCTTCGGCGTCCTCCAGAGCCCGGACATTGCGGAGGGTGAAGTCGGTACGTGCCACGGCAAGGGCGCGCACAGCACGGTCAAGGTCCTGTTGCCCGGCGGCCAGCGAGGCAGCCTGTTCGGCCGCCATCCGGTCCCGCCAGCGGCGCTGTTCCTTGGCGGCGGCCCGGACGCCGGCGGCATAGCCGGCGGCGTGGCCCTCGGTGTAGCCGGCCTGGTCGCTGGCAGGGCCGCTCGAGCGCAGCGAAGGGAAGATGATCCGCGCCGGTGCGCTGCCGGCGTCGGACCCGTCAGTAAACATAGTCTTCTTCGTCGCGGTGAATGGTGATCGCGCCCTCGGCATCCAGCTCACGGATGGAGCGGACGACGGCGGCCCGGGCCTCTTCGATCTGCGAGGCCCGCAGCGGGCCCAGCGCAGCGATCTCGGCTTCGAGGATTTCCAGGTTGCGGCCGGAGACGTTGGTGGTGATGCTCTCCAGTACGGCTTCGGAGGCGCCCTTCATGGCGACGGCCAGCACCGTCGATTCCAGGCCGCGCAGCACCAGTTGGGCGTCGCGGCGTTCCAGCTTGACGATGTCCTCGAAGGTCACCATCTGCGCCCGGATCTCCCCGGCCAGCTCCGGATTCAGCAGGTCCAGGCCGTCCAGCACGGAGCGCTCGGTGCTGGCGTCGGCCTTATTGATGATCTCCAGCAGCGGCTGGATACCACCGACTACCTTGGAGGCCTGCTGCGAGACGGCGGCCCCGCCACGCACCTTCAGGGTTTCCGCCACAATCCCGATCGCTTCGGGGGCACCGGATCCCATCGTGGCAATGCACAGGGCAACGTCGGCCCGGAGCGAGCCCGGCAGCCCGGACATCACGGTGGAGGCCTTCCGCGGACTCAGGTGGGCGAGGACAAGGGCGATGGTCTGCGGAAGTTCGCCGTCGATGAGGGCCAGGACCTGCACGGGCTCAATGTCTTCGAGGAATTCGAAGGACCGGCCCGCCACGTTCAAGGCCAAACGGTTGATCAGCCCGGCGGCCTTCGTTGCACCGAAAGAGGCCTCGAGGAGGTTTTCGGCAAGTTCCCGGCCGCCCCTGGCCTGGCGGGGGGAGGATAGGGCGCTTTCCCGGAATTCGGTCATCACCTGCTCGGCCACTACCGGGTCCACCTTCCGGAGGCGCACGATCTCGGCGGCAATCTCTTCGGCCTCCGAATCCGTGAACTGCGCCATCACCAGGGCGGCGTTGGTCGGGCTCATCTGCATCAGGACTACGGCGGCCCGCTGGGTGCCGGTAAGTGTCGATTCGACGAGTTTCATACCGGTTGCCTGTCATCCATCAGCCCGCGCAGATAGTCGGCCACCTTCTCGGGGTTGTTGGCTACCATGCTGTCAATTTCAACGCGTTGCCTCTCGGCTTCCAGCTGGGAGGACGACGGCGGCAACGGCGGCAGCGCCGCCAGCGGGATGGCCGAGGTCAGGGGCGGGGCTTCGAGCGCCGAGACGGCGGGCATCACCGGCATCAATTCCAGGTCCAGGCGTTCGCCGAGGTCCACGGGCTCGCGCTTCTGCCGGCGCCGCAGCACCATAGCGATGACGAGGGCGAGGATCAGCAGTCCCAGCAGGATGCTGCCGGCCGTAATCAGGGTGCCGAAGAACGCCGACTGTTTCTGGGCCTCGAGGTCGGCTTTTGCAGCCTCAAGGGAGGCGGCTGCCTGATCCGCGGCGGCTGTGCTGAACGGGACCACTTCCACGGTGACCACGTCGCCCCGGGCCGCGTCGATGCCGGCAGCGGCGGTGACGAGGGACGTCAGCGAGCCCAGGTTCAGTCCGCCGGCTGCGGACTGGTTGACGGCCACGGAGATGGTCTGGCGCTTAACGGCGCCCGGCGGGATCACCCGGTCCTCGGTGATTTTGTTGACGGCGTTGTTCTTGGTGGCAGTCGAGGAGTCGAAGCTGCCGTTGCCGCCGGTGCCGCCGGGGACGGCGATGTTGTCCGGGCCGAGGACGCCCGCGGCGCCTCCCCCGGTCCCGGTGTATTTCTCGGTTTTGGAGGACTCGCTCAGCGGCAGGGCGCCCTCGGCATTGGCGAACGTTTCGCTCTTCTGCTGGGCTGATTCTCCGGTGACGTCGGCGGCTACGGCCACCGTGGAATTGCCCGGGCCCACCACGCGGTCCATCACGGCTTTCACGGCGTCGGACGTGCGCTGCTGGTAGTCGGTGGCTTGCTTGCTCGCCGATCCGGCGGCTCCGGCGCCGACCGAGGACAGGACGTTGCCCTGCGAGTCGACAACGGAGACGTTGGCGGGCTTGAGGTTTTCGATGGCGGCGGAGGTCAGGTGGACGATTGCCTGGACCTTGTCGCCGGAAAGCGTGGTGCCGGGGGCGGTTTCCACGAAAACGGAGGCGGTGGTGTCCGGGGTTTTGGACACGAAGACGGTCTTTTCCGGAATCGCGAGCCGGACTGCGGCGGTCTTCACGCCGTCCATGGCCGTGATTGTGCTCGCCAGCTCACCCTCGAGGGCCCGCTTATAGGTGACGGACTGCTGGAACTCCGAGGAGGTGACCCCCATTTTGTCCAGCAGGGAGTAGCCGGTGGCGGCGGCTGTCGGGAGCCCCGCGGCGGCCGCCTTGAGCCGCTCGTCGTAGACCTTGGCCTGCGGCACGAGGATGGTGGAGCCGCCATCGCTGAGTTCGTACGGCACGCTGTCTTTGCGCAACTGCTCCACGATGCCGTTGGCGTCGGTGTCCTTGAGGCCGGAGAACAAGGGCGTCATGGTGGGTCTGGAGAGCCACGCGGAGAGGGCGATGATGCCTACCACCAGCAGGGCAGCGCCGATCGCGGCGAGGGTGCGCTGGCCGGTGGTGAATCCTTTGAGGCCCGATCCGAAGCGCCGGAAGAAGCCGGTAATCTGCGGTGGCATCAGGCCTGCATCCTCATGATCTCGTTGAACGCGTCGACGCCTTTGTTGCGGACGGCGGCCACCAGCTCAAGGGTGATCTGGGCGCGGCTGGCGGCGAGGGTGGCGTTGTGAATGTCGTCCAGGTTGCCGGTGACGGCCGAGACGGCGAGCTCTTTCGACGTCGACTGCAGTTGCTGGAGGTTGTCCACCGCGCCGGTCAGCGAGGCGCCGAAAGCGGAGCCGTCCGTGCCGGCGGGCGCACCGGCACCGGCACCGGAAAGGTAGTCCGTGGGCATAACGCCCTGGACGGGTGCGATTGGGGAAACAGGCATCAGGATCTTCCAATCTCAAGGGCGGCCAGGTAGGTTTCACGGGCGCGGTCCACCACCTGCGCGTTGGCCTGGTAGCCGCGCTGGGCAATGATGAGCGCGCCCATCTGCTCGGCCATGTCGACGTCCGGGTACTTCACGTTGCCGTCGGCGTCCGCCAGCGGGTGGTCCGGCTGGTAGACGATCCGGCCCTCGCCGCCGCCCAGCTGGGTGCTCTTGACGTAGACGCCGGTACCCTCGGCGCCCTCGGCCGCTTCCACGTACTTGGTCTGAAAGGCGGGTCCGTTGGTGCTTGAGGCGTTGTTCATGTTGGCCAGGTTGTCCGAGACGGCGTCGAGCCACTTGCGGTGCACGGTCAGGGCGGAGCCGGCGATGCCGATCGCGTCGAACGTCACTAGTTGGTCCTCATCGCGGCGCGCACGGCGTTGAATTCCCCGCCGATGGCACGGGCGGCGAACTGGAAGCGCAGCACGGTGTCGATGTTGGACAGGGTCTCGGTATCCAGGTTGACGTTGTTGCCGTTCAGCTGGGTGGGTTCCAGCGAGGTGCCGGTGGCGGCGGCAACGCTGCCGTCGCCGGACTTCACGGAATCCGCAAGGGCCGCCTCGAAGCTGACGCGCTTCGCGTGGTAATTCGGCGTGTTGACGTTCGCGATGTTGTTCGCGATGGAGCGCTGGCGCAGCGCCAGGCCGTCCATGGCGCTGGCCAAGGCGGCGGAAGTCACGGATTCGAGCACAGTGTCCTGCCTGGGATGGTTTCGGGTGGCCGATCCGTGGCCGTCAAACGAGCGATCCGTGCTCTATCAGTGGTTATCGGCACTGCTCAGCCGCGCGTTAGGAGAAAAAGCGACAGGTTTTTCCCAAGACTTGTGCCGGACGTTTTTTAACTGCTGACGTCAAGATAGATGGCGGTCGAAGGGTCTCCGACGCCGGGCACCGAGGAGACCGCGTGGAGTTGCCGTGCCAGGTCCCGCCGGGCATCCTCCAGCCGCTGGGCCACACGCTGCTGGGCGGCAGATAGGGCAACGGCACGGCGGCGGGCTTCGGCGGGCAAAGGACCCGTCAGGACAGGCGGCGTCCAGCGCTCGCTCGGGCTGGCTGCGGCGGCGTGGTGCGGTGCTGACAGGGGACCAAGCGGGTCATTCAGCGTCCGTTCGGCCACCGCAACAGCGGATTCCAGGACGTCGAGGATGGCGGTCCAGGCGCTGACGGAGGATTCCGTCTCGTGGGCCGCTCCGGATGCGGCCGCAGCCCGCTCAGCCGAAGCCAAGGCTTCCACCGCCGCTGCCGGGCTGGGTGTTCCAGGCGCCGGCCCCTGCTAACCCGGACGACGCCGGGGCGGAGAAAGCCGCTGGGAATGGGGTCTGGGCGGGAACTGCGGCGGCGGCCTCGTGCCAGGTCTGCCGCAGCGGCTCCAACAATTCGATGGCTTCCCGCGTCAGCGCGGCATCCCGCTGGATGTTCGCGTTGATCAGTGCGGTGGAGACGTAGTTGTAAACCCCCAACAGGCCGTTGGCCCCGTCCCAGGCGTCGACCTTGAGCGAGGAGGCAAGTTCGGACACGATGGCCTGGGCGTGGAGCAGATTCTCTGAAGCGACCGCCCAGTTGGCCGACTGCTGCGCCGCCTCGGCCCGGCCCAGGTCCAGCAGGAGCCGGTCGTAGAGCATGGTGAGCAGCCGCGCCGGCGGAGCCGAGAGCACGGAATCCGCCAGGTACTGGCTCCGCTGGGCTGAGCTTCCCAACCCGTTGCCGTAGGAGGTGCCGGTCATGCTGGGTTACTTCCTGAAGAGAGGCCGGCGAGCTGGGAAGAAAGCCACGCGGATTGCGCTTTCATGCCGCTGAGAGCGACCTCCAGCGCGGAATAGGTCCGCTGGAGGGTTTGTTTGCGCGAGGCCAGGCGGGTGTCCCAGTCGGAAATGCGTTGGCCCAGTTCTTTGACCGCACTTTGCTGACCCGTGATTTGGGTGGTCAGTGTGCCGCTGTACTTGTCCGAGCCCTGGTTCGCGGCGGCAGCTACCCGGGTGGCGATCTCCTGCACGCTGGCTGTGACGGCCGCCGGGTTGGCGGCCAGCGCAGCGGCAAATTTCTTGTCGTCGAACTCGATCGAGCCCGATTTGGTGATACTGATGCCAATCTCCGCAGGCGACCGTGCGGGGGCCCCTACCGGAAGCGAAGCAGCTGAAAGGATCTTCTGGTTGAGGTTCCGGACAGTGCTGTCCCCGTTGAAGATCCCGGCGCTCGTGGTCGTTCCGTTGCTGTTGACAGCGCTCTTAGCCGCCACTAGGGAAAAGATGCCGTTGAGCCCTGCGACCAGGTCGGAAGCGGTTTTGGCAATGGCCGTGTTGTCTCGGGCCACCGTAAGCGTGACCGGGACAGGGCCCACCTCGCTGACGCTAACGGAAACGCCCGGGATGACGTCGGTGAATGTGTTCGTCGAAGAGGTCACGGTCTGCGCAGCGGCGGATCCGGCCCAGAGCTGAATTTCGGCGTTCTGGGCATCTTTGGCGTTGGTGAAGACCGTGCCCGGGTCACTGATGGTGAAGGAGCCGGCGCTGCCGGAGGCGCTAGCAGCGAATTGTAGCCGGAATTCGCCGCCGCCAACGGCGACTTTGCTGGCAGTAACACCGGCACCGGCGGCATTGACTGCCGTGACCACATCGTCCAGCGAACTGGTCAACGGCGACACCGTGACCGCCTGGCCGCCGCTGGTGATCGTCATGGTGGTGTACGGCCAGGCCGCCACTTTGGCGGAGACGGTGACCTGGCTCTGGGCCAGCTTGTTGACGGTGAAGTCGACGGCGCCGGCCTTCGCTGACGCTGTGGTGGTGGCGACCACCTTGTTGCTGCTCGTAGATGCCGAAAACAGTTCCAGGGCACCGGGTTTCGCGGCAGCGGCGGCCTGGGTGGCGAGGGCTGCGACCTTGGCATTCAGGCCTTGAAGGGCAGACACCATGGACTGGACGTCAAAGGATTTGTTCTTGAGCTGCGTCTGAGGAATTGCCTCGACCTGCATCAACGAGTTGATGAGGGAGGTGGTATCCAACCCGCTGGCTAGGCCGTCCAGTGAAATTCCCATGGCTGCTTCTCCTTAGCTGGGCTGGGATCCTGTTGCAAAAGTCGGGTCCTGCGCGGAAGGGCCGGACGGTAGATTGCTCCAACCGCCCGGCCCTCACCGGTCAATCTGTGCTACCGGAAAGTGCCCGGAGCGGTTTAGCGCAGGAGCTGGAGAACGCCCTGGCCGGACTGGTTTGCCTGGGCCAGCATCGCGGTGCCGGCCTGGGACAGGATGTTGGCCTTGGTGAACTTGACCATTTCCTCTGCCATGTCCGTGTCGCGGATGCGGGAGTTGGCAGCGGACAGGTTCTCCTTGGAGACGTTCAGGTTCTTGATGACGCTCTCGAAGCGGTTCTGGCTGGCGCCAAGGTCCGCACGAGCCGTGGAGACAGCCTGGATGTTGGTGTCCAGGGTGGCAATGGTCGTCAGTGCCGTCGCCGCGTCCTTGAAGCCATCCGTAGCCGCAGTGCCGAGAGTAGTTACTGCCGTACCAACCGCTGCGATGTCCATGAACTTCACAGCGATCTGATCAGCGGCGGCCGTGCTTCCGGCACCGACCTGGAAGGTCAGCGTGGTTGTGACGCCATCAAGCAGTTTGGTTCCGTTGAAGTTTGTTGACGCACCGATACGGGTGAGCTCTTCGCCGAGAGCCTTAACCTCCGTGGTAATCGCCTCGCGGGACTTGACGCTGTTGGAGTCGTTGCCGGCCTGAACTGCCAGGTCACGGACACGCTGCAGGATCGAGTGGACCTCGTTCAGGGATCCTTCAGCGGTCTGGATGACGCTGATGCCGTCCTGGGCGTTGCGGGCAGCGACTCCCATGCCGCTGACCTGGGACTTCAGGCCCTCCGAGATGGCCAGGCCAGCCGCGTCGTCGCCGGCGCGGTTGATGCGCAAGCCGCTGGACAGCTTCTCCAGGGACTTGGAAAGGTCGTTCTGGGTGTTGCTCAGGTTGCGGTACGCGTTGTTCGCAGCCAGGTTGGTGTTGATCTGCATTCCCATGATGATTCCTCCGTGATTGGGATGATGTGCGAAAGTCCGTCCGTGGGCCTTCAGAAGTAGCTATCGCCACTTCGGCAGCGCAGGTAAGGAGAATCCCAAAATTCTTTTCCAGACCCCGTATCCAAACCCATTCCCCGCGTTGTCAGCCGCATTTCCGCGTTGTCAGCCGTTTTCTCGCTAACGGATAACATCCCCCGGCCGATAGTTTCTACGAACCCCGCTGACGGGTGCAGCACACACCTTGAGTACTGCACGCCCGGCACCACCGCATGAATTCACCGAAAGGGAGCCGTCCGGACCAATGGCTATCCATGAACTTTCAGCGCTGCTATGGCGGGAGCGTGAACTTCTAGACGTCCTGACGTTTAAGCTGGAGGAAGAGCAGCTGCTGCTTACTTCGGGCAAATCCCGCTGGCTGCAGCACGGCACCAAGGAAGTCGAACAGGTACTGGGGCATCTGTCGCAGGCCAGCCTGGCCCGCACCATAGAGGCCGCCGTCGTTGCCGAGATCTGGGGCCTGCCCAGTGATGCTTCCCTGGCGGAACTGGCCGCAGCGGCACCGGAAGGCGCCTGGTCCGAGGTCCTCACCGCGCACTTGGCCGCGCTTACCCGCCAGGCCGCCCTGATCAAGGAATTGCGCGACTCCAACGAGCAGTACCTGCGCACCGCCGTCCGCTCCACCCAAGAGTCGCTGGCCGACCTGCGCCCCATTGCCGGCACTTACGACGCGCACGGCAAGACCGGGGAATCCGCCGGTTCCCGCATCTTCGACAAACAATTCTAAGGAAGCGACCATGAGTACCTTCGGCGCCCTGAACACCGCCTACCGTGGACTGACCGCAGCCCAACAGGGCATGAACGTGGCCGGCCAGAACATCGCTAACGCCGCGACCGAGGGGTACACCCGGCAACGCGTTGAGCAGTCCTCAGTATCGGCGCCGGCCCGTGGTCTCTTCAGCGGCGGAGCGTTACAGCCGGGCCAGGGCGTGTCCGTGGACGCCATCGCCCGGCTCGGCAACAGTTTCCTCGACGGCGGAGTCCGTTCGACAAGTGCCCAGGCCGGCTACGCCGGTGTCCGTTCCTCCGCCCTGCAAGGCATCGAGGGCATCCTTCGGGAACCCGGCGACAACGGCATCTCCGCCGCACTGCACGGTTTCTGGTCCGCCTGGCAGGGCGCCTCAACCCAGCCGACGCAGGACGGCCCCAAAGGGCTACTCCTGAATGCCGCCAATTCCGTGACAGCCAAGATCTCCTCCGCCTACCAGACCCTTGACTCGCAGTGGACCAGCGTCCGCGGCCAGGCTGAGGACGCAGTGGCAGCGGTCAATTCAGCCGCGGCCCAGGTTGCTAACTACAACACCACCATCCGGTCCACCCTCGCAGCCGGCGGCTCGGCCAACGAACTGATCGATGCCCGGGCCAAGCTCACGGACAAGATCGCTGGCCTCGCCGGCGGCACCGTCCGCGAACAGGCGGACGGCACCGTGGATGTCCTCGTCGGCGGCAATGCCCTCGTGACCGGCGGCTCCGTCCGGGCGATGGCCCTCTCGGGCTCACCATCGGATCGGATGGGATCGCCGGTGCAGTTGCTGTGGAAGAACCCGGCGGGAGTAGCAGCTCCCGACGGCGGCGAACTCGCCGGTGCATTGTCCGTCCTGGCGCCAGCTTCCAGCGGCTCCGGCGGCGCCATCGCCGAAGCGGCCGAGTCCTACAACAAATTTTCCTCGGCCCTCGCTACCGCAGTGAACGCTGTCCACCGGTCGGGCATCACGGGTTCCGGCGCCACAAACGTCGACTTCTTCACCAGCAATGGCACAGGACCCGCTGCACTGAGCATCTCGGGCCCAGCGGATATGGCCAACATTGCCCTCAAAGGGTCCACCGGTGGCGCCCTGGACACCAGCATCGCGGATAAGATCTCCCAGCTCGGCACCGGGGCGAACTCACCGGACAAGGTCTGGTCAGGCATCGTCACCGGCATCGGCATTCAGTCAAGGGGAGCCCAGCAGCACGAGGCTCTCACCACAGCCGCCCAGGCTTCCGCCCTCACCGGCCGTGCCTCCCAGGCTTCGGTGAGCCTGGACGAGGAAAACGTCAGCCTGCTCACCAACCAGCATGCCTACCAGGCGGCGGCCCGCGTGATGACCGCCGTCGACGAAGCCCTTGACGTCCTGATCAACCGCACCGGACTGGTAGGAAGATAGCCATGCTGAACCGCGTAACAAACCTGACCATGAGCGCGTCCGCCCAGCGGACGCTGCAGACCCAGCAGGCCAGGCTGGCCGAACTGCAGGAAAAGGCCACCTCGCTCAACAAGATTTCCCGGCCCTCGGACGATCCGGCCGCCACCGCCCAGGCACTGGAGACCCGAGCCCTTCTGGCCGCCAACGCCCAGTACGGCCGGAACATCGACGACGGCAACAGCTGGCTCGCCGCGGCGGACTCCGCCCTCGAACGGGCCACCAATGTGATGCACAAGATCAAGGACCTTGCGGTGCAGGCGGGAAACGGGGCCCTGGGACAAGGCAGTAAGAACGCCATCGCCCTCGAGTTGGAGGCCCTGAACAAGGACCTCGTTTCGATCGCCAATTCCAGGCACCTGGGCCGCAACATCTTTGCCGGGAACTCGGATGCGTCCGAGGCGTTTAGCGGCCCCATTCCTCCCGCCTTCAACGGCGCCGGCCTCAGCCCCGTCGAACGTCGCTTCAGCGCGACGCAGACCGTCCGGGTCGACGCCGACGGCCAGTCGATCTTTGGGAGCGGAGCCGGTTCCGTCTTCGACGCTGTCCAATCGATTAATGCTTCGCTGACTGGCGGAACGGCCCCCACTCCGGCGCAACTCGGCAACCTGGAGACTGGTTTTAGCAACATCGTCAACGGACGTGCTGAGATAGGAACACGGCAGGCGCAGCTGGAACGTGCCGGCAACGTCAATACAGATTTGGAGGCCACCTTGGATGCGCAGAAAATGGGCATAGAAAAGTTGGATCTTGGCAGCGTCATCATGGACCTGAAACTTCAGGAAACCAATTACCAGGTGGCCCTGGCCGCTACGGCCCGGGTCCTTCAGCCCACGCTGATGGATTTCCTTCGGTGAGCACCGCCGTGCTGAACACCCCGGTGACTTTTACCGTCCCCATGCCAGGCCTTGAGAACGTGTGTGATTTCACGCTGCGGGGCGTCGAAGGCGCAGCCGGGCTGTATGCCTTGGAAGCGACCTCCGGTAGCCCCGTGCGGCTGTTCCTGGCTGATGCGGCCGTCTTCGTTCCCAACTACGCCCCACCGCTTCCGGCATCCGCGCTCGAGGCCCTGGGACTGGACCAGGGCGAGGCGCCCCAGGTCCTGGTGGTGCTCAATCACTCGCCCGCCGCAACCACGGTGAACCTTATGGCCCCGATCATCCTCAACCCGGCCACGCGCCGCTGCACCCAGCTGGTCCTGGACGGCCGCGAGTACCCGCTCCGGGCGGACCTGAACTCACTTTGACGCGTCTCAGGCCCGGCCGTCACCAGAAGTGCGCGACGTCGATCACCAGCCGTGAGCCGGCGTCGGGCCCGGCCAGGGAGAATACCCGGAACGGCAGCCGTGCCCGGACCCCGAGCCCAAGGCTTGAATAGCCTTCGAAGCTGCCTGCCCACGCCAGTTGCCGGAAGGTCTGGTAGCCGCCGACATTGGTCAGTTCGTTCTCGTCCGCCGGGCTGTAGGTGGCGTTGCCGCTGCCGTCATAAGCCGGGGAGTTCACCGTGACCTGAAGGAACGCCAAGCCCCGCACCGGGACTCCGAAACCCGAGCCGTCCTGCGTCACCTGCGGCACGTAGCGGACAGTGTAGCCTGCCACGGGCCCGTTGAGGTCGATGACCAGCCGGTCGAAACAATAGTGCTGGCCCGTGCGCACGTTGACCACCCTGGACTGGATCATCGCCGGGTCAGCCTTGACCAGCGATCCCCAGACCAGTCCGCAATAGGGATCCGCTGACGCCGGGCCGGGCGCCACAAGCCCCATGCCTACAGCCATCAATACGGCAACGAACCAAACCCGAAACTTCTTCAATTCGGCCACCCCCTACAGCGGTCAGCCCAGTGCGATCGGACACTTCCAGAGTAGGACCGCCGACGCCAGGAGACGAGGGTTTCGTGGGCTTCGGCGCCCAACCGTTAGCCTGGGCCGCGCGTGATCACGGTATGGTCCCGGCATGCGAAATCTCAAGCCGCTCCGTTTGGGGTGTTCGACGCGTTGCCGGCCCGCCGTCGAGCGCGCGGGCCGGCAACGTCCAATGGGTCGTGTGGTACATTTCCGCCAGCGACCTCTACATTGACGAGCGCACTGCGACAAAGGCAAACCCGGAGTAATCCGGGGACGCAACGCCACGGGACCCACAGGGCCAGCCGGGCTACCGAATAGACAGGCCGCGACCATGCGACGATCCACCTTCATCCGCCCATCCGCCCTCCGGCCCGGGTCAATGGACCCGCCATTTTGCCACTTCACCCTCGCCTCCTACGCGCCGCCCCCGGATAGGCATGCCAGGAGGTCGTCCGCTGCCGAAAGGCACGCAGATGTTTAGTGCTCCGCGCCCGGTCATTTGGACAGTAGTTGCCGATGTTGCGGAAACGCTGGCGGCTCTGCGCGGTGCCGTCGAAGCGGCCGGTTTCCGTATTGTCTCCCTAGCCGCGGATGCGGTGGTGATCGAGGTGCCCCGCTCTCTCCGCAGGAGGCGACCTGCGGCGCGGCTCACCGGAACCGTGGCGGTAGACAAGGATGTCACCGACATCTTCTGGGCGGAGGAACCGGCGGGCAGGAAGGACGGAAACCTGGTCGCTGTCCAGGAGCACATTCCGGAAGGAATCCTCCATGACCACGGGGTGCGTCGGGCCTCGGCCCAGGCCGGCCTGCCACCCCTCGCGGCCGCTGAGGTTCGCGCCCTCTCTGCCGTGTTCCAGGGCCGTGAAACCGTCCGGGCCATCGGAGTAGGTCAGACCGGGAATGCGCCGGGAATCGTCGCACTGACGGACCGGCGCCTGGTGTTTGCGGGGCACTCCACGGCACTGCGGACCGCTTTCCTCTCCTTCGCTGTGGACTCCCTGCGCGGCCTCACACTCGGCAAGAGAACTTCCGGTGAGACCCTGACCGTCGCGTTCGACGGCGGATCCACCATCATCACCCATCTTGGGCACGGCGAAGGGCACGGCATTGCCCGGATCCTCAGAGCCTCATGTGACAGCCTCCGACCGCCGGCCGGCGAATTGCCGGCTGGCGGGACGGGCGCGTCGGAATGACGCCCTTTGAACGGCAGCCAGCATCGTCGCTGAGGCGACCGCCAGCACCCACCGCCAAGTGAACGGATACCCCACATAGCCGGTCAAGGCCCTTGCATGCTACAAAAAGTGCCAAACGGCGAAGCGCCGGCCCCCGGGTGGGTGCCGACGCTCTGCAAAGTCCTGCTGTGCCTGACGTGCCGTTGGTGCCCCGCGGTAGAGGGTCCCTTAGCCTTCGCAATCGCGACAGTACTTCATGCCGTTCTTCTCACGGGCTACCTGGCTGCGGTGACGGACCAGGAAGCAGGAGGAGCAGGTGAACTCATCGGACTGCTCGGGTACAACAGTGACGGTCAGTTCTTCGCCGGAGAGATCCGCGCCGGGGAGGTCGATCCCTTCAGCCGTGTCGTTCTCGTCGACGTCGATAACAGCAGTCTGGGCGCCGCCACTGCGGGACGCCTGAAGTGCCTCCAGCGATTCAGCCGGAGATTCCTCTTCTGTCTTGCGTGGGGCATCGTAATCGGTAGCCATAGCGGGGTTCACTTTCGTTGCTGCGCAGCGCCATTTCAGGCACCTCAGTGAAGCAGTTTAGGTCATTATGCACTTACTTGAAGAAAAGTGTGCCCAATCAGACACTTTAAGTCGCGCGGGCAGATGATTAGGGCGCGCAGGATCCGTAGCCGACAGGTCCGGGCCGGTGGCGGGACCGCCTTCGTAGTGCTCCCACATTCTCCTGCGGGCGATTGACGGTCAACTTCGACGTTTGCGATAGTGTCCGCGCACTCTCTTGCCTCCGCGCGTGTGTTCAGAAATCCAGACTTCCCCTTGGTGCTTCATCGCTGGCCGTCCCGGGCCAGTGGCGCCGGCCAGGTCGACCACGAGCGGCGCCACTGCCAGCGAGCTGACACGATTCGCATTTTCGCTACCAAATGCACGTCCCATGTACCCCAAGAGGTCATGATCGACCCCCAGGCTGAGCGCGTCCTCACGCCAGTGGGAGATGCCGTCGGCAACACGCTGCAGCCGCTGGATAGCCTGATCCCTCGTCAGTCTGAAAACATCGGTGTATTCGAGAAGATCACGAACGTCCCTGTCGTAGAGACTCCCGCCGGGCACCATCGGAGTATCCGACACGCCGGATGGCATCGGGTTCACATCGAACGACGGCGACAGCCTCCACCCGTTGCCGGTTCGAAGCAGCCCGTGGTTACGCATGTGGTCATCGGTGTTGTTAACCATCGCGACGAATGCGGCCCGGCTAAACATTTCGTTGGCGTCCTTGACCGGTGCACCTGAGATTCTTGCGATTTCGGCGGTGATCTTCACGTAATCCGGGTGCGTGTAGGTGTCCAATTGCAAGGCTGACCGCACGCTCAGGTAGGGGATGCGCGTGTCGCCGAAACGGTCGAATCTGCGCGTCAGAAATATATATGAGTGTTCGGTCAACGGCAGGAGCCTGGACCCCTGGACTCGGATGCCCGCTCGCTGCTGAAGTCTGATTGCCACCATTTCCCACAGCTGCGGATTCCCAATGTCAGAAGTCTTCGGGAACTTGGCCAGGAGCATGGAGCCATCGTCGTCGCGCACCCATGCCTTTGGCTGCGCGCCGCCGGGTGACGAGCCGGCCCCCAAGAGCATGGAGTTTTCTTCGTCAACATAGCCGGTCTCTGCGAACACCCGTGCCTCCTCTGCGAGAGTCCGAAGGTCGCGCACGCCGGCCTTCTTCCCCCAGGAAGACAAGTACTCCCCTTGCTCCTTGAACCGCAAAGCTCCTTGGCGAGTCTCATCGTTGACCATCAGCAAATATCCTGCCTCGCCCAAGATGGGCATGCTGGCGCCCCTAGTTCTTGCCTGCTGACGAACCTCTTCAAAGAGCAGCTTCCGGCCCCAGGCATCGGGTGCGGCGTCCTGGAAGGACCCAAAAAGTTCCTGCCCTCTGGTTGGGCGCTGGGGTCCGCGTACGAGCGGCAATTCCGGCGAGAGCTCGAACGCCACCGCGTCAGCTAACCAGGTATCGGAGTAAGAGAACGACACGTGTTCGATTGGCGACAGCCCATCCGTCTCAATTTCCAGGTTGCCAGCGAGGGTCTCGTTGACCAGGACGTCAACTCTCCGGGTGTTTCGTCGTGCCACTAATCCCTCCTCGGAGCGCGCTGGCGGTTGAGGAGGTGGGCGCGGGCTCTACCCAGATCGCTATTGAGAGGGTCGATGGCTTTGACGAGGTCCTCGGCGACTCCCAGCACTGAGGCGACGATCATCAGGTGCTCCACCTTGCCGCCCTCCCCCGCTTCCAGACGCATCAGGGTGGCCCTGGAGATGTTAGCCCGTTCGGCAACAAGTTCCTGGGACAGACCAAGAATGATCCGCCGGCCTTTCAGGTTGGCCCCGAGTTGCCTGGCTTCAAGCATGCCGCCTCCTCTAATGTAGCTATTTTGGCACTTTAGGGCAGGAAATGCAAAATTATAGCTACTTTAGCCGTCAGGAGCGACCGTGCCGTGGACTCGGCCCCTGATCCACGTGAAACCGTATGCCGAGCACGAAATGTCCAAAGTCGATTACGCGGTCCACTACACGTCAGTACGGGGAACCTCTTGTGGGACGTTCTGCAGGTGCGCCCCGCAGATCGACGCACGTTGACGGTTCGCCCCAGGAACGTGGGGGTTCTCTTGTCGGGGTGGCTCGCAACAGCGACGATGGGGGAGATGGCCAGCGTTCCGCTCCTTGCCCGGATCAATGTCGTGGTCAGAGACATGGCCGCGGCACTCGCGTTTTATCGCAGGCTCGGCTGGGACATTGAGACGCCCGGCGCGGAGCACGCCGTCGCGCAGCTATCCAATGGGATGAGGGTGGAGTTCGGCACCACCGGCTTCACTGCCACCTGGGACAGCGGCTTTGCCGGAGGCAGCGGTGGCACGACGCTGCTGGGGCTCGCTGTCGAGTCCTGGGAAGCGGTGGACGGCATCTAAGCGGATCTCGTCGCCCGGGCCTACACCGGCTGCCAGCCGCCCAACGATGCGTTTTGGGCGTCCCGGTACGCCATCGTCGAGGGCCCCGACGGAAACCGGGTCGTCCTCATGAGCCCGGGTGAGGAGTCCGCAAGATTCTGGCGGCCCGGCACGCCGCCGCTCGCTTCGTCCTGACCTTTTGACGGGGGCGCCTGCCCCCTCCAGCGGAATTCCTTGCGGGCACCCCGGCGGATGACTTGGTGGAAGCCGGCGGTGGCACTGCGCCTGGATCAGGAGGCCAGATGAAACGTGCTCGCGAAGCGATCGAGGAGGTCTCCGCGACCGCGCAGCACCTCGACCACGCCGGTCGCGATCGCGCGATCCGGGGCGAGCTCACCCGAGATGAGCCGGCGGATGCCCGGACCCGCGGCGAAAACGAGGTCCGCCGGTCCGTCCCCGCGCGTCACATCGAGGGTGGAGCCGTCCACCCGGATGAGCAGCTCGGCGGGACCGAAGCGCGCCGCGTAGGCGGTCGCCGGCAGCGTTGCCGCCACCTGCGGCCGGAAAGCGGTGCGGAGCGCCATGGTCATCGAATCGGGGGTGATGACCTGCCCCTCCCGCGGATCACCCATCGCCTTGAAGCCCCAGGCACCGAACGCGAGCACGACGGGCTCGAGCTCGCGGCCGTAGGGCGTCAGCTCGTAAACGATGACGCGCAAGTGCGGCACCCGGCGGAGGATACCGCCCTCCTGCAGCTCCTTGAGCCGCGCCGCCAGGATGTTGCTCGGGATTCGGGGGAGCCCAGCGGCGAGCTCTCCGTAGCGGCGCGCCCCGACAAGCAGGTCGCGAACGATCAGCATTGCCCAGCGCTCGCCCACGAGCTCCAAGGCCCGCGCGACGCCGCAGTACTGTCCGTAGTCTCGTGCGGCCATCGCCTCAGGCTTGCTGGTTCACGACGGCCTCGGGGCCCTGGGCGGCGGCCGGGTCCAACCATCCGATCTCGAGGATGTTGCCGTCGGGGTCGTTGAGCTGGCGCTGGTACATGAAGCCGTAGTCCGTGGCGGGGTGCGGCTCCGCGCCCCCCGCGGCAGTGCCGTCGGTGAGGGCCTTGTCGACAGCCTCACGGCTGTCGAGGAAGATGGCAGTCGACACCGACGGGTTCACTGCCGGGTCGCCGATCGGAAGGTCGGTGAAGGTCTGGAAGTACTCGCGCGTCAAAATCATGAAGTAGCTGTGGCCCTCCTCGACTACGACGCAGGCGCCGTTGTGATCCGACATGGCCGGGTTGATGGTAAAGCCGATCGCCGTGTAGAACGCCTTCGAGCGCTCCAGGTCGGTCACCGGCAGGTTGACGAACATTGCGGTCATCATGGTCTCCTTCTCGTGGGTTCGGTAGTGAACAGTCTCGATACTTGCAAAAAGCAAGTGCTACGTCAAGACCTCGGATCCAGGCGATGGCATCGCGCCTGCAGCAGTTCGTTCCATGCGCGTATGCAAGACGGCGGGGCCTGGCGGACTACTTCGGTTGGGAGAGACCATCGGCCTGAAGAATAAAGACTGGGACGTAAACGTGACGCTCAAAATGGCGAGCCCTAGCCCACATACGGCTCCCGGCGGCGTCGGCAGCTGACAGAAAGCCTCGAGAGCAAGGGCGGCCGCAAGGCGGTCGCTTCCCTCCACCGGCGGACAGGCACCAGGGCGAGTTGGTGACGGCGGCCGGGGCGCAACACCCGTCGATGACCAAAGCCCCTAAACTCCTCGAAGTTCCGGCCCGCAACTTTTGTATGGGGGTAGGTTACATGCATGTCAACCACGTTGAGGGATGAGCTCATCCGGGAAGCTAAAGAAGCCGCGGAGGCCGCCGAGACATCGCGCCTGCAGATGCTCGCGGCTTCTAGGCGACGCGCCGAGGCCGTCTTCGCGCTGTCGGCCGAGGGCATGCCTATCCGCCGGATCGCGCAGGTGACCGGGGTAAGCCCGGCCGTCATCCAGCGCCAGCTGGAGAAAGCCAAGGCAAGCGGCGCCATCTGGCGCGCCGCGAAGAACGGGTGTCCTATGAGCTGCACCGCGCGGTGGCTGAGAAAGTGATTGAGGATCCCCAGACGGTGCTCAGCAAGGCCCGAAACAACCCGAAGAAGATGATGGCCAGGACCCGGGACGCGTATGCTGCCGGCCGGGTTCGCGAATGGGAATCGCTTGTCAGCGGGGACCTCACCGCCCTGGTGGCGGCCATGCTCCGCCCGGACGAGCGTGGAATCGACCTTCGCCAGATGACGCCGTTCGCCGGGGTGCTGTCCCAAGAGGAGCGATTGCCTGGACCCCCATGATCTGTGCGTCGCCAAGCTCATTGCGGGCAGGGCTAAAGATCACCTCTTCGTCGGCTCGCTCGTCAAGCACGGGCTGGTGGAGCGCGACGTCCTCGCCGAGCGGCTCCTAACAGTTCCCGACGACGACGTCCGAAGGGACGGGGCACTGAACTGGATCCGGAGCGGCTCAGGCGGCTGATGCCGCCCACATTCACGACTGAATGTCAGCTGAAATCGTCTGCGCCAGCCTGGACCACCCACAGCAGTTGTCTGCGGTCTGCTCGAGTCACGGCCTTCGCCCGTCGTGCCCGATTTCTCGGCATAAAAAACCCCTCCGTTCGGGGCAGATTCGCCGGAACGGAGGGGTTCGTTGGGGCCCCCTGTCGGATTCGAACCGACGACCCCCGCTTTACAAGAGCGGTGCTCTGGCCAACTGAGCTAAGGAGGCATTCCTGCAGACCAAACGGCAACCGGCCGCGATGAGGGCCCGGCGCCACGGCGCTAGATAAGGTTAGCCCACACACCCCCGGTGGTAAAAACACCGCCAGGAAACCCGGAAGCGACGCTGCCGGAAACCAAGGCCAGCGGACCCGGCCGGGACGAACCCGGGACCGGGACCGCAGCTGGCATAGCCAGGCTCTGCGCTTACTTTTTGGCGTCGATCGCGGCCGTCAGGAACTGATCGAACGGGGTCTGGGCACTGTCGCCCTTGCCCCACTGCTTGCCTTCGACGAACACGGACGGTGTGCCCGTGACGCCGACGGCAGCGGCTTCCTGGGTGGTGTATTTGACGTACGGACGGTAGGTCTTGCCGTCCACGCACGTGTCGATGCTCTTGGCGCCGACGTCGGTAGCCATCTTCTTCAGCTCGTTGTCGGACAGGCCGGCCCCGCCTTCGACGGGCTGCTTCGCGAAGAGTGCGTTGACGAAGTCCGCGTACTTCTCCGGGGACTCGTTGACGACGCAGGCGGCGGCGTTGGCCGCGCGCGAGGAGTAGTTGGTGGTGGACTGGCGGTCCAGGAAGCCGAGCGGACGGTATTCCACCGTGATCTTGCCTTCGGTGCGGAGCTTCGTCAAAGACTCGGTGTACTGGGCCTCGAAGTTCTTGCACGCGGGGCAGATGAAGTCGATGTAGAGAACCACTTTGACCGGCTTGCCTGCCTCGGCTTCGGCGCCGGGCGCGGTGACCTGCGCCGGCGGCGTGGCCGGAGCGGAAGGCAGATCGGCGATCTTGACCGTCGCAGGCTCGGTCTTGGCCACCTCGGTGTTGGCCAGCAATGTTACGCCACCGTAGACGTTGCCGTTGGCCGGGGTGGGACCCTCGTCGGCCACCGGGGCGTTGTTCTGGATGTTCGAGGTGACCACAAGGGCCACGATCACGATGATGGCCACGACGGCGGCAACAATGCCCCAGCCGATCAGCAGCTTGTTGCGCTTATCCTTCTTCAGCTGCGCCTCGCGGATCTCACGGGCTTTCTCGCGCGCCGCGGCCGTGCGCTCTGCTTTGGACTGACGGGGTTCGTTTGCGGGGCTCATTAATTCCTCGGGTCGATCGGCCTGGGACGGTCCATTGGGTGGCAATTCATCATTTTAGGGGAGAAAACTGGGAACTTGCGCTTCCAAGTTTCCTCCACGCGCTGCAACAGGCGAATAGCACCGAAGATTCCGTCCGGCTAGGCTGGGTTGAGAGCCACGAGCGAGCCCAGGGGGCACCAATGATCAAAACGGAACGCGCCGAACCGGACGGTAGCGCCAAAAGCAAGTCCTCGGGCGGCGGCCCGGCGGAGCCGGATGCACTCTATGACTTCATGGTGGTGTCCAACCGCCTGCCGGTAGACCGGTGTTCCCCCGATGAGCCCGGCTGCCAGGACGGTTGGCGGCGGTCTCCCGGCGGACTCGTGACCGCGCTGGCTCCCATGATGACCAAAACTGACGGCGCCTGGGTGGGCTGGCACGGCGCTCCCGACGAGCAGGTCCTGCCCTTCAGCCACGGAGGCATCGACCTCGTCCCGGTGCAGCTGAGCACGGAAGATATCGAGCTCTTCTACGAGGGCTTTTCCAACGCCACCCTGTGGCCGCTCTACCACGATGTGATCGCCCCGCCGGAGTTCCACCGGACCTGGTGGGACTCGTACCGCAAGGTCAACCGCCGGTTCGCTGACGCCGTCATCCACTACGCGGACCACGGCGCCACCGTCTGGGTCCAGGACTACCAGCTCCAGCTCGTCCCCAAGATGCTCCGCGAGGCGCGGCCGGACCTGAAGATTGGCTTCTTCAACCACATCCCCTTCCCGCCGCCGGAGATCTTCGCGCAGCTCCCGTGGCGCCGGGCGATCATCGACGGCCTGCTGGGCGCGGACCTGGTCGGTTTCCAGCGCAGCGGCGACGCCGGAAATTTTATGCGCTCCGCCCGCCGCTTCCTCGGTGCCAGCGTCAAGCAGCAGCAGATCCATGTCAAGGGAGCCGCCGGGCAGACCACCCACATCGCCAGGGCCCAGTCCTTCCCCATCTCCATCGACGTCAAGCAGATCAGCGAGCTGGCGCACAAGCCCGAGATCATCGAACGCTCCCGGCAGATCCGTCGTGACCTTGGCAACCCGAAGACCATCCTGCTCGGCGTCGACCGCCTCGACTACACCAAGGGCATCCGGCACCGGCTCAAGGCCTACGAGGAACTCCTTGCCGACGGCAAGGTCACGGTCGAGGACGCCGCCCTGATCCAGGTTGCCAGCCCCAGCCGGGAACGCGTGGAGCACTACCGTCTGCTCCGCGAAGAAGTGGAGGGCACCGTCGGCCATATCAACGGCACCTACGACACCATGCAGAACACCGCCGTGCGCTACCTGCACCACAACTACCCCGTCGAAGAGATGGTGGCGCTGTATCTGGCGGCGGACGTCATGCTGGTCACCGCCCTGCGCGACGGCATGAACCTCGTGGCCAAGGAATACGTCACGGCGCGCACCAACAACGACGGCGCCCTGGTGCTCAGCGAGTTCGCCGGCGCCGCGGACCAGCTCAAACAGGCGCTGCTGATGAACCCGCACGACATCGACGGCCTCAAGGACACGATCATGAGGGCCGTGAACATGGAGCCCGCGGAAGCCGGGCGCCGCATGCGTTCGATGCGCAAGCAGATCCTGGACCACGACGTCGATCTCTGGTCCTCGGACTTCCTGACCGCCCTTGAAGAGAAGGTAATCCGCGATGACTCCTGAGGTCACCCCCGAAAAACAGCCGCTCTCGCTCTCCCCCGAGCTGCTCGAGGCCGTGCGTCGCGTCGCCGGCACCGGGCACCTCCTGGTCGCCATGGACTTTGACGGCACCATGGCCCCCCTCGTGGACCACGCCCGGGACTCCCGCGCGCTCCCCCGCTCGGCGGCCGCTTTCGCCGCGCTGACCGAACTGCCCAGGACGACGACGGCGCTCATCTCGGGACGGGCGCTGGACAGCCTGCGGTCGGTCGCCTTCCCGCCGGAGAAGACCCTGCTGATCGGCAGCCACGGTGCGGAAGCCTGGCTGGGCCTGGGCTCTGCCCCGCTGGTCCTCGACGATGCCCGGCGGGAGCTGCTCGCCGGCGTCCGGAGGGACCTTGAGGAAATCGTGAATGAGGCGCCGGGGACCCTGCTGGAGGACAAACCGGCCGGCGTCGTCCTGCACACCCGGCTGGCTGCCGATGACGTCGCCGAAGATGCCGTGGCCGCGGCCCGCGCCGTGCTGCAGGACCGCCCGGGCGTGTTTCTGAAGACCGGCAACCGCGTGCTGGAGAGCTCCGTGGTCCACGCCTCCAAGGGTGAGGGCATTGCCTTCCTCCGGCAGGCCACGGGCGCCACCGCCGTCGTATTCGCGGGCGACGACACCACCGACGAGGACGCCCTGGGCAACCTGCTCGCGGGCGATGTGGGCGTGAAGGTGGGGCTTGATTTCACCCAGGCACAGTTTCGCGTCGAGGCCCCGGTCCACGTCGCCGAGCTGCTGGAAGCCCTGGCGCGGGAGCGGCAGCGCGCCGTCGGCGTCTGATCCCTTGCGTACCCACGAGGCGTTACTGCGGCGAAGCATGTGGGACATTTTGGCCCTAAGGCGATAAATCTGACATACTCTTGTTGTGATGTGGCGCACAAGTACCGTGCGGCGACATTGGATACGCCCCTGTTTCGGCCGTGGAGTATGAGCACGATTGGTGCTGACAATTGAATATAAAACCATTCACTACGGATCGTCCGGCACGTACCTGCCGGTGAAGGGATTGATAACTGTGGCTACAGTTACTTTTGACAACGCAACACGTTTGTACCCGGGCACGGATAAGCCCGCTGTTGACAAGCTCAACATTGAAATCGCCGATGGCGAGTTCCTGGTCCTCGTGGGCCCCTCCGGCTGCGGAAAGTCCACCTCGCTGCGCATGCTTGCAGGACTCGAGGACGTGAACTCCGGCCGAATCCTCATTGGCGACCGCGATGTCACCGATATGCCGCCCAAGGACCGCGACATAGCCATGGTCTTCCAGAACTACGCCCTATATCCGCACATGACCGTTGCGGACAACATGGGCTTCGCCCTGAAGATCGCCGGCGTCAGCAAGGAAGAGCGCGCCGAGCGCGTCCGCGAGGCTGCCAAGCTCCTGGACCTCGAGCCGTACCTGGACCGCAAGCCGAAGGCACTCTCCGGCGGCCAGCGCCAGCGTGTGGCCATGGGCCGCGCCATCGTGCGTAACCCGCAGGTGTTCCTCATGGATGAGCCACTGTCAAACCTTGATGCCAAGCTCCGTGTGCAGACCCGCACCCAGATCGCTTCCCTGACCCGCCGGCTGGGCGTCACCACGGTTTACGTGACCCACGACCAGGTGGAGGCCATGACCATGGGTGACCGCGTCGCCGTGCTGAAGGACGGTCTGCTGATGCAGGTCGATACGCCGCGCAACCTCTACGACAAGCCGAAGAATGTGTTCGTCGCCGGCTTCATCGGTTCCCCTGCGATGAACCTGCTTGAACTTCCGGTCGTCGACGGCGGCGTGCAGTTCGGCGGCACCGTCTACCCGGTCCCGCACGATGTCCTCGAAGTCGCCAGCGGCAAGACCGTGACCCTCGGCTCCCGGCCGGAGGACCTCGAGACCGCACCGCAGGGCGAAGGCCTCCAGGTCGAGGTCGACGTCGTCGAGGAACTCGGCGCCGACGCCTACGTCTACGGCCACACCACGCTGGACGGCCAGAGCCACGACATCGTGACCCGCGTGGACGGCCGCCGCCCCCCGATGAAGGGTGAGTCCATCTGGGTCCGCCCGCAGTCAGGCCACGTGCACCTGTTCGACACCAAGACCGGCCTGCGCCTGGCCGACTAGTCCCCACCGGCTCCCTAACCTCGCTCCGCTTCGGCCAGGGAACCCTACCGGCGTGGGCCCACCCACCGGCTCACCCTCCGCACGCCCCGACGGCGGTCCTCCCCAGCGGAGGGCCGCCGTCGGGCGTTAACTTCCTCGCCGGCATCCTGTTAGGGCCGCTGCCCATCGTACGGAAGAATTGGCCCTATGAGCGAGGAAACCCCATGACCGAGGAAAACAGTGCCCAGTGGCACGACGAGCCCACCGACTATGGCCAGATCGGAAAGTTGCCCCGCTACGAAGCCGCCAGCGCCAACGATTCGAAGGACTCCTTGGCCTCCAGTTCGCTGAGCATCACCGCGGCCGCCACCGCGCCGGAACTGCTGGACCTGCCGTGGCATATCGCCCTTGAGGACTGGCCGGCCGAGAACCTAGCCGCGCTTCCCCGCGGCATTTCCCGCCACATCGTGCGGTTCGCCCACCTCGGCGGCTCCGTCATCGCCATCAAGGAAACCTCGGAGCACATCGCCCGCCACGAGTACCATATGCTCCGCAAGCTGGCACGGCTGGACGTCCCCTGCGTGGAGCCGGTGGCCGTCATCACCGGGCGAACCACGCCCGACGGGCGCCCGCTGAACCCCGTCCTGGTCACGCGGCACCTCAAGTTCTCCATGCCCTACCGTGCCCTCTTCTCCCAGATGCTGCGCAGGGACACCCTCACCCGCCTGATCGATGCCCAGGCCCTCCTCCTGGTCCGGCTGCACCTGATCGGCTTCTACTGGGGCGACGTCTCGCTCTCCAACACCCTGTTCCGGCGCGACGCCGGCGCGTTTGCCGCCTACCTGGTGGACGCCGAAACCGGCGAGCTCTACCCGGACCTGTCCACCGGGCAGCGCGAGTACGATCTTGAAATCGCCCGCGTCAATATCGCCGGAGAGCTTATGGATCTGCTCGACGGCGGCCTCATCGAGGAGAAGGTGGACCCGGTCGCCACCAGTGAACTCATTATGGACAGCTACCGGCGGCTGTGGACCGAACTGACCGAGAAGGAGTCCTTCGAGATCGGTGAGCGCTGGCGGGTGTCCGCGCGTATCCGGCGGCTTAACGAACTCGGCTTCGACGTCGAGGAATACGCGATCAAGACCACCCAGAACGGCTCCACCATCCAGCTCCAGCCCAAGGTGGTGGATGCAGGGCATCACCAGCGCCGGCTGCTGCGGTTGACCGGGCTGGACGTGCAGGAGAACCAGGCCCGCCGGCTCCTGAACGACATGGATTCCTTCCGGGCGGACAACAATCCCGGCATGGACGAGGAATACAGCGCCCATCTGTGGGTCAGCCAGATCTTCGAGCCGATTGTCCGCTCCATCCCGCGCGATCTGTCCGGGAAGCTTGAGCCGGCCGAGGCCGTGCATGAGATCCTGGAGCACCGCTGGTACATGTCGGAGAAGGAGAACCGGCACATCCCGCTGGCCGAAGCCGTGCAGTCCTACATTGACTCCGAGCTTCGCCACCGCCGGGACGAGGCTGCGATTATGCTCAACCCGGACACCGAATTACTTAAAATCCTCGAGGTCGAAACCGAGGAATCACGCTACGGCGACGATAACGACGACGGACACCCAGGCGTCGATGACTAGTGGCCGCCTGGTATCGCTAGGCCGCCCGGGGGACACGGTCGCGGGGCGCGCGACCTCGTAGTACAGGCGGGCTAAATCGCCTTGCCCGGGTTGAGGATCCCGGCAGGGTCGAAGAGCTCCTTGATCCGGCGCTGCAGTTCGCGCACGGGTTCCTTCTGCTCGAGGCCGAGCCAGCGGAGCTTGAACTGGCCGATCCCGTGTTCCCCCGTAATGGTGCCTCCCATCGCGAGGGCCACGGTGATGGACGTGTCCAGAGCCGCACCGAGGCGCTGCATCGCGCCGGCGTCGAGGGCATTGCCGGCGCGGTCCACCCAGAACGTGGGGTGCAGGTTCCCGTCACCGGCGTGCGCGACCACCTTGAGCTGGACCCGGTGCTCCGCGGCCATCGCCTCCAGCTCTGCGACGTAGTCCACCAGCCGTGAGCGCGGCACGGCAACGTCCTCGCCCACGCGGTATTGGTCGTCGACTTCCACGCCGCGGCTGTTGCGCCGCAGTTCCACAAGCTGCTCGGCCTCGGCGTTGGCCTCCATGGTCACCACGGCGCCGCCGGCAGCGAGCAGGGGCCGGATGGCCGCGGCCTCCGCCGCGGCCCCATACCCATCGGTCTGGATCAGCAGCAGGGATGCTCCCCGGGAGGCAAGGTCCGAGCCGTGGGCGCCGTCAAGCTGGGCAAGGGATCCGCCGTCGAGCAGTTCCATGATGGCCGGCTGCACCCGTGCCTTGCCCACCGCGAGGACGCCGGCCGCGGCGCTGCGGAAGTCCGGATAGAACGCGGCGATCGTGTGCACTTCCCGCGGCAGGTACTTGAGCCGGACGGTGATGCCGACAACTATCCCCAATGTCCCCTCGGAGCCGACGAACAGGCTGGTGAGGTCGTAGCCGGCGACGCCTTTGAAGGTCTGGTGCCCGGTGTGGATCAGGGAGCCGTCCGCGAGCACCACGTCGAGCGCCAGGACGGAGTCCCGGGTCACCCCATACTTCGCGCAGCGCAGGCCGCCTGCGTTGGTGGCGACGTTGCCGCCGATTGTGGACACCCTGAAGCTCGCCGGATCCGGAGCGTACATCAGACCGTGCACTGCGGCGGCCGCGTTGAGGTCCGCATTGATGACGCCGGGTTCGACGACGGCGGTCTCGTCCTCGGGATTGAGGTCCAGGATGCGGTTCATCCGTTCGAGGCTGAGCACCACGCAGCCCTTGCTGGCGTGGGCGCCGCCGGAGACACCCGTTCCGGCGCCGCGCGCGACCAGCGCCACACCGTGGGCTGCGCAGGCACGCACGGCAACCTGTACATCGGCCACGGACTCTGCGCGGACCACGGCCTGAGGCAGCTGATAGTCCAGCACCGGGGCCTGGTCCACGGCGTAGAGAGCCAGGGTGGAGGCGTCCACGGCGATCTTCGCTGCGCCCAGGGCAGAGGTGAGCTCATCCATGATGCTCATACGGTCTCCAGTTTCCGTTGAATCCGGTCTTCAGTCTAGAGCGCCGTCCCCCGGCGGGCAGCCAGCCGGAGGCCGCGGGCGCATGGGCGTCGCGGGTGCAGATCGGGGCGCTTGACGCTGTTGTGTCATCCGCCCTGATCTGCCGGCGCGCGAACGCGGGAACCTGTAACGGAGGCCAATCGGGCGGCGGAGTGCAAAGCCGGTGGTTCGATGTCGGCGGCACCCGCCGGGTTGCGTCCGGAGGCTCCTCAGCCGTGGGGTCTCGGCTCCAGGCGGCTCAGATCCGCGCGGCTCAGGCCTCGGCGCCGCCCATGAAGCGCACGAATCGATCCAGGACCCCGGGCCAGCCGGCCTCGTAGTTTACCCGCGCTGCAGCCGGGTCTTCGGCGCCTTCCCATCCACTATGCACGAGACGCACTTCCGTGCCCGCCTCGACGGCCCGGAAAGACACCCTGAGCTCGGTGGACCATATCGCGGATGATCCGGGGTGCCAGCTGGCGCGAAACGACAACGGTGGCTGCCAGTCATCGATTGAGCCCCAGATAGCAGAGCGGCCGTCATCGGCAGTCTCAAGGATCAGCAGTTCTTCGAACTCAACGTAGGAGCCTGCGCCGTAGACGCTGCGTTCCTCCATCGGCCACCAAAGATGTGTGTGTTCGGTGAACCCTACGAAGGCACGTGCGACAGCGCCTGGCACGGTCACGGTGCACACGACGGGATCCAGGCCCGATGACTGCGCCGGCTCCGGTCCGTCAGCAGGGGCGTGGCTGAAGAGGTTATCCATGGGCACCAACTCTACCCGCGCCCGGCCACCACACTCCCTCACGGACTTACGTGCGGGGCGCCCGAGGGCGGGGTGGTGTGGGTTTGGTTTGGGGGTTAAATGGCTCAGGCCCCGACTGTCGTTGTCGGGGCCTGAGGTGTAAATAGTGTCCGGCGGTGACCTACTCTCCCACACCCTCCCGGGTGCAGTACCATCGGCGCTGTGGGTCTTAGCTTCCGGGTTCGGGATGGGACCGGGCGTTTCCCCCACGCTGTGACCGCCGTAACCCTTGCTCCCGTACCTTTGCCGCGCCTGGGCGCGGGGGTGGGAAATCTGTGGTTACAACATGTGTGGTGTTGTTATTGTGTTGTGGTTTTGTTCCCTGCAACGAGCCGTCCGGGGACGGGTTTGTTGTTCGGGAACCACATAG
>NZ_JBWZCH010000026.1:0-34769 GCF_059383435.1 Pseudarthrobacter sp. HLT1-7 | reverse complement strand
ATGGACCCATCTTCCCGCACCGGGGAAATCGTGGAGATAGACATTGGTGATGTTCCTGATTCTCGCCCTACGAATTAGACGAAGTTGCTACGAGCTGCTGGCCTCACCCAACCCTGACACGTAGGGGGTTCGCAACAGTCCTCGCATGAGGAGGTTCTTGCGATCACCGACAGTTGGCGCGCAGCAATCCAGCGTGAGTTGCTGCAGCCACCTATCGAGCGAACGGAGGTCGCGCAAATCGTCGAGGCGCTCAATGCTAACCGGCTCGGTCTCATTACTGGGACGGCCGGAGGCGGTAAGAGTTCAGTCCTGGAACAAACTGTCGCGTCACTTACGTCAGCCGGTGCCGAAGTGCTCGCTCTTCGCCTCGATCGGTTGGACTCCTTTGCTTCGACGGTGGGCCTCGGTCGACAGTTGGGTCTCGATACGTCACCTGCCGTTGCGCTGGCGGTGGCCGCGGAAGGTCGTAACGCGTATCTCGTCGTGGATCAGCTCGACGCGGTCAGTCTTGCTTCAGGCCGTATGCCAGAGAGTTTCGACGTTGTCATGGACCTCATCGGCGAAGCCCTTTCAGTGGTCGGGATTCGCGTCATCCTCGCGTGTCGTGAGTTCGATATCGAGAACGACCATCGGATTCGTGCGCTTGCCGGACGCTCCGACATCTCTACGACGCAGGTCGGACTGCTGCCAGCAGTGGCAGTAGACGTCGCTGTCGCACATATGGGACTAGACTCGGCGCGGCTCAGTATTTCGCAGCGCGTATTGCTTCAGACGCCCCTCCATCTGGTACTCCTGCAGACGATTGCAGCGCAGGACGACGCCTTGGCCTTCCAGTCCAAGGGTTCACTGTTCGAGGCGTTCTGGGAACGCAAGCGACAAGCGGTACGTACAAGGCGCACTGCCGTACGGTTCAACGACGTGCTTAGCCGTGTCGCCAACGCCGCCAGTGATCGCCAAGTGCTGTCCGTCCCAATCGAGGTACTCGATGAGGGAGATCTCATCGAAGACGCTAAGGTACTCGTCTCCGAGCACGTGCTGACCCGAGACGGCGATCGCATCGCGTTCTTCCATGAGGCATTTTTTGACTACACCTTCGCTCGGCAGTGGGTGTCCCGCTCGGAGTCGCTGGTGGACTTTCTCCTCCACGATGAGCAGGAGCTGTTCCGGAGGGCACAAGTTCGGCAGATCCTGCAGCACCTCCACGAGCGCGAGGCTAATCGATTCCGCGAACAAGTTGAGGTGATTCTCGCCAGCTCCGAAATTCGTTTCCATATCAAAGAAACCGTGCTTGCGGTGCTGGCTAATCTTCCCGCGCCGACGAGCGAAGATGTTGCGGCTGTCTTGAGGGTAGCCGCAACGAAGCCGCGCTTTGAAGCCCGTTTATGGGAGCGCCTGCGCGGCGCGCAGTGGTTCTTGCGCTTTTATGAGCAGGGATGGATCGCCGCCTGGCTTGATGGTTCGGACCAGAAGCTGAGGGAACGTGCCCTCAACCTGATGATCAGTGCGGCCAAGGAACACCCCGACGTTCTTGCCGAACTGCTGACCGCCCGCCAATTCGCACCTGAGTACCACAACTGGTTGCGCTGGGTAGTGCGATACGCAGATGTGCATAGAAACAGAGGACTCTTCGATCTAATGCTTGCTGCAGTCAGGCAGGGGGACTTCGACGCAAACGAACACGAACTTTGGCTCACCGTTCACGGGCTGGCCAGGCACCAGACGCTCTGGGCCATCGAGCTGCTTCAGGCACGACTGATCGATCACGCCAAGGCGCTGGCCCTTAACGAAGATGGCAAAGTAGCCGCCTTGGGGCTCCGCGAGCATTTTGCCTCCGAGCTTGTCCGCGAAGCTGCATCCGCTGAACCGCTTGCCTTTGTGCAGACAATCGTCCCTTATCTATGCAGCGTTATGGCGGTCACTTCGGATCTACCGAACGAAGATACCGCCCTTCGTGATCGGCATTTCAGCGCCAGGTTCGAAGTCGGCAACATCAATGACCGCGAGCTGGATGACGCGCTGCTGGCAGGGTCAGTTCGTGCCTTAGAGAAGCTCGTGGAGATCGCGCCAGAGTATGTGCGGCCGATTCTGGATGACCTTGCGGCAGATCCGCACGAGGCAGCGCAGTTTTTGCTGTATCGGGCACTCACAGCAGGGGGCACGACCTTCGCCGAGTGGGGGGCCGCACTCTTACTCGAGGGCGGTAAGCGACTCGACTTCGGCTACATTTCGGGCGCCGGCTGGGTCGCTCGGGAACTTGCCCGCGCGATTGCACCATATCTGAATGACGATAAACACGGGGAGCTTGAGGAGCAGTTCCGAGATCTCCGCGACCCATACGATCGCCGGCTGAACAATGGCAGTTCTGCATTTGCATTCTTATCGGCACTTGATGAGAGTCGACTCAGCCCTCGAGGCGCGCGCCGACTAGGGGAATATCGACGGAAGTTCCAGCAGGACGCACCTTCGAAACCCCGTGGGATGACGAGCGGCACTTTCGGACCGCCGATCAGCTCGGAATCGTCCAAGAAGATGACTGATAAGCAATGGCTAAGGGCTATGGCTGTACACGATTCTGACAAATCCAACTGGGACACATTCACAGGTGGGGCGCATGAACTGTCATCTGTGCTGGGGGAAGGAGTAGCCGCCAACCCCGCACGCTTCGCGCGGCTCACCTTGCAGTTGACACCAGATATCAACCCCTCCTACACGGATGCGGTCCTCATGGGATTCGGCAATGCCGAGGCTGCTGATGAGACTGCCGCGCTCATCTTCGACGCGGTCCGCCATATCGTCTCGCTGGGGCATCCAGACACTGACCGATGGCTCGGGATGGCTCTCCGGCGGTACTGCCGCAGCGTGCCACTCGACCTCGTGGAGCTACTACGAGATCGAGCCCTGCGTTCCCCCGACCCAACGGACGATTCGCCCGTCGTCATCCGCGATGGAGACGACGGTAGGAGTGCTGCGGAGATGCGGATGAACGGGATCAACACTGCACGTGGCAGCTTGGCTGAATCGCTTGGCGACTTGCTAATTTACGACGTCGATGGTGAGCGGACTGAGCTGGTTCGGCCGCATCTGAAGGCACTCGCCAGCGATCCAGTACACAGCGTTCGCTCTTGCGTCGCGCACACTGTGGCGGCTTCGCTTCGCCATGCGCGGCCGGACGCGTTAGACGCGTTCGAGCGGTTGATCGACGCTGACGACCAGTTGCTTGCCGCTGAGTCGGTGCAGCAGCTGATGCTCTACATCGGAAACGTCAATCCGGAGATCATTGACCCCGTGATTCAACGAATGCTGGTTTCGCTGGACAGCGAGGCGCGTGAAGCTGGCGGAATAATCGCTTCCTTCGCGGCCTTGGAGTGGGGACGGCCTGCACTGATGGACCAAGTGCTCGCGGGAGATGCACCCGTGCGCAAGGGCGCCGCCGGAGCCTGTGCGCGCCGCGTAAATCGCACATCCAATGCCGTACTGGCAACCGCCACTCTAATACGGCTCATGAACGACAACGAAGACGACGTGCGACAAGCTGCCGCACAGGTCGCCACGCACCTTCGTGAACAACCGCTGCGCCCGTTCACTGAACTCCTGAGTGCGCTCATTGAATCACCTTCGTATGACCACGCCACACCTCAGCTGCTCCTGACACTGCAATACGCCCCGGACAAAGTCGACGACCTCGTACTGAAAGCCGCGCAACGGTTCGTAGATGTCTTCGGCCGGGATGCCGCCGACATTCGCACGGGAGCTGCCGGCGATGCGCAATATATTAGCGAGCTTGTTGTGCGAGGCCTCGCGCAGTCGCGGAATCCCGCTCACCGCGCTGCTCTTCTCGATGTTCTCGATCTGTTAATGGAGCATGGCGTCTACGGCATCGACGATGCAATTGCGCAATCCGAACGCCTTTAGGCAGATATCCCATCCCAACCATTAGGCGGGCTGAGTAGCTCGGCTGTGAGAAGACACCGTAGAGCACTGCGTCAATGTCATCCTAGGGCCAACTTCACAGACGGCAACGGCTCCTTCGAAGACGCACTGACCGGATCCCCAGACTCCTTAGTTTTGAAGTCCCGCAGTCCTGGGAAGTACCGGCGTGGGTTCCCCGGGAAAGCAGACCGTACCGTCGCGGGTTTCCCCGGCCACGTAGCCACCAACGGCAGCTACCCCTCCGTTCCAGCAGTGCGGAGTATGCCCGGGATGGGAACCAGGTGCCGAAGACGTCACTGTCGTCGGCAGTCCACAGCACGTGGACCAGTCCAGCGCTCCCTGCCGTGGTAGTGACCGTGTTAACGCCAACCGAAAATAGGGCCATTAGTGCCAATTGAAAACGGGGCCACTGGGTTGCAGCTGGCAAGTACATAGGACCCACCGGAGTGTTGGAGGACATCACCATGCCATCGACGGAGACTCTGCAGGTATGGGTATCTGGCTGACCCAATGCCGCGAGGCTACGGCCGATTCCTCCTGCCACTGACTGGCTCCGCGCGGATGAATCCGGGTGATCTTCAGGCTGACCCATGCCTGACCTTTCAGGTTCACGCCACACCCGGACGGTGGCTGATCGGCGACTCTGTCTTCGGCGTCAAGGACTCCCTGATCAAAACGCTTCGAACCCCAGCCCGCCGGCACCCCCGCGCCGGACGGCCGCGATCTGGGCGACCAAGGGGTGTGCACATTGTGCACACCCTGCTTTGGCTCAGCAACCATGTGTGGACACTGTCCTCACCCCTTTGGACGGACATTCGGCCCCAAACCCACGCTTCGCGTCGACAGAAAGACGCGAACCGAGGCGAAAATATTGAAGAAATTTCCCTCTAGTCATGTCCTCACCACAACCCCGGGACATGAAGAGGTGAAGGCCAACCACGGCCACCAAAAGGGTTAGAAAGGAGACCCAATCACCCCAGATCCCAGCAGCGGAGCGCCCACCAGCCAGGGCTAGGACCCGCCACCCACACAACTTCATAGGCCACCGCGGCGCCAGGCACCGCCCGCGGCCAGAGTCAGAGGGACCCGAGCAGGGTCAATGTCCACACATTAAAGCAAAAACCCCTCTGACGAGGAGGAATGCTGTGCCCGAGGTGGGACTCGAACCCACACACCTTTCGATACCGCATTTTGAGTGCGGCGCGTCTGCCATTCCGCCACTCGGGCGCGGACTCCACCGGTGTAACAATCGCTCAACCACAGTGCTGTGAGCAACGCGATCGCTTCCAGTGCGCGGAATTACTCTACATGCAGATAGGCTGAATTCCAGAATCGCGCCAGTGACGCCGCATCGAACCAAACAGGTCCAAGTACACCAGCGGGCAAAACCGTAGATGGTCCAGTTCCCGCCGTACCTTTCCAAGGAGTTCCCGTGTCAGAACAGACGGAGCCAAACCCCACGTCCAAGCCGCCGCGACGCGTCGTTGTCGCCGAGGATGAGACCCTCATCCGCCTGGACATCATCGAAATCCTCCGGGGCGAAGGCTACGACGTCGTCGGCGAGGCGGACAATGGCGAAAAGGCCGTTCAGCTTGCCGAAGAACTCCGGCCGGATCTGGTCCTGATGGACGTCAAGATGCCCATCATGGACGGCATCACGGCCGCCGAGAAGATCGTCAAGGCCCGGATCGCCCCCGTGGTGCTGCTGACCGCCTTCAGCCAGAAGGAACTCGTGGAGCGCGCCCGTGACGCCGGAGCCATGGCCTACGTGGTCAAGCCCTTTACCCCCGCGGACCTCCTACCCGCCCTCGAAATCGCCCTGTCGCGCCACGAGGAAATCAAGGCACTCGAAAGCGAGGTCACCGACCTGCAGGAGCAGTTCGCCACCCGCAAGCTCGTGGAGCGCGCCAAGAGCCTCCTGACCACCAAGATGGGCCTCACCGAGCCGGAAGCCTTCCGCTGGATCCAGAAGACCTCGATGGACCGCCGCCTCAGCATGCGCGAGGTCGCCGAGACCATCATCAACCAGGTCAACTAGCCCTACTCGCGCGCAGCATACAAGAATCACGCAGCAAAAAAAAGAGGGCCCCCGCCGGCAGCGGGGACCCTCCCTTGTCAGAACCTTTTGTCAGAACCGTATGTCAGAACCCTTTTGTCAGAGCCTGCGCCGGGCCGGAGGGACTAGGCCTGGCTGTTCTTCTGCCTCTCCGGCCAGGGGCCCACCTTGTCCCGGGTCACCGTCGCCTCGCCATGGCTCCCGGCGTCGGCGAGGTCTCCCACCTTGTGGACCTTCAGCATGTTCGTGGAGCCGGCCTTTCCGGGAGGCGAACCGGCGGCGATGACCACCATGTCACCGTCCTCGACGAGGTCCATATTCAGGAGGCTGCGGTCAACCTGGGCCGTCATTTCGTCGGTGTGGCCCACCATCGGGACCAGTACCGGCTGGATGCCCCAGGTCAGGGCGAGCTGGTTCCAGACATGCTCCACCGGGGTGAAGGCGAAAACCGGCCGGATCGGACGCAGCCGCGACAGGCGTCGCGCGGAGTCTCCCGTCTGGGTGAAGGTACAGATATACTTCGCATCCAGCTGGTCGGCAATTTCGACGGCGGCACGGGTAATGGCGCCGCCGCGTGTCTTCGGCTTTGTCCCCAGCGGGGGAACGCGCTCCAGGCCGTGAACCTCGGTGGATTCGATGATCCGGGCCATCACCTTGACGGTCTCGATCGGGAATTTGCCCACGCTGGTCTCGCCGGAGAGCATCACCGCGTCGGCGCCGTCGAGCACGGCATTGGCGCAGTCGGAGGCCTCGGCACGGGTGGGGCGCGGGTTGTCGATCATGGACTCAAGCACCTGGGTCGCCACGATGACGGGCTTGGCCCAGCGGCGGGCCAGTTCAATGGCGCGCTTCTGCACGATCGGCACTTCCTCGAGGGGAAGCTCCACGCCGAGGTCGCCACGGGCCACCATGATGGCATCGAAGGCGTCGATGATCTCGGGCAGCTGCTCCACGGCCTGCGGCTTCTCGATCTTGGCGATCACCGGCACGCGGCGGCCTTCCTCGTCCATGATCTCGTGGACGCGGGTAATATCCGAGGCATCACGGACGAAGGACAGGGCGATCATATCTACGCCGCGGCGCATGGCCCAGCGCAGATCGTCCTCGTCCTTTTCGCTCAGCGCCGGAACGTTGACGGCGACGCCGGGCAGGTTAATGCCCTTGTTGTTGGAGACGAATCCCCCGACGATCACCTGGGTGACCACCTTGACGGCGTCGACGTCGATGGCACGCAGGGCCACCTTGCCGTCGTCGATCAGCAGGGCGTCGCCGGCCTTCACATCTTGGGTGAGGCTCTTGAGCGTGGTGGAGCAAATGTCCTGGGTTCCCGGGACGTCCTCGGTGGTAATGGTGAAGGTGTCACCGACGGCCAGCAGGTGCGGGCCGTCAACAAAGCGGCCCAGCCGGATCTTCGGGCCCTGCAGATCCGCCATGATGGCGACGGCCTTGCCAAGCTGTCCTGCCGCCTTGCGGACATTCCCGTAGGTGATGTCGTGCACGGCGTAGTCGCCGTGGCTCATATTCATGCGGGCGACGTCGACGCCCGCTTCCAGCACGGCAAGCGTGTTCTCGAAGCTCGCGATTGCCGGTCCGAAGGTGGCCACTATTTTAGCGCGTCTCATTTACCTACCTTAGTATTCGATTGCATGGATTAAGTTGTTGCGGGAGTGAACGTCCGGCGGCCGTTTGAAGCCGCGGCTGTTGGGAGCCGTCGGCCGGCTACAGGACGGCCATGGCCCGGTCGGTCGGCGCCACGGGGGCCGGAAGGATGGTGCTGCCCATCAGGAACTTGTCCACCGCGGCGGCGCAGGCGCGCCCCTCCGCGATGGCCCAGACAATGAGGGACTGGCCGCGGCCGGCGTCGCCGGCAACGAAGATGCCTTCCGTACTGGTCATGTAGTAGCCGTCGCGGGCCACGTTGCCGCGGCCGTCGAACCCGGCACTGACCTGCTCGGTGATCCCGGCCGGTTCCGGGCCGGTGAAGCCCAGGGACAGCAGGACCAGATCCGCCGGGATGATCCGCTCGGTGCCCGCCTTCGGCAGGCGCCTGCCGTCCACGAATTCGGTCTCGGCCACCTTCACTCCGGTGAGCCTGCCATTCGCGCCGACGAACTCGACGGTGGACGCGAGATAGGTGCGTTCGCCGCCTTCCTCGTGGGCGCTGGCAACTTCGAAGAGGGTGGGGAAAGTTGGCCACGGCTGGTGGCCGGCACGCTCCGCCGGGGGCTGCTTGCCGATCGCCAGGGTGGTGACGGAGGCGGCCTGGTGGCGGTGCGCGGTGCCGAGGCAGTCCGCGCCCGTGTCGCCGCCGCCAAGAATGACGACGTGCTTGCCGGCGGCATTGATCTGGTTCTCCACCGTCTCCCCCGCCACAACGCGGTTGGCCGGGACCAGGTAGTCCATCGCGAAATGCACACCCTCGAGCTCCCGGCCGGGGGTCGGCAGGTCACGGGGAACAGTGGCGCCGGTGGCCACCACAACGGCGTCGTACCGGCGGCGCAGCTGCTCCCAGGTCACGTCCGTGCCGACGGCGACGCCGGTCCGGAAGCGGGTGCCTTCGGCCTTCATCTGCTCGAGCCGGCGGTCGACGTGCTCTTTTTCGATCTTGAAATCGGGGATGCCGTACCGCAGCAGCCCGCCGATCTTGTCGTCACGCTCGTACACCGCGACGGTGTGGCCCACCCGGGTCAGCTGCTGCGCGGCGGCGAGCCCGGCGGGGCCGGAACCGACGACGGCGACCGTCTTGCCTGTGAGCCTGGCCGGCGGCAGCGGGTTGACCCAGCCGTTCTCGAAGGCCTGGTCCACAATGGAGACCTCGACCTGCTTGATCGTGACGGCCGGCTGGTTGATGCCCAGCACGCAGGACGCCTCGCAGGGCGCCGGGCAGAGCCGCCCGGTGAATTCGGGGAAGTTGTTGGTGGCGTGCAGCCGCTCCATCGCTTCCTCACCCTTGTCCCGCCAGATAAGGTCGTTCCACTCCGGGATGAGGTTGCCCAGCGGGCAGCCCTGGTGGCAGAACGGCACACCGCAGTCCATGCAGCGGCCGGCCTGGGCCTTCAGTACGCCCTTTTCCTGAGCCTCATAGACTTCCTTCCAGTCCATGATGCGGACCGGAACGGGACGGCGGGGCTGGGTTTCGCGCTGGCGTACTTTCAGAAATCCGCGTGGATCAGCCACCGGTCACCTCCAGGATTCGTGCCCACACTTCTTCGCCGTCGGGGTCAAGACCCTCTTCGATGGCGTCGAGACGGGTTTGCAGTACGGCCGCGTAGTCGCGCGGCAGCACCTTGGTTGTGCGGGCTGCGGTGTCGTCGAAGTTCTCCAGCAGCCGGGCCGCGAGCAGCGATCCGGTCTCCTCGGAGTGCTTCACCAGCAGTCCGTGGACAATGTCGCGGTCCTCGGCGTCCAGTTCGTGCAGCTGCAGCTCGCCGGACTCCAGGGCCTGCTTGTTGACGCGTTCGGTCTGCAGGTCAAGCACGTAGGCCGTGCCGCCGGACATTCCGGCACCGAAGTTGCGGCCGGTGCGCCCGATGATGAGCACCTGGCCGCCGGTCATGTATTCGCAGCCGTGGTCGCCGATTCCTTCCGCCACCGCCGTGGCGCCTGAGTTGCGGACCATAAAGCGTTCGCCCACCTGGCCGCGGAGGAACATCTCGCCGCTCGTCGCGCCGTAGCCGATCACGTTGCCGGCGATCACGTTGCGCTCCGCCGGGAAGACGTTGGTGCGGTCCGGCCGGACGATGATGCGCCCGCCGGAGAGCCCCTTGCCCACATAGTCGTTGGAGTCGCCGAACAACCGCAGCGTGATGCCGGCCGGCAGGAAGGCGCCGAGCGACTGCCCGGCCGTGCCGGTCAACGTGATGTCGATTGTGTCCGTCGCCAGCAGGTCCGTGCTGAAGGTCCTGGTGACCACATGGCCCAGCATGGTGCCGACGGAACGGTCGGTGTTGATGACGTCGAGGACGATCTTCACCGGGGTGCGGTCGCTGAGGGCCTCGGCGGCCATCGCGATCAGGCGCTGGTCGAAGTGCTTGTCCAGTTCGTGGTTCTGGCCGGTGAGGTTGCGCAGCGGGGCGTCGTCGTCGAACTCGAGGCCGTGCAGGATCGGGTCCAGGTCCAGCCCTTCGGCCTTCCAGTGGTTGATCGCCTGGCGGGTGTCGAGCATTTCAGTGTGCCCGATCGCTTCCTCGATGGTCCGGAAGCCGAGCTCGGCCAGGATCTCGCGGACTTCCTCGGCGAGGAATTCGAAGAAGTTGACCACAAATTCCGGCTTGCCGCTGAAGCGGGAGCGCAGCTCCGGGTTTTGCGTCGCGACGCCCACCGGGCAGGTGTCCAGGTGGCAGACTCGCATCATAATGCAGCCGGAGACCACCAGCGGGGCGGTGGCGAAACCGAACTCCTCGCCGCCGAGCAGCGCGGCGATAACCACGTCGCGGCCGGTCTTGAGCTGGCCGTCCACCTGCACCACCACACGGTCGCGCAGCCCGTTGAGCATCAGGGTCTGCTGCGTCTCGGCGAGACCCAGCTCCCACGGCACACCGGCGTGCTTGAGCGAGTTAAGCGGCGAAGCGCCGGTGCCGCCGTCGTGCCCTGAAATCAGCACGACGTCGGCCTTGGCCTTCGTGACGCCGGCGGCCACCGTGCCGATCCCCACCTCGGAGACTAACTTGACGTGCACCCGGGCCGAGGGGTTGGCCCGCTTCGCGTCATAGATCAGCTGCGCGAGGTCCTCGATCGAGTAGATGTCGTGGTGCGGGGGCGGGGAGATGAGACCGACCCCGGGCGTGGAGTGCCGCGTCCGGGCAACCCAGGGGTAGACCTTCTGCGCCATCAGCTGGCCGCCCTCGCCGGGCTTAGCGCCCTGCGCCATCTTGATCTGGATGTCGTCGGCGTTGGACAGGTACAGGCTCGTGACGCCGAAGCGGCCCGAGGCGATCTGCTTGACGGCCGAGCGGCGCTCGGGATCCAGCAGGCGGTCCTCGTCCTCGCCGCCCTCGCCGGTGTTGGACTTGCCGCCCAGCCGGTTCATCGCGATCGCGAGGGTCTCGTGCGCCTCCTTGGAGATGGAGCCGTAGCTCATCGCACCGGTGGAGAAGCGCTTGACGATGCTGGAGACGGACTCCACATCCTCAAGCGGGACCGCGGGACGCAGCCCGGATTTGAACTTCAGCAGCCCGCGCAGGGTCATGAGGTTCTCGGACTGGTCATCCACGCCGCGGGTGTAGGCCTTGAAGATGTCGTAGCGGCGCTCACGCGTGGCGTGCTGCAGCCGGAAGACGGTCTCCGGGTTGAACAGGTGCGGCTCACCGTCGCGGCGCCACTGGTACTCGCCGCCGCCCATCAAAGCCTGGTGCGGCACTTCGATGCCGTTCTCGGGGTACGCCATCCGGTGGCGAGCCGAGACTTCGGCCGCAATGACGTCCAGGCCGACTCCGCCGAGCTGCGAGTGCGTGCCGGAGAAGTACTCGTCCACCAGATCCTGGCCCAGGCCCAGCGCTTCGAAAGTCTGGGCGCCCGTGTAGGAGGCCACGGTGGAGATGCCCATCTTGGACATAATCTTCAGGACGCCCTTGCCGAGGCCCTTGATCAGGTTGTAGACCCCGTCCTGCGGGGTAACCCCGACGACGTCGCCGGAAGTGATGAGCTGCTCCACCGATTCCATGGCCAGGTAAGGGTTGACGGCGGAGGCGCCGTAGCCGATCAGCACGGCCACGTGGTGCGTCTCGCGGACGTCACCGGCCTCGACCACCAGCGCGGTCTTGGTGCGGTTGGCGCTGCGCAGCAGATGGTGATGCACGGCGCTGACGAGCAGCAGGGACGGGATGGGCGCCCACTGGGCGTTCGAGTCACGATCCGAGAGCACCACGTACTGCACGCCGCGGTTAATGGCGCCGGAGACCTGCTCGCAGATTTCCGTCAGCCGGGCGCGCAGGGCGTTCTCGCCGCCTTCGGGGCGGTAGAGGCCGCGGACCTTCATGGCGACCCTGTCGCCGTCGGCGGTCTCGATGTTCGCGATCTTGGCCAGCTGGTCGTTGTTGATCACCGGGAACGGGAGTGAAACCTGCGGCTGCCGGACCTGCTTGGTGTCCAGCAGGTTGCCGTTGGGGCCGATTGCGCAGGTCAGCGAGGTGACGAGCTCCTCGCGGATGGCATCCAGCGGCGGGTTGGTGACCTGGGCGAAGGACTGCACGAAGTAGTCGAAGAGCAGCCGGGGCCGCTTGGAGAGCACGGCCACCGGGGTGTCCGAGCCCATGGCACCGAGGGGTTCGGCACCGTTGCGGGCCATCGGGCCGAGCAGGATCTTCAGTTCCTCGGTGGTGTAGCCGAAGGTGCGCTGGCGGATGTTGACCGATGCCGGGGTGTGCAGCACGTGCTCACGTTCCGGCAGGTCCAACAGGTCAATCAGGTTGTCCTTGACCCAGTCGGACCAGGGGTTGGCGGCCGCCATCTCGGCCTTGACTTCGGCGTCGTCGATGATCCGGCCGGCCTCGGTGTCCACGAGGAACATTTTGCCCGGCGAAACCCGGCCCTTTTTGACCACCTTGGACGGTTCGACGTCGATCACTCCGACCTCAGAGGCGAAGATCACCAGGCCGTCTTCGGTGATCCAGTACCGGCCGGGACGCAGTCCGTTGCGGTCCAGGGTGGCGCCGACCAGGCTGCCGTCGGTGAAGGAGACGGCGGCGGGGCCGTCCCACGGTTCCATCAGCAGGGAGTGGTACTCGTAAAAGGCGCGGCGGGCGGGATCCATCGTGGCGTGGTTTTCCCACGCCTCGGGGATCATCATCATGATCGAGTGCGTGATGGGGCGGCCGGAGAGCCACAGCAGCTCCGCTACCTCGTCGAACGACGCCGAGTCGGAGGCGCCCGGGGTGCAGATCGGGTACAGCTCCTCCGGCGAATCGCCCAGCAGCGGGTTGGCCAGCTGCGACTGGCGGGCGCGCATCCAGTTCCGGTTGCCCTTGACGGTGTTGATTTCGCCGTTGTGCGCGATGGTGCGGAAAGGCTGGGCCAGCGGCCAGGACGGGAACGTGTTGGTGGAGAAGCGCGAATGGACAATCGCGAGCTTGGTCTTGAAGCGCTTGTCCGAGAGGTCCGGGTAAAACGGCTCCAGCTGGGCCGTGGTCAGCATTCCCTTGTAAACGATGGTCCGCGAGGACAACGAGGGAAAATAGACGCCGAACTTGTTCTGGGCGCGCTTCCGGATGCGCCAGGCCCGGGAGTCTAGTTCGTTGCGCTCGAGGACTTCGCCGGTGCTCGCGGCAAAGAACGGCTGGCAGAAGTACGGCATGCACGCCCGGGCCATGGAGCCCACGAGGTCGGCCACGATGGGCACCTCACGCCAGCCAAGGACGGTCAGCCCCTCGTTGGCGGCGAGGCGTTCGATTCCGGCCTTGGCGGCGTCGGATTCGCGCTGTTCGGCGGGGAGGAAAGCCGTGCCCACGATGTACTGGCCGGGGGCAGGAAGCTCAAAGTCGGTGACCGCGCGGAAGAATTCGTCCGGTACCTGCATGAGCAGACCGGCGCCGTCGCCGGTTCCTTCGTCGGCGCCCACGGCGCCCCGGTGCTCGAGGTTGCGAAGGGCGGTCAGCGCGGCGTCAACGATGTCGTACCCCGGCTCCCCCCGCAGCGTGGCGATGATGGCGAGTCCGCAGGCGTCCTTCTCCTGCTCGGGGTTGTAGAGTCCGGCGGCTTCCGGCAGCGCCGCGAAGCGCTTAAACGGTGACATGGCGGCGGCCGGCTGATCCGGCTCGGACCAGCTGGGGCCGTGCAGGGTTTGGGTCATGGAAGACGTCCTTCCTCCTGATCGTGCGTATGGGAGGGACAACGTTGGCCCGGATCGGTGCGCCGGTGTGACGGGCACAACAAAGTCTTACTAACTGGAATTGTAGGCCAGCGCGGCCTTCTGTTCGAACAGTTACGCGTGACGAACAGTCACGCGGTTCGCCGGCGCTGAGCTACTTGGTACCCTCAGCTTCCGGCGCGGATCCGGTGGCCTGCCGGCCGGGTGTAACGGCCGCCGGCTTTCCTGCGGCCGGCGTGGTGCCGCCGGTGGATTCCATTGACGCTCCGGCTGGGGCAGGAGCGTGGCCTGGACCGCGTTGATCATCACGCAGACTACCATCCGATTCACCATCTGAGACAGCAGAGTCCGGATGGCGGACATCGTCGCTGGAGCCGGGAACAGCCTCGGCCGGAACGGCGGCCGGCTTACCGGCGTCGTCCGCTGTCCCAGACGGCTCGCGGCCGGGCAGGTACGGGGTATCGGGATCGTCGCGCTTGCGCAGGCCCAGGAGGATGAAGGCGATCAGCGCCGCCACGAGGACGAAGATGCTGGTCCAGACGTTGAGCCGGGTGGTGATCCCGAACAGGGTGATCTGCTCGGCGTCGTCGATCCGCATCGCTTCGATCCAGACCCGGCCCAGCGTGTAGTAGACGGCATAGAGCCAGAACAGGCGGCCGAGGCGGAAGCGGAACTTCCGGTCCAGTGCCAGCAGGATCACCACTCCCACGAGGTTCCAGAGCGATTCGTACAGGAAGGTCGGGTGGAAGAGGGTGTCTGCAGCCATGCCGGCCGGGAAGTTCGGGTTATCGGCGTCGATCTGCAGTCCCCACGGAAGGGTGGTGGGGCCGCCGAAGAGCTCCTGGTTGAAGTAGTTGCCCCAGCGTCCGATCGCCTGGGCAAGCAACAGCCCCGGCGCCGCGGCGTCGACGAACGTGGTCAGCTTGACGCCGGCCCTGCGGCAGCCGATCCACGCGCCGACGGCGCCGAGCAGCACGGCGCCCCAGATGCCCAGTCCGCCACGCTGGAGCTGCGGGATCAGGGACAGGTCACCGGTGCCGTCAAAGCCCGGACCGAAGTAGGCGTCCGGTGAGGACACCACATGGTAGAGCCGGCCGCCGATAATGCCGAAGGGAATGGCCCAGATGGCGATGTCCCAGACGCTGCCCTCCGGGGCGCCGCGCCGTGCCCAGCGGACGGAGGTCAGCCACAGGCCCGCGATGATGCCCGCCAGGATGCAGAGGGCGTAGGCATGGATGCGCAGTGCCCCCCATGGCAGCGGGATGTCGAAGCCGGACCAGTCCGGGCTCGGAATGCTCGCGGGAATCATCACTGCCGCGTGGAGGACTGACTGCATTGCTTAAGCTTCTTCCTTGGTGAGGCCGGTGCTGAGGTCTTTCGTCAAGGACGCTACCGCATCCACGCCGCCGTCGCCGATGGCCACCACCAGCGCCGTGCCAACAATCACGCCGTCGGCATAGGCCGCGATCTCGCGGACCTGGTCCGCGTTGGACACGCCCAGCCCGACGCAGACGCGTTCAGCGCCCGCCGAATGCGCGGCGGCCACGACCTCCCTGGCAGCGGAGCTGACCGAGGTGCGGGCGCCGGTGACGCCCATGATCGAGACGGCGTAGACGAAGCCGCGGCTCGCCTCGACGGTGCGCTTCATCCGTTCCGGCGAGGACGAGGGGGCCACGAGGAACACCCGGTCCAGGCCGTACTTGTCCGACGCAGCCATCCATTCGGCGGCTTCGTCGGGAATGAGGTCCGGGGTGATGAGCCCGGCTCCCCCGGCTTCGGCCAGCTGGCGGGAGAAGTCGTCCACGCCCATCCGGACCACGGGGTTCCAGTAGGTCATCACGAGGACGGCGGCGTCGGTCTTGCTGGTGATGCCGCGGACGACGTCGAACACCTGGCGGACGTGGAAGCCTTTGGCGAGGGCCTCGTTGGTGGCAGCCTGGATAACGTGGCCGTCCATCACCGGATCGGAATACGGGATGCCGATCTCGATCAGGTCGGCGCCATTCTCAGCCAGGGCGATGCCGGCCGCGATGGTCGCCTCGACGCTCGGGTAGCCGGCCGGCAGGTAACCGATCAGGGCCGCTCGGCCCTGCGCTTTGGCACGGTCAATGGCTGCTGCCGATTTGCTGGCGCCGGGGGTGCCCCTGCGGCCCGTCGATTGGACGCCGCTCACAGCTGCTCCCCCTCTTTCGCGATCTGGTGCTCGGGTGAGTCCGTATCCAGCAGGTCGAACCATTCCGCGGCGGTAGCCACGTCCTTGTCGCCGCGGCCGGACAGGTTTACCAGCACGATCCTGTCCGACACGTTGCCGGCGGCCGGGTCTGCGGCGGCCCCCTCGGCGGCGAGCCGCAGGCCCACCTTGATGGCGCCGGCGAGGGCGTGCGCGGACTCGATGGCCGGGATGATGCCCTCAGTGCGGCAGAGCAGCCGGAACGCTTCCATGGCCTCACTGTCCGTGATGGGCTCGTAGCTGACCCGGCCGATGTCCGCGAGGTAGGAGTGCTCCGGGCCGACCCCGGGGTAGTCCAGGCCCGCCGAGATGGAGTGTGATTCGACGGTCTGGCCGTCGTCGTCCTGCATGAGGTAGGAGCGGGCGCCGTGCAGCACGCCGGGTTTCCCCAGGGTGATAGTGGCCGCGTGGCGTCCGGTTTCAACGCCGTCGCCGCCGGCCTCGAAGCCGTAGATCTTCACCGACGGATCGTCCAGGAAGCCGTGGAAGATGCCGATCGCGTTGGAGCCGCCGCCGATGCAGGCGACAACGGCGTCCGGCAGGCGGCCGGTCTGGGCCAGGATCTGGGCGCGGGCCTCTTCACCGATGACCTCGTGGAAGTAGCGCACCATGGCAGGGAAGGGGTGGGCGCCGGCGGCGGTGCCCAGCAGGTAGTGGGTGCTGTCCACGTTGGCGACCCAGTCGCGGAGCGCCTCATTGATGGCGTCTTTGAGGGTCTGGGAACCGTTGGTCACCGGGATGACGGTGGCTCCGAGGAGCTCCATCCGGGCGACGTTGAGGGACTGCCGGCGGCAATCCTCGGCGCCCATGTACACCACGCATTCCAGGCCCATCAGCGCGGCGGCCGTGGCGCTGGCAACACCGTGCTGGCCGGCGCCGGTCTCGGCGATGACGCGGGTTTTGCCCATGCGCTTGGCGAGGAGCGCCTGGCCCAGCACGTTGTTGATCTTGTGCGAGCCGGTGTGGTTGAGGTCCTCGCGCTTGAGGAAGATCCGGACTCCCCCCGCGTGACGGGCGAAGCGCTTGGCCTCGGTCAGCAGCGAGGGACGGCCCGAGTAGTTCTTGTTCAGCTCGGCGATCTGCGCGATGAACTCCGGATCGGCCTTCGCCTTCTCGAAAGTGTCCTCGAGCTCGTCCAGGGCCGCGATGAGCGACTCGGGCATCCATCGGCCGCCATAGGAGCCGAAGTAGGGTCCGGGGGCGTGCCGCAGGGATTCTCCACCCTGAAGGAACGCGTCCACGGCGCTGTCATCTGAGCCGGCTGCTGGCGCATCGACCATCGGTCTCACCATCCTGTTCCACTGCTAGTTAGATCCGGGTACCGCACTGATGCACTGCCTGCGTCCGGCCGGGGGTGCCCCGCCCGTCGCGGGTCACGAACGTGCAGCGATTTCTTCGGCCCCGGCGGTCATGAATTCCGCGATCCGCTCCCGCGGGGCCGCGTCACTGACCAGGGCTTCGCCCACGAGGACAGCGTTGGCGCCGTTCGCGGCGTAGTGCCGGACGTCGTCGACGCCCCGCACGCCCGATTCGGCGATGACGAGCGCGCCGGCGGGGATGCCCCCGGCAAGTTCGGCGAAGACGGAACGGTCGACGTCGAGCGTCTTCAGGTTGCGCACGTTGACGCCGATGATCCGCGCCCCCGCGGCGACGGCGCGCTCGATTTCGCCCGCGGTGTGCGTCTCGACCAGCACGTTCATGCCAAGTTCGCGGCTGAGGGCGCTGAACTCGCGCAGCTGCGCGTCGGACAGGGACGCCACGATCAGCAGGATCAGGTCGGCGCCGTGCGCCCGGGCCTCCCAGATCTGGTACTCGTCGATCATGAAATCCTTGCGCAGCAGCGGGATGTCCACGGCTGCCCGGACGGCGTCGAAGTCGGCGAGCGAGCCGTTGAAGCGGCGCTGTTCGGTCAGGACGCTGATCGCTGCCGCGCCGCCGTCGGCGTACTGCACGGCGAGCAAGGCCGGATCGGCGATGCTGGCGAGATCGCCTTTGGAGGGGCTGCGCCGCTTGATTTCGGCGATCACTTTGAGCTGGTTGTGCGGTTCCGAGTCGCCGCCCAGGGCGGCCCAGGCATCGCGCGCGGCAGCGGCCGAGGCAGCGCGTTCCTTCAGTTCCGCGAGCGTGACGAGGCGCTGCCGGTCCTCCATATCCTCCCTGACACCGGCGTTGATGTCATCGAGAACGCTCACCCTTAGTGGCCGGAGTTCTTCAGCTTGCTGCCGCCCACGCCGAAGCCGACCTTGCGCATGCCGAAGCCGACCAGCAGGCCGATGACCATGACGACGCCGCCGGCGATGAAGATCGGGGTGTTGGCGATGACAAAAGCGATGGACATAATGAGGGCACCGAGGAGCATGATCAGCACGGTGGTCCAGGCGGCGGGGCTGTTGCCGTGGCCGGTGGGTTCGCTGTGGTCGACGCCGTCGTAGACGCCCGTTCCGGCCGCGGGCTTGGGTGCGGAAACAGTGGCTTTGCTCATTGAAATCTCCTCAGGATTAATACTGCTTACATTCTGCCATTTTTTGACGGTGTCGTTGGCCGCGTTGCTGGGCGCGCCACTGGGCGCGCCCGCGGCATCCGCTCAGGTGGGATCATCGCCGCGTGACAGCCGGTCCCAGCTGTCGATCTCGTCCGACGGCCCGGCCGGTGAAACCGCGGTGCCGGCGGCGGCGGTGTCATATTTTGTCCGGGCCCTCCAGTAGCGTCCCGCCGGGACGATCGCCAGCGCACTGAGCCCCAGCAGGGAACCGATCACGACGGCGAGTGCCGGGAACACGGTGACGCCCACCTGGGCGTTACTGCCGGTGATCCCGGTGGCGGCGGCGACGGACCCCTGGGCCGCAGCCTGCGGGTCCCCCAGCACAATCGCGGCCGCGCCGACAATTCCGGCGGCGGCCAGCAGGATGATCGCGGTGATGATCCAGCGCGCCATCCGTCCGGCAATCGAGGCTGCGAGCCCGCCGGCGAGAGCGACGAGGGCGAGGGCCGTGACCGTGGTGGCGGCTTTGCTGCCCTGGACCTGCAGTCCGTCCCGGCTGGTGACCGCCTGGCCCAGTTGGGCGGGGTCGAGAAGGACCGTCAGCCAGGTCTGGGTGGTGGTGCCGAAGACGGCCAGCGCCAGGGCGACGATGACCAGGACCAGGGTGGATTTCCTGGCCCAGCGCGGAACAGCGGGACTGCTGGTTGTGACTGTGGTGCCGCTCATGACAGCGTCCCGGCGTCGGAAATGGAATCAGCTGTGATGTTCCGCAATGACCGGGCGGTGTGGACGGCGCGCATCGGGGCCGCCGCCTTGTTAACGGTCTCCATCGCCTCGGTGGCGTTGACCGAGTCGGCCACGATCCCGCCGCCGGCCTGCACGTAGGCGCGACCTTCCCGCAGCAGGGCGGAGCGGATGGCGATGGCCATATCCATGTCCCCGGCGAAGTCGAGGTAGCCCACCACGCCGCCGTAGATCCCGCGGCGGTGGGGTTCCAGTTCATCAAGCAGGCGCAGCGCCCGCGGCTTGGGGGCGCCGGAGAGCGTTCCGGCGGGGAAAGTGGCCTTCAGGACGTCGTAGGCTTTGGCCGCCGGGGCGAGCGTGCCCACCACCGTGGAGACGAGGTGCATGATGTGGCTGAAGCGCTCCACCTCCATGAACTGGGTGACGTCGACGGTGCCGGCCACGCAGACCTTCGAGAGGTCGTTGCGCGAGAGATCCACCAGCATGAGGTGCTCGGCGCGTTCCTTCTCGTCCGCGAGCAGTTCCACGGCCAGGGCCTTGTCCGCCTCGACGGTCCTGCCGCGCGGCCGGGAGCCGGCGATGGGGTGGGTGATGACTTCCTCGCCCGTCACCGTGACCAGCGCCTCCGGGGAGGAACCGACGATCGAGTACTGCCGGCCGGCGGCGTCCTCGAGGCTGAAAATGTACATGTACGGGCTGGGGTTGGTGTTCCGCAGCACCCGGTAGACGTCCAGCGGGTCCGCGCCGCAGTCCATTTCGAAGCGGCGGGAGATGACCACCTGGAAGACCTCGCCGTCGACGATCGCCTCCTTGCTCCGGTCCAGGGCTGCCAGATAGTCCGCCTCGTCCCAGCGTTCCTGCACGCTGGAGGCGAAGTCCAGGGCAGCGGCGTCCAGCACGGAAACCGGCTGCTCCACGGGGGCGCTGACCTTGGCCAGCAGTGCCTTGACCCGGGCGACGGCGTCGTGCCAGGCGTCGTCGACTCGTTCGGGGCTGTTGTCGAAGTTGATGGCGTTGGCGATCAGCAGCACGGTGCCGTCCATGTTGTCGTGCACCGCCATGTCGGTGACCAGGTTCAGCGCCATCTCGGGCAGGACGAGATCATCTTCCGGCGGGCTGGTGAGTTTTTCCCAGTGGCGGACGGTCTCCCAGCCGAGGAAGCCGACGAGGCCGGAGGTGAAGGGCGGAAGGCCGTCGAAGCGGTCCGTGCGGAGGGCCTCGATGGTGTCACGGACGGCGTCGACCGGGCTGCCGCCCAGCGGAACGCCGACCGGCGGTTCGCCGAGCCAGTGCGCCTGGCCGTCCTTGGTGGTCAGTGTGGCCCGGGAGCGGGCGCCGATGAAGGAGTAGCGGGACCAGGAGCCGCCGACTGCCGCGGATTCCATCAGGAAGGTGCCGGGCTGGCCCTGGGCGAGCTTGCGGTACAGGCCGATGGGTGTTTCCGCGTCAGCCAGCACCTTCAGCCGGACGGGGATGACACGGCTGTGGCCTGCGAGTTCACGGAACTCCGCCAGGCCCGGGCTGATGATTCCAAGGTCCTGCATGGCTGTAATTTCCGCCTGTTCTTTTGGTGGTCCTGAACGTCTGGGTGGGGGGTTTCTTCCGGCGGCCCCGGCTGGTGCCTGGCGGCGCCGGCTCAGCTGGCCTGGCCGGTGACGACGTCGAGATCGCGTCCGTCGAAGCAGGTCCGGGTTCCGGTGTGGCACGCGGCACCGATCTGGTCGACGCGAACCAACAGCGCGTCGCCGTCGCAGTCCATCGCGAGGGACTTAACCCATTGCACGTGGCCGGAGGTGTCTCCCTTGCGCCAATATTCCTGGCGGGAGCGTGAGTAGAAGGTCACGCGGCCGCTGGTCATGGTGCGGTAGAGTGCCTCGTCGTCCATCCAGCCGAGCATCAGCACTTCATCGGTATCGAACTGCTGGACGATCGCGGCCACCAGGCCGGCACTGTCACGCTTGAGGGCTCCCGCGAGAGCGGCCGGGAGGGGGCTCACGGTCGCTGCAGAACCGGGGGCGGCTCCATGTCCGGGTGCATGGTCGGGTGCATGGACCGGTGCATTGACCGGCCCATTGGCAAGTCCAGGGGAAAGGGCGGGGGCGGGCTGCTCAGACATCGAGTTAAGTCTAGTGCCTCGGGCGGGCCCAGTCCCCCCGCGGCAGCACTCAAAGTCCCTCCGCCGTCGGCGCATCACCGGCCCGGCGTCGGCGCGCGCAACTCGGAGAAATGCCGACGGACGGCCAACACGACGGCGGTTCAGGTGCCCACGCGCCGCCGTCTCGTGCTAGTTTCACAAGTGATGCATTTCGTCGATCCGTCCCGAGAAGTTCTGGCCGAAACCCTGCTTGCGGCCGGCCCTGACTCCCCCACGCTCTGCAAGGGGTGGCGCACCAGGGACCTTGCTGCCCATCTGTACCTGCGCGAGCGAAAAGCCGCCGTCGGACTGGGACTGATGATCAAGCGCCTCGCCAAGGCCTCCGACCAGGCGACGGCCCAACTGGCAGCCAAGCTCACGACGCCGGAAGCGTACAACAAACTGGTCGGCTCCTTCCGCGCCGGCCCTGCCGCGTTTTCCCCGATGAGGATCAAAGCCCTGGACGAAAGCGCCAACCTGATCGAGTATTTTGTACACACCGAGGACGTCCGGCGCGCCGGCGACCGCTGGGCACCGCGGGCCCTCGATGCGGCATACTCGGACGCCCTGTGGGACGAACTGGTCAAGCGCGCCGCCATCCTGTACCGCGGCGTGGACCTCGGGATAGTGCTGGTGCGCCCCTCCGGGCCCCGGCACGTCGCCAAGCGTGCTCCCGTGTCCGTGGCCATTGTGGGCGAGCCGGGCGAACTGCTGATGCACGCCCACGGACGGACCCGCCACGCACTGGTGACCTTCGAAGGCCAGCCGGACGCCGTCGCCCTCCTGCAGNCCTGCAGTCCGCCGAGGTCGGGCTCTAGGACACCCGCCACCCATCCCGGCCCCCTCCCCTCCCCCTCCCCCGGAACACAGCAACGCGGGGTCACATAGCGCCCATAATTCCCTCCGGGATGGGCGCTATGTGACCCCGCGTTGCTTTCAAGCGGGTGGGTCAGCGGACTTCGAAGCCTGCTTCGCGGATCGCTGCCTTGACCTGGGCGATCATGTCGAGCGGGCCGAAGTGGAAAACCGAGGCGGCGAGCACCGCGTCCGCGCCTGCCGCCACAGCCGGCGGGAAGTGCTCCGGCCTGCCGGCACCGCCGGAGGCGATGAGCGGAACCTTGACGCCGGCCCGCGCCAGCCGGATCAGCTCCAGGTCGAAGCCATCCTTGGTGCCGTCGGCGTCGATTGAGTTGAGCAGGATTTCGCCCACCCCGCGGTCGGCCGCCTCGCGGGCCCAGGCAATCGCGTCGATCCCGGTCCCCTGGCGTCCGCCGTGGGTGGTGACCTCGAAGCCCGAGGCCGTGGGCTGCGAGCCCGGACGGGTGCGCCGCGCATCGAGCGACAGCACAAGGACCTGCGAGCCGAAGTGCCGGGTGATCTCGTCGATCACATAGGGGCGGGCAACGGCGGCCGTGTTGATGGCCGCCTTGTCCGCGCCGCAGCGCAGGAGTTTGTCCACCTCGGCCACACCGCGGACGCCGCCGCCCACGGTCAGCGGGATAAAGACTTCCTCGGCGGTGCGGCGGACGACGTCGAACGTGGTCTCCCGGTTGCCCGAGGACGCGGTGACATCGAGGAAGGTCAGCTCATCGGCGCCGCCGTTATCGTAACGGTGCGCCAGCTCCACCGGATCCCCGGCATCGCGGAGCCCTTCGAAATTGATGCCCTTGACCACGCGGCCGGCATCGACGTCCAGGCAAGGGATGACGCGGACGGCTACAGTCATGACTTCTCCTGGGCTTCGTTCACGGGAAATTCCTTCGGGGACTTCAAGCAGGGACTCTTCACGCAGGGACTCTTCACGCACGGACGCGGCGGGATCAGATGCGGCAGGCGTGGATGGTGCTGACCAGGATGGCGCGGGCGCCCAGGTCATAGAGCTCATCCATGATCCGGTTGGTCTGCTTCTTGGGCACCATCGAGCGGACGGCAACCCAGTCCGAATCGCGCAGCGGCGAAATCGTGGGCGATTCCAGGCCGGGGGTCAGCGCGGAAGCTGAGTCAACGAGCTCCTTGCGGATGTCGTAGTCCATCAGCACATACTGCCGGGCCACGAGAACGCCCTGGAGGCGGCGGATCAGGACCTCGGCGGCCGGGTTCCGCTCGCCCCGGCGGCCGATCAACACGGCTTCGGAACGCAGGATCGGCTGGCCGAAGATCTCCATGCCGGCAGCCTTGAGCGTGTTGCCGGTTTCGACGACGTCGGCGATCGCGTCCGCGACGCCAAGGCGCACGGAGGATTCGACGGCGCCGTCGAGGCGGACCACCTTGGCCTTGATGCCACGCTCGGCGAGGTAGCCGCGGAGCAGTCCGTCGTAGCTGGTGGCGAGGCGTTTGCCCTCGAGCTGTTCCACCGTGGCAAAGTCGCCGACCGGGCCGGCGAAGCGGAAGGTGGAGGCGGCGAAGCCCAGCTGGAGCAGTTCTTCGGCCTCAACCTCGGCGTCCAGGAGCAGGTCGCGTCCGGTGATGCCGACGTCGAGCGTGCCCTGGCCGACGTAGACGGCGATGTCGCGCGGACGGAGGAAGAAGAATTCAATGTCGTTGTCCGGGTCCACCATCACGAGCTCACGGGTGTCGCGGCGCTGACGGTAGCCGGCCTCTGCGAGCATGGCGGAAGCGGCTTCGGACAGGGATCCCTTATTCGGGACGGCAACTCTCAGCATGGGGAAGTCTTTCTTGGTCAGGACGGAGTCCGTTCAGGAACGGCCAGTTCAAGGACGGCCGGTTCAGGCACAGCAGGCCACGCAATACAACGAATCTTCGCGAACAAGTTCGGGCCGGATCCGGTGCGGACGTGGCTAGAGATGCTTGTAGACGTCTTCCAGGCTGAGTCCTTTGGCGAGCATCAGGACCTGCAGGTGATAGAGCAGCTGCGAGATTTCTTCGGCGGCGGCTTCATCTGATTCGTACTCGGCAGCCATCCAGACCTCGGCTGCTTCCTCCACGACTTTCTTGCCGATGCCGTGGACTCCGGAATCCAGTTCGGCGACGGTGCGCGAGCCCTCAGGACGGACGGCGGCCTTCTCACTCAGCTCTGCGAACAGCGACTCGAAATTCTTCACGCCCTCCAGCCTACTTGCTCGTGGCCGGGCGGCGGCTGCCGCGCCCTTCCATGACGGCGGGGATGTGAGCGATTGCACAGGACCCGGAACGCCGGCTGTGGTGTTTTCACGGCACAGCCGGGCCGCTGACCGCTAGCTGAACTGCCGGAGCGTCACCGCGGTGGCGAGGGCGGCGGTGACGGCCTCATGGCCCTTGTCTTCCTTGGACCCCGGCAGCCCGGCCCGGTCGATGCCCTGCTGCTCGGTGTCGCACGTCAGCACGCCGAACCCGACCGGGACGCCGGTGCGCACCGAAACCTCGGTCAGGCCCAGGGTCGCAGCCTCGCAGACGTATTCGAAGTGCGGGGTTCCGCCGCGGATCACGACGCCGAGCGCCACGACGGCGTCAAAGTGCGGTGCCAGCCGGGCCGCGGCGACGGGAAGCTCGAAGGTGCCCGGAACGCGCAGCACCGTCGGTTCGCTGATGCCGGCGTCCGTCGCGGCACGGAGGGCGCCGCCCAATAGCCCGTCCATGATCTGGGTGTGCCAGCTGGCGGCCACGATGGCCAGCTTCAGCCGGGAGGTTTCCTCCGGATTGAAGGTGCTGAGGTCAATCTGGGGGGCGCCGTGTCCGCTCATCTGGGAATCCTTGTTCGGTTAGGTCTGCGGCTGCTGATGTTCCTGCAGCGCCTGATCTGGTGGTCGGGTCAGTCTTGTTCGTGTTCGAAACCGCGCGGGCCCGCAACCGGCAGGGCCGGCTGCATGTCCAGGACCAACCGGTGGTCCATCCGGTCCTTCTTAGTCTGCAGGTAGCGGATGTTCTGCTGGCGGGACGGGACCTCGGTGGGCACCATCTCCACGATGCTGACCCCGGCCCGGGCCAGCCGGTCCTGTTTGTCCGGGTTATTGCTCAACAGCCGGATCTCGTGGAGGCCCATTTCGGCGAGGATCTGGGCGGCGGCGTTGTAGCAGCGCGCATCCACCGGCAGGCCCAACTGCTCGTTGGCCTCCACGGTGTCGAAGCCTGCTTCCTGCAGGGCGTAAGCCTTGATCTTGTTTGCCAGGCCGATTCCCCGGCCTTCCTGGCCGCGCAGGTACAGCAGGGTGCCACCGAACTCGTTGATCATCTCGAGTGCATAGGCCAGCTGTTCACCGCAGTCGCAGCGGTAGGAGCCGAACACGTCCCCGGTAAGGCACTCCGAATGCAGGCGGACCAGCGGCGCCGTGCCGTCGACCGGAGACAGCGGCGAACTGACCGCAAGGTGCTCGGCCCCGGTTTCCAGATCGGTCCAGGCCTGCGCCACGAAGTCGCCAAACGCCGTGGGCAGCTGGACGATGGGGCCGGCGCTGACCGGATGCGGCCGGCGGTCCCTCAGTTCTTCCCGGGCTTCAGACGTCGTCATCGTTTCTCCTCCATCACACGGGATCCGCTGCGAGGCCGGCCGGCCGTCCCGCCTCGAGGTAAGCCACCAGATCCGCAATCGAGATCAGGGGGCAACCATGCTCGAGGGCGAAGCTGCGAAGTCCGTCCAGCCGCATCATTTCTCCGTTGTCGTACACCAGCTCTGCGATCACGCCCACGGGCTCGAGCCCGGCCAGCCGGCAAAGTTCCACGGCCGCTTCGGTGTGGCCGGGACGTTCCCGCACTCCTCCCTTAACGGCGCGGAGCGGAAAAACATGCCCGGGACGCGTCAGGTCCGCCGGTCTGCTCCCCGGATCGGCCAGGATCCTGGCCGTCAGGGCCCGGTCCGTGGCCGAGATCCCGGTGCTGATGCCCACTGCGGCGTCGCAGGACACCGTGTAGGCGGTGCCCTTGGCGTCTTCATTGATTTCCACCATCGGCGGAAGCGCGAGGGCGTCGGCGCGGAGGGAGTCGAGCGGCATGCAGATCACGCCGGAGCTGTAGCGCACGGTCCAGCCCATCAGGGCAGGGGTGGCGTGCTGCGCTGCGAAGACGATGTCGCCTTCGTTTTCGCGGTCCTCGTTGTCGACCACCAGGACGGGGCGTCCGGCGGCGATGGCGCGGATGGCGTCTTCGATGAGATCGAGCCCGGCCGGCGGGATGATCGGCGCGGCGAGGCCTGCCGGCGCGGCGGCCCCAATGCGAATGGGCTGCCGGGCGGAAAGGTCGGCGTGGATGTCCTTGACGTTGTTCACGCTGTCGCCCCCTTCGCCCGTGCTGCTCCCCCGGCCGCTCCCGAAAATGAGAGCAGGCGCTCAGTGTACTTCGCCAGTACATCGACTTCGAGATTGACCCGGCTCCCGATCGATTTCGCGCCCAGTCCCGTGTCGGCGAGCGTGGTGGGGATCAGTCCAACCTCGAACCACGGCGCGGGCTCCGCTGCCGGGCTCACCGCTGTGACGGTGAGGGAAACGCCGTCGACGGCGATGGAGCCCTTCTCGGCAACATACCGTGCCAACCCGGCCGGAACGCCGAAGCGCAGCCGGTCCCAGTTGCCGAGCGCGGCGCGCTCCAGCAGTTGGCCGACGCCGTCGACGTGGCCCTGGACAACGTGCCCGTCGAGCCGGCCGCCGGCCGGAACGCAGCGCTCCAGGTTGACCGCATCGCCCGCGGCGAGTTCGCCGATGGTGCTGCGGATCAGAGTCTCACCCATAACGTCGACGCTGAAGTCCCTGCCGTCGATCTCCGTAGCCGTAAGGCAGACACCGTTGACGGCGATGGAGCCGCCCAGCGCCAGCCCTTCGGTAGTTCCGGGCCCGTGGACCCGCACGGTGGCGCTGATCTCGCCGTCGCGCTCAACGGACAGCACCTTCCCCTGCTCGGCGATTATTCCGGTGAACATCAGTGGCCTCCTGCGGCGGTGTCCGCGCCGGTGCGGTGCGGGGTTGAATCGGATAACGTGGTGGCGGCGCCGGCCGGCGGCGACGCTGTCGACTGCGCGGGCCGAAGGTGCAGCCGCAGATCGCGGCCGAGTTGCTGGACGGCCCCGCCGGAAGCGGGGTCCCATTCCCAGTGCTGGGCGTCGGCCAGGGTGGTGATGCCGAGGTCCTCAAGGGCCGGGGTCCCGGAGCCGAGGAGTGTCGGAGCAAGGTAGACAATGAGTTCGTCGACGAGGCCGACGGCGAGGAAAGCGCTCAGTATCCGGGAACCTCCTTCGACCATAAGGTGGCGCACGCCAGCCGCGAACAGGATGTCGAGTGCCTCAAACGGGTCGCGGGTCCGCAGGTGGAGCACCTTGCCGTCGTCGCCGTTGATCGCGGCGCCTGCCGGAATCCCGCGGTAGCCCATCACGGCGCGCAACGGCTGCTTGCCGGCCGGCCCGCCGTCGGCATTCCGGGCAGTGAGCCGCGGGTTGTCCACGAGCACCGTCTGGGTACCCACCAGAATGGCATCGATCCGGCCGCGCAGGGCGTGGTTGTCAGCGAGGGATTCTGGGCTGGAGATCCATTGGCTGGTGCCGTCGCTCGCTGCGATCCGGCTGTCTAGGGTCTGCGCGATATGCAGGGTGACAAAAGGGCGTTTGGCCGCGACGGCGTCGAACCAGCGCCGGTTCAGCTCCAGCGCCGCAACGGCACTGAGCCCGGAACGGACGCGGACACCCGCGGCCCGCAGCGTGGCGGCACCGCCGGCGGCCGGGTCGTGCGGATCGTCAACCGCGTAGACGACGTCGGCAATTCCGGCGTCGATGATCGCCTGGGCGCACGGACCCGTGCGTCCGCAGTGGTTGCAGGGCTCGAGGGTGACCATCATGGTGGTGCCGGTGAGGTCGTGGCCGGCGGCTTTCGCCTGGGCGATCGCATCGGCCTCAGCATGGGCGGTACCGGCGCCGCGGTGGTAGCCGGTGACCAGCCGGGTTCCGTCGGCGGCGATGACGACGGCGCCGACCAGCGGGTTTGCGCCCCGCGGCCCGGCCACAGCCGCTGCGAGGGCGGCGTCCATCGCGGTCGCCTCGGCCGCGCCGAAGCCGGTTCCGTCGTGGGAGCTGTCGTGGGCGCTCACTTGGCCACCAGCGGGTCCGGGAAAGCGGTTTCGACCGTGACCGGGTTGGCCGCCACCTTCGAGGCGCGCCACCAGACGAAGAACCCGGTGAGCGTGAAAAAACCGTAGAACAGGTACATGACGGCACTGGCGTAGTAGCCCGCACTGAACAGCAGCGGCACACCGACAATGTCCACCGCCACCCAGACGAGCCAGAATTCGGTCCATCCCCGGGCCATGCCGTAAGTCGCCAGCAGCGATCCCATGAACGTCCAGGCGTCTGCCCAGACCGGCGGATACGAACCCAGCGAGTCGAAAAGCGGCGTCAATGCGGCAGTCCCGGCCACGAGGCTCAGAGCCAGGATGATCCGGGTCTTGTTACTGGCCCAGCGCGGCGCGACGGCTACCCCGCCGCCGCCGGCGGACTGCCGGCCCTGCTGCCAACGGTGCCAGCCGTAGAGGGCGACGCCGATGAACATGGCCTGGCGTCCGGCCTGGCCCCACAGCGTCGCGGGCGTGGCGGAGCCGAAAACGTTGCCCAAAAACACCGTCAGTAGCAGTAGATTGCCGGCGATGCCGACGGGCCAGGCCCAGACCCGGCGGCGCATGCCGCCGAAGGCGCTGATGAGGCCAAAAATGTTGCCTAGCACTTCACGAAGAATCAGGACAGATCCGCCTACTGGAATCTGCGCTTCGAAGAGCCATCGCAAGAGGTCCATGCCTGTGTGTCGTTCCTTCCTCAAGAACCGCGATGGCTCCGGGGGTATACGACAGCGCAATGCCGCGGCGCCAATGGCTCGCCGCAGTAACAGCTGTACGTGCTTCTCTCATCCAGACTTTAACTGTCGGTACCGGAGTTCCACCGGTTCAACCGTCCGCCGGCTTCTTCCCGAAGGAAAACGCCGGCTCGCGGGTCGCGGACTATAACCGCCGGTTCGGACTTACACCGACCCCGGAGCACGTATGTGTGTTGTTATTCTGACACAACTGAAGGCCAGCCCGGGCTATTCCCGCCGGCAGGAGGGTTCGCAGTGCGTCACCTGCAATGCATGGCTACGCAGCGCAGGGGGCTACCGGCCCCGGCCGGGCCGGGCACCCGGGCCACCGCGCGAGAGGCGATTTGCGGCGTCGGGCCCCACTCACTACTCGTGCGGCGACTGGTGCCTGGCGCGCGGCGGGAGCAGTGCTGACTGGCGGCCCCGGTCAGGTCCACGACACGGCAACGAGCCTGCGCTGCGCTAAACGCCGGACGATGCCCGAATACCGGCGTCGAGCGGAAACCAGCGCGTCACCAGCAAAAACCCGCATCGTCACGTGCCTCGGCCCAATGCGCGGCGTGTGGTGACTGGCGACAGGTGACACGTGTCAGGTCCACGACACGGCAACGAGCCTGCGCGGCGCTAAACGCCCGACGATGCCCGAATACCTGCGTCGAACGGAAACCAGCGCGTCACCAGCAAAAACCCGCATCGTCAACGTGCCTCGGCCCAATGCGCGGCGGGAGCAGTGCTGCCCGGCGGCGGGACCCGACCTGCGGCTTCCGGGGTCAGCGGCTCCCGGCCGCCCGCAGCCGTTCGATGGCCTGGGCCGGATCCGCGGCACCGTAGACGGCGGACCCCGCCACAAAGACGTTCGCTCCCGCTTCCGCGGCACGCACGATCGTCTCCTCGGTGATACCGCCGTCGACCTGCAGCGCCACCCCGACGCCGGAACCGTCAATGGCCGCACGCGCCCGCCGGATCTTGGGAAGCGTCAGGTCCAGGAAGGACTGCCCGCCGAAGCCCGGCTCCACGGTCATGATCAGCAGGAGATCCAGTTCCTGGAGCATGTCCAGGTACGGCTCCACGGGGGTGCCCGGACGCAGCGCCAGCCCTGCCTTGGCGCCGCGTGCCCGCAGTTCCCGCGCCAGTTTAATCGGAGCGATCGAGGCTTCGGCGTGGAACGTCACGGAGGCCACCCCGGCATCGGCGAAGGCCGGAGCCCAGCGGTCCGCGTCGGCGATCATCAGGTGGGCGTCCAGCGGCACCGGGCTAACGGCCTGGATGCGCTGCACCACGGGCAGCCCGATCGTCAGGTTGGGCACGAAGTGGTTGTCCATGACGTCCACGTGCACCGCATCGGCATTGCTGATGCGGCGAAGTTCGGCCTCAAGATTGGCGAAGTCAGCGGAAAGGATGCTCGGGTTGATGCAGCACTCGGCCATGGATTTCCTTCTCGTTCGTAGGTAGCTGTCAGTGCCCCAGTCTCGCTGAAATCAGGCCTTCTTGTGAATGAGCGCCAGGAACATGGCGTCCGTCCGGTGCACATGCGGCCAGAGCTGGGCGGTGAGTTCGTGTCCGGCTTCGAGGTGGCCGGTGAGGCTGACGGCGTCCAGTGCCGCGCCGGCGTCGAGCAGTTCCAGGTCGTCGCGTTTGCGCAGTACATCACTCACGACGGCGGTCGTCTCCGCCGGGTGAGGCGAGCACGTCACATACGCCACGACGCCGCCCGGCTTGACGGCGTCCAGCGCAGACTTCAGCAGCTCGCGCTGCAGCGGGCCGAGGTCCGTGAGGTCCTTGGGCGTGCGCCGCCAGCGTGATTCGGGGCGCCGGCGCAGCGCACCGAGGCCGGTGCAGGGCGCGTCGACCAGGACGCGGTCAAAGCTTTCCGCCATTTCGGCGCCAACCTCGCGGCCGTCGCCGGTCCGTACGTGCCAGACCTCATGCGGCACCGCGGCCAGGGCCTGCCGGACCAGCTTCGCACGGTGCGGTGCGGGTTCGTTGGCGAGCAGCGTAGCGCCCTGCTGGCGGGCTAAGGCAGCGAGGAGCGCGGCCTTGCCACCGGGGCCGGCGCACAGATCGAGCCAGCGTTCTCCCGACTCTTCAGTGCCCGTCCCGGCGAAGCCGGAGCCGCCGGTCCCAAGATCGACGGCGGCCATGGCGCGGGCGACCAGCTGCGAGCCGACGTCCTGCACCCGAGTGGTGCCTTCGCGCACCGAGGCGAGCCGGCCCAGGTCCCCGCCGCTGGAGAGCGCAGAGCCTTCCACGAGTTCCCCGGGCGTGGCACCGCCGTCGAGGGCCTCGTCGAGGCTGCCCAAACCGGGCAGCGCCACGAGGTTGACCACCGGTGCGGCATTGTCAGCCTCGAGGAGGTCACTGATGTCGCTGACCGGACGGCCGTGGGCTACGAGCGACTGCCTGAGCGCCCGGACAATCCATTCCGGGTGGGCGTAGCGGATGGCGGCTTTTTTGGTTTCGTCCGACTCATCGCTGAGCAAGAGCTCCAGCCACTCTTCGAGGGTGTGCGCCGAGACTTTGCGGAGCACGGCGTTGATGAGCGCCGAGGGCCCGGCGCCGATGACGGCGCGGGCGAGGCCCACGGTCTGGTCCAGGGCGGCGTGGGCCGGGACTCGCATGGCCACCAGCTGGTGGACGCCGATCCGGAGGGCGTCGAGAATGGCCGGATCCAGCTCTACCAGCGGCCGGTCCACGCAACGGGCCAGGATCGCGTCGTAGGTGCCCTGGCTTCGCAGGGCACCGTAGCTGAGTTCGGTGGCGAAGCCGGCATCCCTTTTGTCCAGGCCGTGGTGCCGGATCCGGGCGGGCAGCACGAGGTTGGCGTAGGCGTCCTCGGAGGACACGGCACGCAGCACCTCGAAGGCCACGAGCCGGGCAGGATCCGCCCGGCGGGTGCGCTGTGAGGGTGCGTTGTCGGTGAAACCGCGCTGCGGACCGCGGTTGCGCTCCCTGCCCTGTGCGTTCCGCTGGCTGCCGGATCCTGCGCCCCCGCGCTGGGGGCCCCTGCCGCTGCCGCTAGTCCCGGACTCGCTCATTCGAATACCACGCTTTCAAGTGTTGCCTGTCCGCGCGCCCAATCAGCGGCGGTCATCATTTTTTTGCCCGAGGGCTGGATACGGGTGAGTTCCACCGGGTGCGAACCGGTTCCCACCAGGACGCTCTTGCCGTCCAGGGCCAGCCGGCCGGGCTGCAGGGCCCCGGCCTCGGGCCGGAGCAGCACCGGCTCCAGTTTGATCCGCTGACTGTCCGCGGTGGTCCACGCACCGGGCTCGGGAGTAACTCCGCGCGCCCGCCGCCCGATCGCGAGGGCCGGCTGGCGCCAATCGAGCCGGCCGTCCTCGAGGGTGAGTTTGGGGGCGAGGCTGACGTCGCCCTGCTGCGGCACCGCGGCGGCCTGGCCGGCGTCGACGGCAGAAAGCGTCTGGGTGAGCAGGACGGCGCCGCTGGAGGCCAGCCGCTCGAGCAGTGAGCCAGCGGAGTCGCCAGGGCGGACCGCTTCGGTCAGGGTGCCGAACACGGGGCCGGTGTCCAGCCCTTCCTCAAGCAGGAAGGTGACGGCGCCGGTGACGTCGTCGCCGGCGATGAGCGCCCGCTGTACGGGAGCCGCTCCGCGCCAGGCCGGCAGCAGCGAGAAGTGCAGATTGATCCAGCCATGGGGTGGAATGTCGAGGGCAGCCCTGGGGATGAGCCCGCCATAGGCCACGATCGCGGCGACGTCGGGGGCGACGCCGGCAATCTGCGCAGTCACCGCGGCGTCGACCTTTGAGGCGTGGATGATCCTAATGCCCAGTTCCGCGGCCCTGGCGGCAACGGGCGACGGCGTCAGGACACGTTTACGGCCGAGCAGCGCGTCGGGCCGGGTCAGGACGGCGACGACGTTGAACCCGGCGTCGATGAGAGCGTCCAGGGACGGCACGGCGACGGCCGGCGTCCCCGCGAAGAGAACCCTCACTGGCTGTTTCCGAAAGGACCTGCGCCGACGCCGGGGCCACCGAAACTGGAGCCGACGGTCTTGGCGCGCTTCGCCGTCGTCTGCTCTGTGACGGCGCCGTAGCTGGCGTTCCGGATGGCGCGCAGGGCGCTCTTCCGGTCCTCGCCTTCGAGCCGGTCGGTGAAGAGAATGCCGTCGAGGTGGTCGGTCTCGTGCTGGAAGCAGCGGGCCAGCATGCCCTCCCCCTCGATGCTGATGGGGTTGCCGTGCACGTCGACGCCCGTGACCCGGGTGTGCCGGTGCCGTCGGACCGGGAAACCAAGGCCTGGAATGGAGAGGCAGCCCTCCACCTCGTCCGGCTGGAGATCCTCGCTGTTTTCGAGAACCGGGTTGATGATGTGTCCCTGGACGCCGCCGATGCGGTAGGTGAAAACGCGCTGGCTGACGCCGACCTGAGGTGCGGCCAGGCCTGCGCCCTCGACGTCCTCCATGGTCTCGGTCATGTCGGCTACGAGCTTCGCCAGCTCAGGCCCGAACTCCGTCACGGGATCTGCAACTGTGCGCAGCACAGGATCCCCGATGATGCGGATATTCAAAATGGCCATGTGCAATCTGTCCTTACGGTGGGCGGCGACGGGATCCAACCAGTTTAGTTGCACCAGCCCATTTCGGATTCAGCGCGGCGGCTCGGCTTCCGTGTGCTGGGCACTGACGTAGGCGGCAGCACGCTCCACCGCGACTACTCGGGGGCCTGAACGAGCCGGCATTACTGTCGCGGGGCCGCCCGAGTCGGTGTTGTTCTCGCCTGGAGTGCGCGCGCAGTTTGGCCGGCCGCGGGTGCTGGGCGGCGGGTCCTGATTTTGTTCGACCGGGTCGGCGGGTCCTGAATCTGTTTTGCCGGGTCGGCGGGTCCTGAATCTGTTTTGCCTGGGCGGCGGGTCCTGATTTTGTTCGACCGGGTCGGGTGATCTGGCGCCGGAGATGCCCGTCGAGCACGGAGTCGGTTTCGTGTCGGACCCCCTTAGTAATGTGAAGTTATGGAAACCGTCGGGGAATTCATTCCTTTCCAGGACACGGATCCGGGCCCAGCCCGGGCCGGGGTCCGGGGCGGGCTCCGTGGCGCATCCCTGGACCAACGGCCCGGCGTGGACAGCGCCCTTGCGGTGCTCCGGGATGTCGCTTCGACGGCGGTGGCCGACGCGGGGGGCTGGGGATTCCGGACTGCGGCGGACTTCGCCGGGCAGGTGGAAGAGCTCTCCCGGACCGTGGAGTATCTCCAACTCGTGGCAGCCGCCGCCGTGGACCGGACCCGTAAGCAGCCCGCCACCGCGGTGAAGAGCACCACATCGTGGACCACCGGCTGGCGCGACACCCCCGCCGCCGCCGACCGTGCCGGCGACTTCGCCGGCGACATTGCCGGCCCCGGCGGGCAGGACGACGGCTACCGGAACACCACCGAGTTCCTCCGGGCGCGGCTGCGGATCAGCGCATCCGAGGCACGCCGCCGGCTCTGCCTCGCGGAGAGCCTCCTGCCCCGGCAGGGACTAACCGGCCAGCAACTGCCTCCCGCGCGCCAGGAACTCGGCTCCGCCGTCGCCGCCGGAGAAATCGCATCCCGGGCCGGGACCATCATCGCCGTGGCCCTGGACCGTGTCCGGCACACCTGCAACGCCGCGGCCGCGGCCCGGATGGAGCACGCCC
>NZ_JBWZCH010000025.1:0-39641 GCF_059383435.1 Pseudarthrobacter sp. HLT1-7 | reverse complement strand
GCGGCGAAGGAGGCATCGAGCTTCACCGCGGTGGAGGTTCCCGTCAGCGCCGGGATCGCGGCCAGCGGCTTGGCCTTCTCAACGGGCGCCGCGGCCGAGGACGAGGCAGCCGGCGCCGACGAGGACGGGGCAGCCGGGCTGCACGCCGCGAGGGAGAACATCAGCGAACCGGCAGCGGCAACGCTCAGGAAAGTCTTAGTTGACGTACGCATGGGAGTACTCCTTGAAATCAGGTGGATAGCTGCCTTCGTTCCGTGGAACTCCGTGGACCGGGCTGCTGTGTCTTTCACCAGTACTTCGGAGATACAGGCACGACGGACGGGCCACATCGGGAAGTTATCTTCTTTGTTATGCTTCCGTTACCCACGCCCTGGGGCTCATGCCTCACGCCCCGGGGTGGCCAGTCGCTTCAGGCCGTTGTGCGTCCCTGCTGGCTCCGGCCGCGTCGCTCGAGGACGAAGACAGCGGCAGCGGTGCCAAGAACCAGCAGCGCCCAGAACCACATGAAATATCCGGCGTAGTCGGCCTCCAGTACGGTGCTTGACCGGGCCACGGATTGGGCCTTCAACAGGATCCCCGCCACCAGGGTGATGACGGCTCCCGTCAGCAGGGCACCGCGCAGCACGGCAGCTGACGGCCGCTGAAGTCTTGACCCGGCACGTGTCAGGCCGGCGCCGGCGAGGGTGGAGAGCGGCACTATGACGCCGTCGTGAATGAGGACCGCAACAGCCAGCCAGATCAGCAGGCCGATCAGCTGCTCCGGGCCCAGCTGGGTCGGCAGGCCCAACAGCCCGTAGCCGATGATTGCCGTGCCGGCGGCACCGAGCGCTATCCGGGAAACCCTGACGGTCGTCGACGCTTTCACAGGATCTCCATACTTTGCAGCCACTTGGTCTGAAGCACCCCAGGCCGGCCGGGGGCGATGATTCGGGCGGGGTAGCCATGGTCAAGATCGAGCTCCGAGCCGTTGAGCTCAAGGGCCACCAGAGTTTTATCGTCCCGGGTGTACTCGGCGGCCATGTTCATGATCCGGTAGGCACCCTCCGGTTCCAGGCTGGTGAACCGCAGTTCAGCGGCGGCCGGAGCGCCGACGGCTGCGAGCAGGTCCTGGACGCGCACGCCCCGCCAACTTGCCATTTGACTCCACCCCTCGACGCACGCAATCGGCAGATCATGGGTGTGCTGTGGCAGCGCGCGGAGCTCGGCAAGCGTGAAGGAGCGGCTCGAGGAGCCCGAGCGGACCATGAGCGCCCAAGTCGAGGATTTCGCCAGTTCGGTCACCTTGGCTTCGGCTGCGGTCCGGTTAACCGGCACGCCCTGGGGCCCGGTTTCCATCTTGCGTGGGGCGAACAAGTTTGCCGGTGCAAGCCAGGCGAACGACTGTCCCGCCGTCGTCACCACAAGCGTTCCTGTCGCCGCGGCAACACCGGTCAGGAATGCCCGTCGCGACCAGCGGCCGGGTGCAGTGCTGTCTGTGCCCGGAACAGGCCCGACGGCGGCGGCTGTACCACCGTCGTCGGCGGCCTTCGGGACGAGGGCTTCCCCGCGTGCCGGCCGCGAACGCCAGTGCGCCGAGATGGCCGGGAGTTTGACCGCGATGTGCAACAGGAGCGATCCCCAGATCACCCAGGACAGCCAATAATGGGTCTCCCGGAACGGAAACGGCCACGGATACCATTTGTATGTGTTGATCAGTCCGGTGGTCAGCTGCAGCAGCGACGAGGCGATGAACAGGGCAATGGAGGCGCGCTCCAGACCGTGCACCACGGACTTCACCGGCGGCCACTTGAGCAGTTCGGGATACACAGACCAAAGTTTCGCCAGCAGCAGCGGAATCGCGGCGATTCCGAAAGTCACGTGCAGGCCTTGAGTCAGCTGATAGATCCACACCGGACGGGTGGGGAAAAACATCCACGACGGCGGGTTCTGCAGCCCGTGGCTGAACAGACCCGTCAGGAAGCAGATGGTGAAGCTGATCCCGAGCCAGCGGCCCAGGACCACCGTCAGACGCGTGCTGCGCGTCGGCGAGGCAAACTTCGCAGCGAGGGCTTCGGTGAGCCTTTGCGGATCGGGCTTGTTCATGTCTGGATCACTTCGCCATTCCTCGGCCGTCTGGGACCATTCTAAGCGTCGAGTCTAAGCGCCCAGCCGAAAACGCCACGGACCTGGGATCCGTGGCGTTCACCGCTGTTGCGGGGGGTGTTATTTGGTGTTGACGGTGATTTTGGCGATGCCGACGAGCATGTCGGCTTTCACGGCGTCGGTCTTGAAGGTTTTGTTCAGCAGGCCGGCGGCGGTGTCGGAGATCAGCACCCGGGTTCCTTCCAGGACGGCGGTGTCGCCGGCGGCCTGGAGGGGCTTGAGGGTGGAGCCGTCAAGGTTGAAGATGTAGGCCTGCTTGGCGGCGATCTCGCCGTTGACCGCGACGTCACCGTAGAGCTTGGAGGTGCCCGGGTCGATGGTGAAGTTGGTCAGGTCCACCTTGGTCTCACCGGCGGAGAGGGAGAACCCGGAACCGGCGTGGCTGATCAGGCCCTGGACGAACGGGCGGTAGTCCTTCGCGGGATCGTAGTAATCGACCTTGCCGCCGCTGATCGGGAAGATCAGCGACCCGTCGGTCAGCGCCGCGGTGCCCACAACGCCCGGGGTGAGCTTGAGGCTCTCCAGGGCCGCGGCGAAGGAGGCATCGAGCTTCACCGCGGTGGAGGTACCCGTCAGCGCCGGGATCGCGGCCAGCGGCTTGGCCTTCTCAGCGGGCGCCGCGGCCGAGGACGAGGCAGCCGGCGCCGACGAGGACGTGGCAGCCGGGCTGCACGCCGCGAGGGAGAACATCAGCGAACCGGCAGCGGCAACGCTCAGGAAAGTCTTAGTTGACGTACGCATGGGAGTACTCCTTGAAATCAGTGGGGGTGTCCGGTCCCGAGGATGGTTCCTGCCGAGTAGCTCGGACGGGGCCGGTGCTTATCTGTCAGGAGTACTTCGACAGCACACCGGCTACGGATGGGTTCCACCGTGTTCGTGACCAATCCGTGACCCCGCACCGGCCCAGGGCATCGAACGGGGATGCCATTTCTGCCCGCAGGGTATTTAATAGTAGAAGCAGCACCACCGCGGAACATTGCCGAATCCGGGTGGAGTCTGCCCTAGATTTCCGGAAGCGAAGGTCCGGTGCGAGACGGGGCCGGCGACGCACGAGAGCCCTCTGAGACCGGGGCATCTCGCCCCCAGCCGTCGTCGGCCCCTTGGTCCGGCCAGCGCCACCGGCCCGGCGCCTCTACAAGATGGCACTTCCAGCCCATGCCGGCCACGTCCGCCGCTCATCTGCATGACGAGTCGCCAGCGGCACCCGTCCCGGCGTCACGATTGCCCACAGCGAAGAGGTCAGGAAGCTGTGCCGGACGAACGCTGAACTGCGCCGCGCCAATGCCATCCTGAAGGCGGCCGCGGCTTTCTTCGAGGCCGAGATCGACCTCGGTCCCGGAACCGAGCGGTGACGAACAGCGCGGTTGATCTGATGAAGCGGCGCCTCTCCATGCTGAGCCGCCCGTCCGTCGTAGCACAGAGGCCGGAGCCGCTATCGAAGTACCTGGGCTGCGCCGCGAGTTCGAGTTCTGGCTGGGTTTATCCCACGCACGCGCGCAGCCCGCCGTGCGGTTCGGTCACGGTCCGTAGCTTCCCAACATCCTTCGCCCCCATCGTCCTCGACGGTCATCTCGGTCGGTCATACCGCCTTGCCCTCAATCGGCCAGAGAGTTTCTCCCGGTGAGCACGTCCTGCTCCAGGATGAGCCGCGCACGCTGCGGTTCCTCGAAAAGCGGGCTATGGGCGGATTCACGGAAAGTGTAGAAGCCCTTCACCGGGGCCTTGATCAGTTCAAAGAAGTCCCGGGCGTGTTCATGGTTCGCCGTATAGTCATAGAGCCCGGTGAAGAAGTACAAAGGAAGATCAAGCTCATCGATCTGGATGGTGAGATCGGTTTTGATGAAGTCATCCCAATAAAGGCGTCTGGAATAGGACATGCCCCTCCTGATATTGATCTTCTCGCTCAGGGTGTAGGCGCGGCACCGCCACACGGCTAAAAACACCCCGGTAATTACCGAACGCATGTCGCGTGTAGTGCCGATCCCAAGTCGATGCATCGCGTCGTCCCGCAGGCGGAGATAGCTTGCAGAAAGACCGCCCGACATGCTTGCCGGTGCCGCCTCGAGCCTGCGGACCATTGAACGGTCGCCCCGGGCCCGGTACTGGTCGGTCATGTAACGATGGGCCGTGACCTCTGATCTCAATTGGTGGGACACCTGCCCCATACCGATGTAAGCGTGAAAAAGTTCGGGCGCCGCTGCCGCGACCTGTATCCCGAGAAAGCTGCCCCACGAGTGACCGAGCAGGTAGATCTTGTCCTGCCCGAAGCGCTGCCTCAGGTAGTTTGTCACCGCGATAGTGTCGCCGATCAACTGGTCAAAGGAGTCGCTTTGCCCCGGAGTGTCTGTGCGATAGGACAAGCCTGCGCCCCGCTGCTCCCACCACACCACTGTGAAGTCCTTTTCGAGCCCTGTGGGATGTGTGGTGTTGAGGAAGAACTCCGGCATGCCTGGGCCGCCATGCAGAAACAGCAGCACTGGATGGAAGATATCACTGCTCTGGATGATCATGCCCTGCCGGACACCGTTGATTTTGGTAAAAACCCTCGCAGAGATGCTCCCATCGATCGGTCGGCCAGCATCATCGGACAGTGGCGCGGGTCGACCGGGGCTCCACGCCAGCAGAAAGCCAGCCAGACCCAGGACTCCGACGAGTACCGGCAGCAATAGTCCTGTCATGAACCGCCCCAATGCGTGCAATAGTTCATTGTCTGCGATCGGGGCCGCATCATTGTCGCTGCGTTTAGTGGCGGGCGCCGGCCCCGAGAGCACCGATGACTCAGGCTATCAACCGTCTTGGCTGAAAGCAGCTCGAACGTCGCAGCGATGCCGGGCGAATATGTATCCGGGTGATGACAGCTTCCCTCGGGATAAGGCCAGCGGCAGCCGGACGTGCAGTGGGACAGAATTAAACGCCATCTACCGCGGAAAAACATGTTAGGTGATCACGGCTGCGCTGCGTTCCAACGTGACGCTGCCGGCGGCCACACCCACGACCAGATCAAGCCCCTCGTCGGTGCTGAAATTGTGCCGGTAGCCGTTGATCCAGAGCATCAGGACCATCAGGGTCCAAGCAGTTCTTTTGTTGCCGTCGATGAGCGGGTGGAACGTGCCACAGATTCAAGCAGCGCCGCGGTCTTCATAGGTAGCCGTGGATACGCTTCAGCGCCCTCGGCGATCTCCTCAAGGCGGCGATCAAGGTCTTCGGGATCGCGCAAATTCCTAGCCATATTTCATGTTACAAAAACTGTACCAAAGTACTTCGGCAGAACTTCACCACAACATTCTCATTCGGCCGCCAGCAGGCTGGCCTTCCGATTTTGTTTGGATCAGCGCCTGCTCGGGGAGTGGGGAGTCTGTCAGTGGCAAATAGCTTGTGCCCACGTCAGCGTCAGCTTTCGCGGGACGGGAGATCCGAGCGAAACATACCCTGGCGCTCGTTTTTTCACCGCTGCGGCCAGCACCGAAGTTGATTCGTCTTAGTAGTGGTGAACCGTCGCCACCGTATTGCCCGGGTACGGCTTGATGACGCGGCCGGCATATTGGACCAGTGCCGCCGGAGAGAACTGCGGCCAGAACAAGGCTCAGGAACCCCGAGACACGGACATCGGAGCCGCCGAAACACCCGGGGGTGCCCGCGGGATCCTCGCTGAGCGGAACTCACGCGGCGAACTGAGCGCACAGGAGTACCAGAAACGTCTCCGCATCCTCGGCGGGGGCCGTAGCGGCGCCGCAAACCCCCGTCGGCGGGTACTCCAACCGGCTTCTCAGCCTGCGCAGTATTCTTACTTGGCCGAAGGGCAGCTTCGGGCCACCCCGGGCGGACTGGTGCCCAATTTTCGTCAGGGAGACGTTCACGACCCGCCCTGGAACCTCAGGTGCCGCAGAGTTCTGCCGGGACCGCAATCCGGTGCCGCCGGCAGACGCCCCGACGAGGGCCGACGACAACGCGGGACACGGCGTTCACGATGAGGGTGATAGAAACCCCGAAAATGACCTGCCCGCGATGCGGGACGGGTTTCATTCCAGATGCCGGAGTGCCGAGCGGCGGGCGGCGTATTCCGTTTCGTCGATCTCGCCGCGGGCGAATCGTTCGTGCAGAATAAGCTCCGCGTCGTAGTGCGGGGGCCGCGCGGGGCCGGGTCCTTCACGCGGAGGGCTGCGCCGAAGTAACAGAACGACGACGGTGACCACCCCTCCCCAGAACACCAACATCATCAGCACCATCGCCACCCAGGCACCTAAACCCCAGCCGTTCCCGTCCCATCCATACATCCTGACTCCGTCCCGTGCCAACGTGCTGACCAGCCTTTCGTGCTGACCCGCCTTTGGTTTGAGGCTATTGCCTCTCTAGCCCAGGGAACAGGGTCCAAGGTCCTCAGCCTGTTCCCCAGACCTCATGGCTACTTTGGCTGGACCGCTTCGTGGACGACCGCGGCTTCGGATTCGGTCCCCTGATAGGCGGGGCCGGGAACGTGCGCGTCGGCGGACAACGAACCTGATCCCCGGCTACGTTGATTGGCTGGACGGCAACTCAGCCGCGCGGTGACTCCCGCCAACAAGACCCCCGGCAGAGCCGGGCATCCCGTGAACAGTACCGACGGCACCGCAACGCGGCCGGCAGGTTCCGGAGCCGCAACCCAGTCAACCGCAGTTCAGTCTCCGCGGCCGGCCCGTCGCAAGCACACCGGCCCAGCCTCAGGCGGTTTCAAGTTCCTTCAGGGCCGCGAGGAGCCGGTGATCGGCGTCCGAGGCGACCTCGGAGACGGCCGGCGCGTCGCTGAGCTGCACCATGGTCTGCGGGTCAATGGTCTGGATGACGGTGGTGCCGCTGTCCGGTCCGCGTCTGATGACGACGTTGCAGGGCAGCAACAGCCCCATGTCCGGGTCCGCGGCGAGAGCCTTCTGTGCCAGAGCAGGATTGCAGACGCCCAGGATCAGGTAGTCGCCCAGGGCCTGCCCCGCGTCGGGCCCGAGCTTCGTCTCGAAGGTGGCGCGGACATCGATTTCGGACAGCACGCCGAAGCCTTGCCCCGAGAGGGCTTCACGGGTCCGGGTTACTGCTTCTGCATAGGGCAGCGCGACGGTGATGGTGTGTGCGTAGCTCATTGTGGTGCTCCTTTGTCGGTTTTCCCAGGCATGCAAGTGGGGGCGGGGCGCTGCGCTAGCGGGCTTCGATCAGGCCCATCATGCCGCTGTCCTCATGGTCGAGAATGTGGCAGTGGTAGACGGTTTTGCCGGTGAAATCATCGAACGCGATCCGGACCCGGACACTGCTCCGGGCCGGGACGTTGACCACGTCCTGCCACTCGGGGCTGTCCACGGGCCGGCCTGCCTGTTCGACGATCTGCATCGGCCACACGTGCAGGTGCACGGGGTGGTCCATGGGGCTGGTATTCCGCAGGGTCCATTCCTCGACGGCACCGGCGGAGACGGTGGTGTCGACCCGGGCCGGGTCGAACGGCCTGCCGTTGATGGTGAAGCTCATCATCCCCGACCCCGTCCCACCGCCCATGCCGCTGCCCATGTCCGCGCCGCCGTTGTTCATACCCATACCCATGGCGAAGACCAGTTCCCGGTGCGCGGTGACCGCCAGGGAACGCAGGTCCCGCGGCACGGGCTGCGACGGGACCGGTCCCGGGGCGGCGGCCGGTTCGCCGGCAACGGCAAAGGTGGCCAGGGCCGTTCCGTCCGGGCCGGCCGGGGACCGTCCACCCCCGCTGTTGCCGCCCATCATGGATCCCACCATGCTTCCCCTGTCCACGGGCAAGGTGCGCAGCACGGCGGTCCCGTCGGCGGCGGTGACCAGCAGGTCCGCCCGGTTACCCGGGGCCAGCAGCACCTCGTCAACGTTACGGGGACTCTGGTAGCGGCCGGAGTCCATGCCCAGCAGCTGCATGTCCTGGCCGTCCAGGCGCAGTCTAAGGTACCGGGATGTGCAGGCATTGATGATCCTCCACCGTTCACGCTCGCCCGGCCGGGCGGCCAGGACCGGGTTCAGCTGCCCGTTAACCAGGACCAGGGCACCTTCCCGACCAATCATTTTCTCCATCGCCGACACGACGGCGACGGAACCGCCACCGGTGAGGGAGATGTCCGAGATGACCAGAACCCGTTCCCGGCTGACCGGCACGGGCTGGGAGTCCTGGACGATGATCGCCCCGTACAGGCCGCCGAAGATCTGGTCGGCCGCGCTGCCGTGGCGGTGGGGGTGGTACCAGTAAACGCCGGGCGGATGGTTCAGCGGGAGCCGGTACTCATAGTCAAAGGACATTCCCGGTTCCACCGAAACCAGCGCATTGTCGCCGTTGCCCTCCGGGGAGACGTGCAAGCCATGGACGTGCAGGTTGGTCGGATCCGCCAACCGGTTCTCCAGCGATACATTCACCCGATCCCCGGGCCGCAGGAACAGGGTGGGGCCGGGCAGTGAACCGTTGTAGGACAGCGCATTGGCATCCCTGCCTGCCACCCGCACCTGGCCCGGGGCTGCTGAAAGCTTCACCTGAAGCCGGCCATCGGCACTCTGCAGGGCCTGCGGTTCGCTCAAGTCCTGCCCACCGGCGGCCGGTAATCCGAGGCCCCACCCCGACAGCAATCCTGCGGCGCCTGTCACGGTGGCCGCCGCCCCGACGCCTCCCAGGATCAGGGCAGTGCGACGGCTGACTGGTTGCATCATGTATCGCCTCCGAGGACCTCAAGCCGTTCACGGTATTCTTCTGTGCTCAAGTCTCCCCTGGCGTAGCGTTCATCCAGAATCCGTCGGGCGGTAGTCGCGCCGACGGCTCCGGGCGGGATCGGGCCAGGACCCCGGCCGCTCCCGGGTCGGGTGATCCCCCCGGAAAAAGCCCGCACGGTTAGGATCACCAGCAAAACGGTACCAACAATCAGGAGCAGCCAGAACAGCCACGTCCAGCCCGTCATCGAACCAAAATTGCCCATCACATTCCTTTCCGTTCGTGGTCCACCGGCCGTTGTCCCGCCGGGCGATGATGGCGGATCCGGCGCAACTAAGTGCTTTCGCGACGCCCGCGAGCTGGCCCTAGGCCCGCTGAAGCCGGTTGGCGACGGGGATCAGTCCTGATGAATCGCGTTGCATAGCCAGCTCCAGACCTCGGTGGATGCTCTGCCAAGTCTATACCCCAGAGGGTATAACGGCTGACGGCGGAGCATCCGCATCCGGTCGGCCGCGGATCGCTTGCAAGATACCCCTGGGGGTATTATCGTAGTGGTTAGAGGAACGGAGGATCCCCTCCCGGAGACTCCCCCACCACCTGACGAAGGAGAGCACATGCTTCTGGAACGCATTTACGACGAAGACCTGGCCCAGGCCAGTTACCTGATCGGCTGCCAGGCCAAGGGTGTAGCGGTGGTTGTCGACCCCCGCCGCGACATCGCCGTGTACCAGGGCCTGGCCGAGAAGAACGGCATGAAGATTGTGGCCGTCACCGAGACCCACATCCACGCGGACTTCCTCTCCGGGACCCGTGAACTCGCTGCCGCGACCGGCGCCACCGTCTACGTCTCCGGCGAGGGCGGGCCGGACTGGCAATACGCGTTCGACGGCGAGCGGCTGTTCGACGGCGACACGATCACCCTCGGCAACATCAGCATCCAGGCGCTGCACACCCCGGGCCACACCCCCGAGCACCTCTCCTTCCTGATCACCGACGGCGCCTTCGCCGATGCCCCCGGCTATCTGCTCTCCGGTGACTTCGTCTTCTCCGGTGACCTGGGCCGGCCGGACCTGCTTGACGAGGCAGCCGGCGGCGTGGACACCCGCTTCGCCGGCGCCAGGCAGCTCTTCGCCAGTCTGCGGGACAAGTTCCTGACCCTGCCCGACCACGTCCAGGTCCACCCGGCGCACGGCGCCGGCAGCGCCTGCGGCAAAGCCCTCGGCGCCATCCCGTCCAGCACGGTCGGCTACGAGCGCCTCTACGCCTGGTGGGGACCGTATCTGGCGGCCAACGACGAACGGGGCTTCGTTGACGAACTCCTCGACGGCCAGCCCGACGCCCACGCCTACTTCGGCCGGATGAAGCACGAAAACCGGCAGGGCCCGGCTGTGTTGGGCGAGCGGGCACCCCTTGCGGAACTCGCCACCGGCGACGTCGCACGCGACCTCGCCCAGGATACGGTGACCTTCGTGGACACCCGGCCCCACGCCGAAGTCCACACGGGCACCGTCACCCGCTCCGTCAACATCCCGGCCGGTAAATCCGCGGCCAGCTTCGGCGCCTGGGTAGTCAACCCGGAAACCGACAAGAACCCGCTGGTGCTGCTGGCCCCGGACCAGGCCTCCGCGCAAGAGATGTGGGACCACCTGCTCCGGGTCGGCATCGACAGGGTCGTAGGCTACGTCACCAGCCTCGAGGGCCTGCCCGCCAGCACCCCGACGCTCATCGCACCCGAAGAACTCGAAGACTTCGACGCCGCCATGGTCCTGGACGTCCGCAACCGCACCGAACACACGGCCGGGCACATTCCCGGCTCCGTGCAGCTCAGCGGCGGCCGCGTCATGTGGAACCTCGACCAACTCCCCGCCTCAGGCACCATCGTGAGCTACTGCCAGAGCGGGGTCCGCAACTCCGTCGCGGCCAGCGCCCTGCGCCGCGCCGGCTACGATGTCGTCGAACTCGACGGCAGCTACGCCGCCTGGGCAGCGCAGCAGGAGTCACGGCAGTCTGTTCCCAGCAACTGATCCAGGCAGCACCTGAAGTGATCGATTGACACCGCTGGCGGCGGCCCGGTCTGCCCGGGCCGCCGCCAACTAAGTGCCCACGACAACTGGAGCGCAGCAATGACATCCGGAAATACCTCGCCAGCGCAGGAACGCAGCATCCGGACTGGCGTGATGCTGGGCCTTCGGCAGAACCTGGCCCAGTTCTTTCTGCTCGTGGCCGTCAATGCCCTCGTCGGCGGCACCCTCGGCCAGGAACGCACCGTACTCCCGCTCCTCGCCGGGCAGGTCTTCCACCTTGACGTTTACACGTCCGCCCTGACCTACATCCTGGCCTTCGGCCTGGCCAAGGCCGGCACCAACTTCTTCGCCGGCACCCTTTCGGACCGCTACGGCCGCAAACCCGTGCTGATCACCGGCTGGCTGATCGCGCTGCCCGTCCCGCTGATGCTGATCTTCGGGCCGTCCTGGGGCTGGATCGTCGCCGCCAACGTGATCCTGGGCATCAGCCAGGGCCTGACCTGGTCCACCACCGTGATGATGAAGATGGACCTCGTCGGCCCGTCCCGGCGCGGCCTGGCCATGGGCTTGAACGAAGCCGCCGGCTACCTCGGCGTCGCCGGCACCGCCCTGGCCACCGGCTACATCGCCGCCAACTACGGCCTGCGCCCCGGACCCTTCCTGCTCGGCGCCGCCTACATCGCACTGGGACTCGGCCTCTCCGTCGTCGCCGTGCAGGAAACCCGGGGCCATGCCAGGTTGGAGGCCGCCAACCACACGCCGGCCCACGCCGGCGCCCACGGTGAACTGAGCACCCGGGAAATCTTCACCCTCACCAGCTTCCGGGACAGGTCCCTCTCCTCAGTCAGCCAGGCCGGCATGGTCAATAACCTCAACGACGGCCTCGCCTGGGGTCTCTTCCCCGTCCTGTTTGCCGCCGCCGGACTGACCATCGAAAAGATCGGCATCCTCGCCGCCGTCTACCCCGCGGTCTGGGGCGCCGGCCAACTGGCCACGGGCGCACTGTCGGACAGATACGGCCGGAAATGGCTGATCGTCGGCGGCATGCTGGTCCAGGCCGCCGCACTCGGAACGATCGCCGTCGGCCAGGACTTCGGGACCTGGCTCTCCGCCGCCATCCTGCTCGGAGCCGGCACCGCTCTGGTCTACCCCACCCTGCTTGCAGCCATCGGCGATGTCGCCCACCCGGCGTGGCGGGCACGATCCGTCGGGATCTACCGGCTGTGGCGCGACGGCGGATTCGCCGTCGGCGCCTTACTCTCCGGGGTCATCGCAGACGCCTACGGCATCCCGGCGGCCGTCGCCGTCGTCGCCGTCCTCACCGCGCTGTCGGGGATCCTCGTTGCCGTCCGGATGCGCGGATCGGATCACAAACCCGCCGTCTCGCAGGGGAAAACACTAAACCCGGCGCAGTCCGCGCCGCTCTGACATGACATGACATGACCATCCAGCCGCTCCCAGGTCTGAGGAGTAGGAGCGCGGAGGGCCGGGGCAGCCCGGGGCAGCCGCTACAACCTTGTTGACGACCCAGGAAACCCACCAAAGCCACCGCTCATGGCCCCCATCTCCGCCATGGAGTTTGGGGCGTCGTCAACGCCAATCTGTGAGCTTGGCGCTTTCGATCCGCTGAAGAATGCCGGCGCCGCTGACGCCGAGCCTGCCAATGCGGTCCGCAATGGCTGATTCCGCCATAGTCCGCGCGGGCAGGGTGGCAACCGGATGCGCCGTTCGGTGACAGGGAAGAAATGCGGCAACAAAACGCGGGCGGGCTTGTGGCCAGCACGCCCACCCGGTCATGCCGGGTCCCCAACCCACTCTCAGGAGAGGAGTGCCTTTACGGCGACATAGGCGGCGACAATCAGAACCAGGATTCCAAAGCCACGCTTGAGTGCCTTCTCGGGGATCCTGGTGCCGACCCGCCCGGCCGCGAGCGAGGCGATCATCGCTGTTCCGGCGAAGGCAGCCGCGACAGCCCAATCGATCTGGACATCACCCAGGTGCGAGGCGAAGCCGGCGGCGGAATTGATCACGATGATGACTAGGGACGTCCCGACGGTCAGAGCCATCGGAAGTCCCAGGACCAGAGTGAGGGCCGGGACGATCAGGAAGCCACCGCCGACGCCGAGCAGACCGGTCAGGAACCCCACGACGGCGCCGGTGGCAATTGCCTTGGGCAGGCAACTGCGCCAGTTGACGCCGCCGCCGGGCAGAGCGCACGCGCCGCCGGAGGATTTGGGCGGCATCAGCATCCGGATGCCGGCGAAGACCATGATGGCGGCAAAAGCCAGCAACAGAATCTTTGGGTCCAGGAACCGGTTGACCACGGCACCGAGGTACGCGGTCACGGTTCCGGCGGCGCCGATGATCAGCGCCAGCCTCCAGTTCACCCCCGACCGCAGCCGGGGCAGCACCGCGGCGGCGGAGGAAGCCCCGACAACCACCAGGGACGTCGGGATCGCCGCGGCAAGCGGCAGCCCCACGCCATAAACCAGCGCGGGGACGGCGAGAATGGAGCCGCCGCCTCCGACCAGGCCCAGCAGGGCGCCGACGATCAGCCCGAACGCCGCCGCGGAGAGGATCATGCCCCGGCGTCCAGGTTCTGCAGGGCCCGGTGCGCGGTGGGCTCGCTGGTGGAACGGTTCCATGGCATCTTGGAAAGCAGCTGGCCCATGGCGCAGCTGTTGGTCGCGGCGGAGAACGTCAGCCCGGCGCCGATGCCGCCCGCGAGCAGTCCAAGCTTGGGCGAGAGGAACCTGCTGCCCAGCACGCCGGCCAGCACGAGGGAGCCTGCGGTCATCCGGACCTGACGCTCCAGGGCCCAGGTGCCGCGGCCCCTGACGACGTCGCCGCCGGCGGCCGCGTAGGCCGGAACCCCGCCGCTGAGAACTCTGGCGCCGGCCAGCCCGACTGCACCCAGATGCTTGCGTGCCTGCTCGGCACGGTGGCCCGACTGGCACACGAGCACCACGCGGGTGCCCATTTTTGCCGCGAATTCTTCCGTGTGCTCGCTGAGCATGGCCAGCGGCACATGGTAGGAGCCCCTGATGTGCATGGAATCGAACTCGGCGCCGCTCCGGACGTCGATGATCATCAGATCGTCGTGATTGTCTTCCCAGACCTTCAACGTGGAGGGGTCAATGGTCTGGGCAGCGGCGTCAACCGCGATGGTCCTGGTCAAGTCAGTCATAGTCGCTTTCGGTATATCTTTGGCATTTCTCGTGGCAGCGTCCGCGGGGACGGTGGCCGCTGCCAACCGGATGGCCCACCTCTCAGGGGCGGGGCCAGTCATTTGGAGGCCCGGGCGGCGCTGGGGTGCGCCTCCCGGGCAGATCGGAGGATCGGAGGATCGGAGGATCGGAGGATCGGAGGATCAAAGCCTAGTCAGTGGGGAGGCCCGCGCCCGTCCAGTCGAGCATTCCACCGGGCATGGTGTAGGCAGTGAAACCGGCGGCTGCGAGCTGGTCTGCGGCGGCCGCACTGCGGCGCCCGCTGCGGCAGACAGCGATGACCGGACGGGACATGTCCAGTTCATTCCGGCGGGCGGCCAGTTCGCCGAGCGCGATGTGCTTCGCCCCGGGGATCATGCCGTCAGCCACTTCATCTGATTCGCGGACATCGACGATCTGGGCAGCACTGCCGCTCTTGAGCTGTTTCGCAAGCTGCTGTGGGGTGATTTCCATGGCTGGACCTTTCGGTGGGACGGGATTGTTTTGCGGCGAGGAAGGAGAATTGCAGGATTTCCGGATACTGAGGCGGTCAGCGGCCCAGCTCAGGCGCGGGCAGAGCGCGGAGCTTGAGCCCCTACGGGTATCTACCCCTTCATCATGATACCCCAGGGGGTATTATTGCAAGCTGGCCAGTTTTCTTTCGGTTTCTTGCATAAGATACCCCCAGGGGTATAGCATTTTTTCATGGCAACCATCGACATATCCGAAGCGACTTTCAACGACACCATCACCGGCAGCGAAATCGTGCTGGTGGACTTCTGGGCTGCCTGGTGCGGACCCTGCCGGATATTCGCCCCCACCTTCGACAAAGCCTCGGACAACCACCCGGACGTCGTCTTCGCGAAAGTGGACACCGAGGCCGAGCCCGGCCTCTCCGCTGCCGCCAGCATCACCTCCATTCCCACCCTGATCGCATTCCGGGAAGGGGTCCTCGTTTTCTCCCAGCCGGGGGCGATGAGCGCGACTGGGCTGGAGCATCTCATCACCGGTATCAAAGAGCTGGACATGAAAGACGTCCGGGCCAAAATTGCGGCGTCGGCGGCATCCTAAAAACGACGGACCTGAAGGGCCCTCCCCGCTTTGCTCCCCGGGCAACCGGCCCGGGCCGATGCTAAATCGACGCTTCAGGCGGCAGCATGAGCATCGAACCAGCTGGCACGGCCTCCGGCAGATTCCGGCCGCCCGGCGGAGGGCGCCCGGCACCGACCATCCGACACGCGTACCGCTGAGGTATCGTCCAAAACCTGCCGACAGGCGTGCGATATCTTGCCGTTGGCAGCGGGATCCAGGGGGACCAGTTCGCCTGGACCGAGCCGACAGATACCAATCGACGGGCTGTGCGTCAGGAAGTCGTTACCCATCACCCGCCACAGGTGCAAGTCGCGGCGCCATCTCGCGTATCGTGAGGATCAATGAAGCCCTTTGGACTGCCGGCCCGCGAGCTCGCCGCATTCGCCCGCCCGGTGCTGGAATACCTTCCCGCCGGGTATGCGGCTGACGACGCAACGCAGGCCGAGATCGACGGCGTCGGGTCCCTCGCCGCTCTCGCATCACCGGACGTTGCGGCGGCCAGGATAGGCCGGCTCGAAGTCAGCGTCAGCACCTGGGACATGACCGAGCGGCTACTCGAAGCCAACGACGATCGGACCGTCATTTCAGGCCTGAGGTACCTCAACCTCGACCCGGCCTTCCCGTTCGTGGCGGTCAAAACAACTGCCCGGGTAAACTCCGCTGCGGCTGTGGCGGCACTCGCCGCACAGGTGGCCGAGGCCTACCGCGGCGTCCGAGTGCGGGGCTTCACGTTCTGGGAGCAGCCGGGTCTCCAACTCCCTTCCACGGAAAACTGGGCAACAGTTATGGCCGGGTCCGTGGAGGTGGCGGTCAGAGCCGACGAGCGGGATCTGACCGGTACTCTGAGGATCTCCTGGCCGGTAGCGGCGACTGACGTGTACGCCGACTATCAGCGCGGACATCAAGTGTGGCGGTCGGACGCCCCGGAGCTTGCCCCGTTTGTTTCAGAGTCCGGTCAGGAGGGACTCCAAGAAGCCGCGGACCAGGGCTTGTTGATGTCACTGCGGGACGACCGTGGCTTTGCGGGATTGGCGGCCGCCACAATGTCACCGCTCTTTGGCCGGCGCGCGGTCTGTATGTTGGACTTGTTCCTGACGGATCGTTGGCGTGGCCGGGGCCTGGCTCCGGCGATGCAATCCGCGTTCCTGGCCGGTCAAAACTCAGGGGCGGACACCGTCTGGGGCCACATCCACGCGGGAAACATGCCCTCGCTGCGCACGGCGCAGAAGCTGGGCCGCCGTCCGGTCCAGCAGGAGTACTTCGTCAGCATGTTCGCCCACTGATATTTCCGGCCCTCCGGCGTGCCGGGACAACGCAGCACAGTGCACGCGGCATGACAGTGACCCTACCGAGGGACAGCAGACCGGATGATGGATCGTCAGCCAACTCCTCCGCTCAACCAGGTGCTACCACGCTGGGCGGGAACGACGGCATATCGATTGCCCGGATTCATCGGACGGGGTGCCGCAGATGCGGATCCTCCCGCTGGGGTACGGACTCCTCGCGGGCGGCCACACCGGGGGGAGCCTCAGTTGGAGTATGCCGTTCCGCCGGCTTCCGGCAGCATTGCTTTTTGTCAGAGTCGGGGCATATCGTTGATTATCGTTATATATCGTTCGCGACTAATTTAGGAGAGCATGATGCGTAATTCATACCCGACGGGCGGATTCGGCGGCAACAACATCGACGGCATGTGGCAGGCCGTGGAGGAGCTGCGTTCAAGGTTTGAGAAGCGCTCGGGCACGCGTGCGGGCCGGGGCGAAGTGCGGTCGGCGATACTGGCCCTGCTCGCGGAACGGCCGATGCACGGCTACCAGATCATCCGCGAAATCGAGGAGCGCAGCGGTGGCAGCTGGAAGCCTAGTGCCGGCTCCGTCTACCCCACGCTGCAGCTGCTGGCCGATGAGGGGTTCATCAGTGCCGAGGAATCCAATGGCCGCAAGATTTACTCGCTGACCGAAGCAGGCCGGGAAGATGTGGCGGGCGCCGACGCGTCAGCGCCATGGGAATCAACGGGCCCGGCCTCACACGCAGGGTTCGCGGCGCTGCCCAAGGCTGGCGTCGAGCTCGCGCAGGCCGCGTCCCAGGTGGGCCGCACCGGCTCGCCAAAGCAGGTGCAGGAGGCAGTCACGGTGCTCGACGAGGCACGTCGCCGGCTGTATTCGATCCTCGCCCAGGACTGACGGGGGTGACATCGGTTCGTCGGGGCCGGGCAGATCCGGTACCCGGCGCCGGGAACACCCGTGCCCGTTACCGTCGCATTCTGCGCTTCGCCGCGTGGCATCTCGCGGTGACGTGGTGGTTTGAGCTGTTCCTCCCTCGCATCGGGCTGGCCAGGATTGCCGAACGCACCCGGACCCAGAGGATGCGGCGCTTCGCGCAGCGCTTCCGTGTGCTCGCTGTGGATCTTGGCGGTCTAATGATCAAGGTTGGTCAGTTCCTGTCGTCCAGGCTCGATGTGCTCCCGCCGGAGATTACTGCTGAACTGGAAGGGCTGCAGGATGAGGCGCCCCCCGTCCCGTTCCCCGCAATCCGTGCCCTTGCCGAGGCGGAGCTGGGTGCGCCGCTGGACCGGGTGTTCGCCTCGGTCGAGGAGACGCCAGTCGCCGCCGCCTCCTTGGGGCAAGCGCACCGGGCCCGACTCCTTCGCTCCGACGCCGCCGATACCGGTCTGGATAACGTGGTGTTGAAGGTGCAGCGACCGGGCATCGACGCGATTGTCGACGTCGACCTGGCCGCGCTGCGCAAAGTTGGCGGCTGGCTCAGCCACGTGCGTCTTGTGTCCGATCGTGCAGACATGCCCGCCCTGGTCGAGGAGTTCGCGCAGACCAGTCTCGAGGAGATCGACTACCTCCAGGAGGCGGCGAATTTAGAGCGCTTTGCCGCTGATTTCGCCGACGACCACAGGGTGACTGTGCCAGGGGTCGTTTGGGAGCGGAGCACCCGCCGCGTACTCACCCTCGAAGACGTCACGGCGATCAAGATCACGGACTTGGAGGGGCTTCTTGCGGCGGGCATCGATCCGGCGCAGGTCGCCCCGGTTTTCGCGTCGGTCATGTTCGACCAGATGTTCTCGAACGGCTTTTTCCACGCCGATCCGCACCCCGGCAATATCTTTGTCACCCCGACTACCGATCCATCCGCGGAGCGCCCGTGGACGCTGACGTTCATCGATTTCGGCATGATGGGCGAGGTTCCGCCGAGTACTCGCAGCGGCCTGCGGAAGCTGCTCATCGCGGCCGCCTCGCGTGACGGCAGGGGCTTGGTGACCGCGATCAGTGACGTGGGTGTGCTGGTGCCGTCGGCCGACACAGCTGAGCTTGAGCGGGCGATGACGCACCTCTTCGGCCGGTTTGGCGGGATGGGCTTCGCCGAGCTTCGCGAGGTGGACCCGCGGGAATTCCTTGATTTTGCGGTGGAGTTCGGCGACCTGGTTCGCTCGTTGCCGTTCCAGGTGCCGGAGAACTTCCTGCTCATCATCCGCGCGATGTCCCTGACGTCGGGTGTATGCAGCTCGCTGGACGCACGATTCAATCTGTGGGACTCGGTGGAACCCTATGCAGCGCAGCTGCTGCGCGACGAGCGCGGCAACATCGTGCAGGACGTCGCTCAACAAGCGCTCGACGCCGCCGGGGTCGCCCTGCGTCTGCCGAAACGACTGGATGGGCTTGTCACCCGGATCGAGGACGGTTCACTGTCCGTGGCCAATCCGCGCCTCGAACGGCAGGTGGCCCGGCTTGACCGCACGGCGCAGAGATCGGCATCGGCACTGATATTCGGCGCCCTGCTGATCGCAGGTTCCGTGGTCCGGGCAGACGACACGGTGCTCGGCAGCGCGCTGATGATCGTGTCGGTGATTCCGCTGCTGCACGGGCTGTGGGCGGGGCGCCGCGGCCTCTGAGCGACGTAGCGTGCCGAGACCCGGCCGTAAGCCCAGCCGCCCGGTCAGCGACCTCCATTTCGCGGACGCAGTTGCAAGCTGGCGGTCTGGTGCCGGCGGAAGGTGGCAGCATGGGGACATGACTCCTGCTCACGGTTATTCCGGCTTCTTCCGTCGTCCCCAGCCCATTGAACCCAAAGCCGGTCAGGAATCGGTGTGGGACTACCCGCGGCCGCCAAGGGTCGAGCCGCGGTCCGAACGGGTCATCGTGCGAGTTGGCGGGCAGGTCATTGCCGACACCACCGATGCAGTGCGCGTCCTGGAGACGAGTCATCCGCCTGTCTACTACTTGCCATTGGCCTCATTCCCTGCCGGTGTACTCGTCCCGGTCGAGGGCACCAGCTTCTGCGAGTTCAAGGGAGAAGCGCACTACTTCGACGTCGTTGCCGGCGGAGTCGTCGTTGCCCGTGCCGGGTGGACCTACCCGGAACCCACCCGCGGTTTCGAGGCGCTCAGTACCCGGGTGGCCCTCTACCCGGGTCACATGGACTCCTGCGAGGTCGACGGCGAGCAGGTGACCTTCCAAGAGGGTGACTTTTACGGCGGTTGGATCACCAGGCAGATCGTTGGTCCGTTCAAGGGTGCCCCGGGCACGGCCGGGTGGTGAGCACCTCCCTCCTGCGCCGGCAAGTCTCGGTCAAAGCGACCCCGAGGGGCTGGCCCGTCTTGCAGACCACATCCCGGGACGCTACGTCCACGAACTCCCGGCGAAATGGGACGACCTGGAAGCTGCTCGGCCACGGCTCCCAGTTACGCCGGCTGGCGGCCGCCCCGTCCTCGGGGCGGCCGCCAGTTTCAGTGCCCTGCGGGCGTTAGTGCTCGGTGTCTGCCGCAGCAGCCTTCTTGGCGTCCTTCTCGGCGTCCTTCTCGGCGCGCAGAGCCTCCGTCTCGTGCTGTTCCTCGGCTTTTTCCTGATGGATGACCTCTGCGAAGAGCTTCTCCATCTCCTTGGCCACGCCGGCGGCTGACGCCGGGTTCTGGCCGGTCACCAGCCGGTCGTCAACCACGACCTTCTCCTCGAAGACATCAGCGGAGACGTGGGTGGCGCCCTGTTCCACGAGTCGGTCTGCCAAAAAGAACGGGATGACCTTGTCCTTCCCTGCGGCAACCTCCTCGTCGTTGGTGAAGGCGGCCACCTTCCGGCCCTCGACGAGGCGAAGCCCGTTCTCCAATTCCACGTTCAACAGGCCGGCCGGCCCGTGGCAGACCGCGCCCACCAGGCCGCCGGCGTTGTAGACGCTGGCTACGAGGTTCTGCAAGCGTTCGCTGTCCGGGAAGTCCCACATGGTGCCGTGGCCGCCCACGAGGTAGACGGCGTCGTACTGTTCGGGATCAACGACGTCGACGCGGGCAGTGTTGTAAAGACCTGCGCGCGTAGTCTCGTCCTCCGTGAAGGCAACCTGGATGGGATCCTCTGAGTCCACCTCGTCGCGCGGGGGCTGGCCGCCCTGGATCGACGCGAAGTCGACGAAATGCCCGGAATCCTTGAAGACCTTCCAGGGATGTGCAGCCTCGGCAACGTTGTAGCCGGTCTTCTCTCCCGTAGCGCCGATCTCCGAAACGCTGGTCAGTACCATGAGAATTTTCTTCATGAAGTGCTCCTTTTGTCTAACTTCCACCCTACGACGAGCCCAGCTTAATTCAGATTCTGCTTCCCCGTCTAAGTAGGTGGTAGTCGTCTGCGCCTCGAATCGCCCCTACGGGCGTCCTCGGCCGCAGTCAGATATTTGTGTTCTGCCAGACAGGCTCATCGAACGGAGGTGCCCATCCTTACTGGAGCGGGTGATGCCTGGTGCCGGCACGGCAACGGCACGGACGGCGTCTGCTCGTCCGCTTGCAAAAGACCTGACTATGGCGCGAGCCCCAGGCGGGAGGCTGAAGGAGCCAGGAAATCCCAGGAAGGCACGGCCGGTGACGCGTCGGGAGACGGCCTCGAGAAGAGGTAGCCCTGCCCGAAGCGGCAACCCATCTTCAGCAGAAGGTCCAGTTGCCCGGTCGTTTCGATGCCCTCGGCGACAACGTCCAGCTTCAACGAGTCCGCCAACCGGATGACGCCTTCCACGATCGCCCGATCCTGTGCGGACGTTTCGATGTCGCGCACGAACGTCATGTCCACCTTCAGCAGGTCGATGTCGAAGGCCCGAAGGTGGGAAAAGGACGAGTAGCCTGTGCCGAAGTCGTCGATGGCCAGGCGCACGCCGATGTCGCGGAGCTCCTGGAACGTTTTGGCCGCGGAGCCGATCGCTTCGATCATCGCACTCTCGGTGAGCTCCAGCCAGAGTTGGTTCGGAGGCAACCCGGAGATGCTGAGGGCCCCCCTGACCACCGCGCCGAAGTCCTCTCGCGCGAACTGCCTCGGAGATACGTTGACGCTGACGGCCATGCCGCCGTCGAGCGCGGCGGCGGCCCGGCAGGCCTGGCCCAGGACCGTACTCCCGATCTGCTTGATCAGGCCCGCCTCTTCGGCGATCGCAATGAAGTCACCCGGCAGCACGAGACCGCGCTCGGGTCGACGCCAGCGAGCCAGCGCTTCGGTGGCCACGACCGTTCGTTCCCGCAGATCCACGATCGGCTGGTACCAGGTCTCGATCTGGCCCAGGTCGACCGCACCGCGCAAGGCGATCTCGGTATCCAGCTTTCGGTCGATCCGGCCGCGCAGGTCGTCGTCGAAAACTTCATAGCGCGCGCGGCCGCGGTCCTTCGCCAGGTACATGGCCTGGTCCGCGTTGCGCAGGAGCGATTCAGGGTCATCGTGGCCGACGCCGAAGGAGATGCCGATGCTGGCATCGACGGATGCGATGTGCTCGCCGATCAGGATCGGCAGGGCGATGGACTTCTGGAGCGCATCCGCGAGCTGCGCGACGTCCTGGCTGCTGTCGACATCGGGGCAGACGACGACGAATTCGTCTCCGCCGATGCGGGCCACCGTGTCCGACGCCCGAGTACCGTGGCGCAGCCTCGCAGCGACTTCGGTCAGGACCGCGTCGCCGGAGTGGTGCCCGAGGCTGTCATTGACGACCTTGAACCGATCCAGGTCAATGAACAACACGGCGACTCCGCTGCCGTGGCGAGCCGCCAGGAGAAGCGCCTGGGCAAGCCGGTCCAGCAGCAGCAGCCGGTTGGGCAGGTTCGTGAGCGGATCGTGAAAAGCCAGGTGCTCCACGCGGGCCTCGGCCAGCCGGCGGGCCGTGATGTCCTCCAGCTGGTACAGGAGGCCCCCCACGTGTTCGCCTTCGTGGATTTCAGCGACGCTGACCTTCACCCAGGTCTCCTCGGAGTCGCTGCGGCGCATCCGTCTATCCACACGCTGCCGGGAGCTCTCCAGCGGCCCGGCCGGCAGGTCATGAAGGCCGACGGTTTCAAGCGGCATGAACACCGTCTCGATGGACTGGTCCAGCACCCCGGACGACCGGCCGGTCAGATCAAAGAGGCGCCGGTTGGCTTCCAGCACCCGGCCGTCGAGCGACACGATGGCCGTCCCGAGCGGTGACCAGGCGAAGGCCGCCTCGAACCGCGCCCGGGCAGCGGTCGCCGACTCCTCCGCGGCACGCAGGGCAGTCACGTCCGTGACGCTGGCCAGGTGTCCGGTTACGGTTCCCTTATCGCGAATCGGCGCGGTGGTGACCTGCACCGAGTTGACGTGCCCGTCCGGCGTGCGAAAACGCACCGTGCTCGAATATGCGGTGCCGGCGGAGACGCACTGTCCCCACTCGGTGAGTACCCGGTCGACGTCGTCGGGGTGCAGCGCGGAGGACCAGCCGCTGCCCAGGGACTCGTCCAGGGTCAGTCCGCTCATGCTGAGCCACTGGTCGTTAGCGGTGAGCAGCCCTCCCCCGGCGTCGAGCTGCACGATGCCTACCGGTGCAAGCCGCACGAGCGCCTGGAGAGCGTCCGCTGTCGCGGCCAGCTCCTGGGTCCGGGCCGCGACCGTGGTCTCGAGCATGTGGTTTGTCTCGGCCAGCCTCGTCAGCGCGCCCTCACGTTGCCGGTCGAGTTCGCGAAGCCTCAGGGCCGCCAGCCAGGTCAACGCGCAGCCGAGGACGGTCATGCTCAAGACGAGCATCGCGACGGCGAAAGGAGTGTCGAACCAGCCCATGCGCTGCGCCGTCAGACACAGCCAGCCAAGGGCGAACGGACCACCGATGAAGAACGGTATCGCCGGACGAAGCAGCTTTCCTGCGCTACCGCCGTCCCTCGACAGTCCGGCCAAACCAATGGAAGGGTGCTGGAGCAGTGTCGCCGCCGACAACACCGCGATCCCGAGGGCCGTGGGCAGGGCCATGCTGGTGAACCCGCTCACGGTGTACAGCGAGGAAACGCCATAGACGTAGCCGAGGATCGCGATATGGCTGACGCTGAGGGCGGCCAGGGCGAGCGTCAGCGTGCTCCGGGCAAGCCGGCTGGAAAGGACGGAGCCGCCCAGCACAAACAGCGAAAAGGCCGTGGACGGCGCCATCCGGGGAGAGCTGCCGCTCAGCTCGATTCCCGGAAGCAGGCTATCGATGCCCAGCGACGCTCCCAGCATGTTCTCGACAAGTGACAGGCCGCCGATGAGGAACACAGCCGCACCGAGGACCGAGGTGATACGCCGATGGTCGAACGCGACCAGCGCAATCGCGAGGAGAACGACTGCCAGCGCCGCCGTCGGCTTCATCGAGAGGAGCCCGTTCGCCAGCAGTGCGCCTCCGGTGTACCACCCGTACAGGACGGCAAGCCCTGCCGCGCCGACCAGGACCGCTCCGATACGCCCGACCAGCTGCATGTCTTTCCCCTGTTTCCGAAGGGGGCTGACGTGCCGACCGACGTTAGAAGAATACATGCTGGGAGCGCCTTGGGCCCCGACGTCAGCCGGGTCATGCAGTTCCGGACACTTCCGTCCATGAACAGCTAGCCAGCGGCGCCGCCCAAATAAGAGAAGGAGACCGCCGGCCCCAGCAACCGCGACCAACGGAAATGGGCCCCAGCAGTGGCCCGTAAGTGAAAAGTTTGTGCACACTCAGAGGCCCGTAAGCCCCTGACCAGGGACAACATGTGCCCGAGGTGGGACTCGACCCGGGTTCCAGCCCCTGCAAACACTGAAGTTCCCCTGAAACATCCGGAATCCGGCCCAGGCCGATGGCGGTACAGCCCAGTCAGAAGCCCGGGGTGTGCACGTTGTGCACGCCGCGGGCTTGCGCCGCAAGCACTCATCCCTGCCATGGGATCAGGTGTTTGGAAATCAAGGCCGCACAAACCATCAGGTCTATGCTGCCGGAGGCCGCGCCCACGACCAGATTGAAACCTTCGTCAGTAGTGAAGTGGTGGCGGTAGCCGTTGATCCAGAGCATCAGGACCATAAGCGTCCAGGCGGTGCGCTTGTTCCCGTCAATGAGCGGATGGAAACGGGCCAACGACTCCTGCAACGCAGCCGCCTTTGTCGCCAATTCAAGATAGGCCTCAGCGCCCATGACCGTTGTTGCAGGCCGAGCCAGGGCCGAAGCAAGCAAACCGACGTCGCGAATGTGGAACCCGTACCGGTCGATCACCTGCAGCGCATCCTCAATGTCGAGGTACGCGGTCACGCGTCCTCAAGCCGCGTCACCAGCTCGGCGTCATGACTCATGACAAAATCCAAGCCCGCACTGATCTCACGCCGGCGCGCGTGGCGCTGCAGGACAAGCTCGGCGCCCTGGAGGAGCAACGCTGACTTCGAGATGTGTTCCTCGGCGGCAAGCAGCTCAAGCCGACGGTCAAGCTCTTCGGGAACGCGCAGATTCATGGCCATACCCCATGGCACCAAACCAGTACCACACTGGTACCAACTCCTACAGCGGACGAAGGAGTCCATGAAGGCCCTCGCGTCAGTGTGTGTGATCAACTATCTGTAGGCCGTTTCAGCCAGGAAATCCTGCCGAGTTGGTGGCTGGTTTCCTGCCACAAGAGCGCTAGGAATCCGGCCGGGCATTTCCCCCTCCAAATCATGGATTCCCAGCTTTGAGCACGTCGGCGTGCTTGAAGGGTTCCGCCAGTGCTTTATCTGCCTGTTCGACGCGCGACCCGGTACGGTTCACACCGCCATCGAGCGGGTGGTTAGGCTGGGTGGATGGCGACAGTTATTCTCGTGCGGCACGGCCGCACCACAGCCAATGCCACTGGACTGCTGGCCGGTCGGGCCGTCGGCGTCAGCCTGGACCAGATCGGGCGCGACCAGGCGGCTCTGACCGGAGACCGGCTCGCGGCCGTGCCCGTAGTCGGGGTGGTGTCGAGCCCTCTTGAGCGTTGTCTGCAGACCGCCCGGCTCATCCTCGATCGCCAGGCTGGCACGCCGTACGCGCCGGTCGACCTCGATCTCACCGAGTGCGATTACGGCCAGTGGCAGGGCCGCACGCTCAGTGATCTCGCGACCGAGGATTTGTGGCCGGTTGTGCAGTCGCAACCGTCCGCCGTCGTCTTTCCCGGCGGTGAATCCATGGCCGCGATGCAGGCTCGGTCGGTGGCAGCGATTCGACGCCACGATGCAGCCTTCGAAGCCGAGTACGGGCCAGGGGCCGTGTGGGTGGCGGTGAGTCACGGTGACATCATCAAGTCAATCCTCGCCGACGCGCTCGGCATGCACCTTGACCTGTTCCAGCGTATTAACGTGGGCCCCGCCTCCGTATCAATCGTGCGCTACGGCGCTAGTCGTCCGAGCGTCCACGCGACCAACACCGACGCGGGTGATCTGTCGTGGCTGTCGACCGGCATCCACTCTGGCGATGCGCCGGTGGGCGGCGGTGCAGGGCAAAAGGCGCCATGAACCTCATGTGCCTAAAATACTGACATGCCTACACGTGTTTATGAGTTTGCCTGGCCTGATCGGGTCGTCGTTGGGACCATTGGCCTTCCGGGGGCGCGCACGTTCTACCTGCAGGTGCGCGCAGGGACGCAGATCGTGAGTATTGCCCTGGAGAAGCAGCAGTCGGCTCTGCTCGCGGAGAAGATCGACGAAATTCTCAACCAGCTCATCACCGTCGAGGGCAACCCCTTCAGCGTTCCCACGAGTACTCCCATTGAACTTGTCGACAATGACCAGCTCGAGGCCGTTCAGGAGCAATTTCGCGCCGGCGCCATGAGCTTAGGTTGGGACCCAACCACGGCCCAGGTCGTAATAGAGGCCTACCCCATCACCGATGTCGATGCTGATGACAACGACGAATCGCTTGATGAGAACGGCGCTAACGAACCCGAAATGCTGCTGGTGCGAATGCCGGTCGGCACCGCCCGCGCATTCGCCAAGCGCACCCGTGAGATCGTGGGCGCCGGGCGTCCGATGTGCTCGCTCTGCGGTTACCCCCTAGACGCCGACGGGCACATCTGCACCCTTCCCGAAGTCTGATGCCAGCGCCGGACCTAGTGACCGCCGAGCTGACGCTCACCGGCCACATCACGACAGCTTCAAACGCTACATTTCTGGGCAGCATCGGCGACGTGGTGGTCATCTATAAGCCGATAGCAGGCGAAAGTCCGCTGTGGGATTTTCCCCACGGCACCCTGGCTCACCGGGAGGTGGCCGCCTACCTGGTCTCGCAGGTCTTCGGCTGGGACCTCGTGCCGCGCACCTGGCTGCGCGATGGTCCGATGGGCGAAGGAATGGTGCAGCTCTGGCAGGAGCAAGACCCCGCCCAAAGCGCCGTGAACCTGGTCGCGACGGACCACGTGCCCGAGACGGGCTGGAAACACGTTCTCGAGGGACGAGATGAGAACGGACGGATGGTCGCCCTCGTTCACGAAGACTCGCCAGCGCTCAGACGCATGGCGGTGTTCGACATGGTCGTCAACAACGCCGACCGCAAAGGCGACCACATTCTTGCCATGACCGACGGACACCGGTACGGCGTGGACCATGGGCTCACCTTTCACCGTGACCACAAGCTGCGCACGGTGCTGTGGGGATGGCTGGGAGACGCTCTGACCGCCGAAGAACGCGACGGCATCGATCGTGTCAGCGAAGGACTGCACGGTGGACTGGGCCGAAACCTGGCGGACTTGCTCAGAGCGGAAGAAATCGCATCGCTCGCCGCGCGCTGCGCCCGGTTGCGCTTGGCAGGGCGGTTTCCGGCTCCGAGCGGTGAGATGTCGGCGGTGCCCTGGCCGCTGTTCTAAGGGAATTACGGCTACGACCGGACTCCTCATCTGATACGCCCTCGCATCCCACGAACGACCGCTGCGATCGCACGGGCGATCCGTAAAGATCCGGTCTGGGTCGTCGCCGCGCTGCTCGCCCAGCATGCGTTGACGCCGGGGAGGCAGAGATCGTCGGGATCTGATTGAGGCAACGTGGCCAGCTCCCACCGGTAAAACAGCGAGGACAGCGTGGACAGCGACGCCGGATACCCAGAAGCCGGATGCGGCGACGACGGGAAAAATGATGGCTGCGGCGGCGGGTTAACTTGTGGGAAGGCCATGGCAGCAAAGCCCACCAATTCCTACAACTCGCCCTCGAAGCCGGCCCCGACTACCGACTGGCCTGGCTCAGCGAGCTCATGATCAGCTCCAGATCAGCTGCCATGTCATGCCGTTCCCCCCGCATTCCCGCATGAACAGGTATCAGAGCGGAAATTCCGGACCGGCCGCAACCCTCGGTCGATCTAAAGAATAATCAGCAAAACATGTTGTACGCGGCTCTGGCCACCATGAAGTGGTGAACGCGAAAATCCAAGGGAAGGACGGATGAGGATGAACCCCCCGGACGAGACCCCGCAGGGCGGTACCCGGTCTGCAGTAGAGAGCCGCTCCCCCAGAGCTTCGCCACTTGTGGGTGCCCAGGTTGCACCTGGCCTGTTATTGGCCCCGGCCCTTCGGAGGGCGGCGGGATCGCGGACGTATCGTCCGCGATCTCGTAGCGGTCAAATAGCGGTTGACCGAAGCTTCGGTCCACTATGCGTACCTGAACCTGAGGATTCACTGTGAAGGCGTGAGCAGGACGACGACTCGATCCAAGGCAGAGAACGATGTCCCTCCCCTGACCACACACAAGGGCCGATAGCCGTGATTGCGTCAAGCCATTGACTGACTTGCAAGCGCTTGCTCCTTGGCATCCAGCCGCGCTAGCATGAACTGCATGGCAGTCAGTGTTGAGTTGGTCGCAGAACGCGCCGGAGTCTCTACTGCCACCGTTTCCCGTGCATTAAGAGCAGTTTCCGGCGTTTCGGCGGTCACTCGCAAGCGCGTGCAAGAGGTAGCTAAGGAGCTGGGGTATTCGGCGTCTCCCGCTGCGTCGCGTCTTGCGACTGGGCGGACAATGACAGTTGGCATCGTCGTGCCGGTATTAGCCAAGTGGTTTTTTGGGAAGGTCATCGGCGAGGCCGCGCATTCGCTCCGGGAAGCCGGCTTCGATGTGCTCCTGTACGAGTTGGCCACTGCCGGGCAGCGTGAGAGGTTCTTCGGCACTGCTCAGCTGCATGGCCGGACAGACGGAGTCATTATCGTGGCCCTGCAGCCGAGCCGCGAAGAGCTGGATTCCCTTGCCTCCCAAGGCCAGGCGGTTGCTTTGCTTGGCGGTCAGTCCGAAAGCGTCGGGTCGGTATCTGTGGACAATGTCGGGGCCGGCCGGGCGGCGGTGAGGCACTTGCTGCATCTCGGCCACCAAAGGATAGCTTTCATCGGCATCCGCGATGAAGAAGGCAGCAACCTGGGCGGCGTGCCGCCGTTGGAGCGACTCAGGGGCTACCGTGAAGGGCTGGCCGAGGCCGGACTGGATGCCGGGGAGGACCTGGTCCAGTTCGATGAAAACAGCGTCGACGGCGGTGCGGCCGCCATATCGCGGCTGCTTGTCACGGAAGTGCCCCCGACAGCTGCGTTTGTTGCCTCCGATGAAATGGCCTTCGGTGTTCTGAAGATCTTGCGCCATGCAGGTCTGGAGGTACCGCGGGATTTCTCAGTGCTGGGATTCGACAACCACGAACTCTGCGATGTGGTGGGCCTAAGCACCATGGACCACGACGTAGCCGGACAGGGGCAGGATGCCGCGCGGATCCTGTTAGACACCCTGCACGGAGAACCGCCCGCAACCACTTCCCGCCAGACGCGTCTGATCGTCCGTGAAAGCACCGCCCCACCGCGCACCTTGCGCGCTTCATCTATCGACCTGGGTTCCCCGGATTCTGCCGGTCACCCCAGAAACCACTGAAAGGAAACTTCATGCAGTATCGGAAACTCGGCAACAGCGGCATGTACGTCAGTTCCATCGCACTGGGCAACTGGGCTACCCACGGAGAAACCGTAGACCAGGACGTCGCAACGGCCTGTGTGCGCAAGGCGCTGGACTTGGGCATCACCACCTTTGACACCGCGGATGCCTACGCAGGCACCAAAGCAGAAACGATGCTCGGCGAAGCCTTGAAAGGAGTGCGCCGCGAAGGAATCGAGGTCATGACCAAGGCCTTCTTCCCCACCGGAGAAGGCAAGAACGACCGCGGCTTGTCCCGCAAACACGTCATGGAGTCCATCAACAGCTCCCTCCGGCGCCTGCAGACGGACTACGTGGACGTCTACCAGGCCCACCGCTATGACTACGAAACCCCGCTGGAAGAAACTATGGGGGCGTTCGCGGACATCGTGCGGGCAGGCAAGGCGCACTACATCGGAGTGTCCGAATGGACTGTCGACGAGATCCGCGCTGGCGTAAAACTGGCCCTGGAGCTGGGCATCCATCTCGTGTCCAGCCAGCCGCAGTACAACATGCTTTGGCGTGTCATCGAACCCGAAGTCGTCCCGGTCTGCGAAGAACTCGGGATCACCCAGGTCTGCTGGTCGCCATTGGCCCAAGGCGTTCTGAGCGGCAAGTATGGCGCCTCCACGGTTCCAGCCGGCAGCCGCTTTAGCTCAAATGATGGCAGCCTGAAGACCGAGCACAAGTTTATGCAGCCGGCAGTGCTGGAAGGCGTGAAGAAACTTAAGCCGATTGCCGAGGGCCTAGGCGTTCCGCTGGCCACACTTGCCGTCGCCTGGGTCCTGGCAAACCCCAACGTCTCCGCTGCCATCGTCGGCGCCAGTCGTCCCGAACAGCTCGACGACACAGTCAAAGCCGCTGACATTCTCCTCACGAATGAAACACTCGAACAGATCGACAGCGCCTTGGGCGACCTCATCGAGCGTGACCCGAACAAAGTCGAATCATTCCCCGAGCGGGTTTAGGGCACCACAGCTGCGGTTCTGTCAGTACCCACATCGACTTAGCTCATCATGCTGGCCGGTCGTGACCTGCTGCAGCAGCGCCAGACGCCTGGCAGAAGATTCCCAACCGCGAAATCGGGGGATCCCGAGCAGGTTGACACAATTACCGTTCGGCACAGGCCGTTCCCAACCCGTCGGCAGGCCGTTCCCCGATTGCCGGAATGGTTGAATGCCGTGGTGCTGACGCCCCGGGCGCTAATGGCATGCCGCGACTTTTCTTCGGACGTCCCTCTGGCAATAACGCCACAGCGGGCTTTACGCCCGACCGGAGTCTGTGGAACCGTCCTGTGCAGGGCGGCGCTGCGGGGCTCCAGCCGCTCCCCGGCCGCGAAGAACGACTCCCCTTCACGGGCCAGGGCGACCAAAATGGAGAGCTATCCGAGCGGGGCCAGCAGCTCGTTGCAAGCCTGTCTGCATCGGCGGCCGGCCCGGCGCAGACGAAGCACTGTCCTGCACGCTGCATGCCGTGCCATAAAATTCACTCGCCTTGCATCCGCAACGATTACAGCGAGACGACTTTGACGCGACGCAGTATGAGCCAGCGGACGGCTGGGTATGCGGTGAGGAACCCCAGAACCAGACCCATTTGCATGAGGAAAAAGAAGCTGATGTCGGTAGGGGCGGGCATGAAGTTTCCGAAGTGCATGACAAGCATCCATCCGCCCATGCCGATGTCGAAGGCGAGGACAGTGACGATGGCGGTCAGCAAGGCGGTGCCGGCACTCCTTCCCATCGGGCCGTGCCGGTCTGCGGAGGAAGCAAAAAAGTACTCAAAGGCAAAAAGCAATGCAATGGCCAGCAAAGCGATGACGATAATCAGTACCCATAGGTTCGTTCCTGCGATGGTCAGCCCGCTGCCCACCACGAGTGGAACCCCGATGAAGTGTCCCACGGTCGCAGCTGCACCGCCTGGAACTCCGCCTGCGAGTGTTTTCCTGTGAAGGTCTATCGTGCCCCCCGGAGCGTTCTTACCCCAACGGTTATAGACCCAGAGGCCGAAGGGCCCGAGGTACAGGGCCGAAACCGACCACACCAATCCCATGGCAGCGTTGGGCTGGTGGCGGCGCCTCCCGTAAATGTCGTACAGCACCAGCGCTGCGCTGATTACTCCCACCGCAACAAAGAACCAGGACACCGGGGTCAACCAGCCGGGTAGTGCAGTTTCCATAGACTTCATATCCATAGCATCGTCATTCATACCAATATTCGCTTTCTCGTAGTTGTTCACTCATCACTTACAGTCGAGGCCCGGAAGGCTCGCTTGGCCTTCGGGGCCTCAGGGGCACCGCTCATGGGGAAGTCTCAAGCACCACTTAGAAGAGGTACCGAAGGATCACGAATCTGCCTTCCGGTCCCAGTTCCACATCTCACGGACATCGCCGCTCCTTGGGGCGTAATCGTGGTCTCGTGGGCCGCAGAGGATCGCCCGGGCCTACCCATTAAGGACTTCAAGCCGTTCCCGATATTCGTTAGTGGTCAGTCCGCCCCGTGCGTACCGTTCGTCCAGCACTTTCCGGGCCCGGTTGCGTCCGCCCGGAACCGAGGTTCCGGCTGCAGTTCGACTGTTACGCAGCCAAACGATGAGAGCCCAGATACCGAGGACTGCCAGGGCAAGCAGCGCCAGCGTCAACAGGATCCCGAAGAACATCATTCCGCCGCCGCCCATCATTCCCATCATCCCGCCGTCAACTCCGCAATCGAGCATGCCAGCCTCTCCTTTCCCGTGTGATCAGATTCCATGCTGCGCGGACCGTGCTTTCCGGTCGTTATCATTCGCATTGTTTCCCTTCTGTGGGTGCCTTGAAGGCATTCAGGCGGCTGGAGTTGACCACTACGCTGATGCTTGAGAGCGCCATTGCGGCGCCGGCGACCATCGGGGACAGCAGCGCTCCGGTCCACGGGTAGAGCAGCCCGGCCGCGAGGGGGATGGCTGCTGTGTTGTAGCCAAAGGCGAGCACTAGGTCTTGCCGGATGTTGCGCATGATGGCCCCGGACAGAGCGACGGTCTTGCCCAGGCCTGACAGCTCGCCCACCATCCTTCATGACCCGTCATCGCTTCTCGTTCTCCTCCGTGCTGGCTTAGAGAAGAAAGCTCCACCGGCCGCTACTTGAGCTTGCCGGGGCCGTCCAGTCCTCCGGTGCAGGGCGCCCCGGGCTCCGGCGCGGATTTCGCGCCTCGGTATTTTGAGATGAAGTCCTTGATCCGCGGGTCCCCAGCGCCCGTGGCCTTCAGTTGCGTACCCCAGGCGGAGGCGACAACAGGGGCCGGAAGGCCCTCGTAGGGCGAGAGGATCGCGTAGGTCGACGGGATGTCCTTGCGCAGAACCTCCAGCTGTTCACCGGTGACCAACAGGGGGTCGTAGGCCACCCACACGGCTCCGTGTTCAAGGGAGTGCACCGCGTTTTCGTTGGGCACGGGCTCCGTGTACACGGCGCAATTGAGCGGGATCTGTGAATGATCGCCACCCGCCGGCGGTGCCTGCTCGTACTTGACCTGCCCGTTCACATGGTTGGCACTCAGCCCCGAAAGCGTCTGGACGCCCTCAAGGGCGGCGGGCGGGGTTTTGGGCATGGTGCTGATGACGGCGAAGATGACCAGGCCCGCCACCAGGGCGATGCCCACGGTCCAGGCCGTGATGATCAGGATGAGCCGGTGGCGCCGTTGCCTGCGGTGTTGGGCTTTGTGTCCGGCAAGCTTCTGCCGGATGTCTGCTGCACGCTGTTGCTTGAGGCCCGGACTGCCGGGGACCGGCTGCGATTTGCGGCCGACGCCCCCTGCAGGCCTGCCGGAGTTCTTTGGTCGGGACATCCCTGGGTCCTTTGCGGTCAATGGCGCCCAAGTCCGGGCGCTTCGTTCACCGAGGTCCGGCGTTCCTGCATAAACCTAACTTACTTAGGTGCTTAGGTGCAATACTCCGGCGCATCTCCTATCCTTGATAGGAACGAGGCCCAAGGAGGCAGCATGCCAAAGTTTGGCGATCTGGAGAGCGCCATCATGGAGCAGATCTGGCGCGCGGACGGACCATTGCTGGTCCGCGAGGTCCTCGAGGGCCTGGACCGCGGGCTCGCCTACAACACGGTGCACACAGTGACAGAGATCCTGCACCGCAAAGGCTGGCTGACGAAGGAACGCGACGGCCGGGCCTTCCGCTATGGAGCAGCCGCGGGGCGGGACAGGTATGTTGCCGGACTCGTCACAGAAGCACTCTCCCTGACCGATGACCGGGCTGCCGCCCTGGTCGGCTTCGTGGAGGGGATACGACCCGAGGAAGCCGAGGAGCTGCACCGGCTCCTCAGTGCGGCCAGGAAGGACGCGAAGTCATGATCGCCGCACTGTCCCTCCTCGCCTACGCTCTTACGCTCGCTGTAGCCGGACCGCGGCTGCTGCGGGCAGCGTCCTGGGCGGACAGGGCTCCCCGGCTGGCCATCGCCGCGTGGCATGCCCTGACAGTCACCGTACTTGCCGCCGTCACCCTGGCTGGAGCGGCCCTGACAGTCCCCACAGTAAGCGTGAGCAGGGACCTCGCCGGGCTGCTGCAGGCCTGCATCATGGCCATTCAGGAGCAGTACGCATCCCCCGGCGGAGCTGCGGCCGGCGCCACAGGCGCCATCCTCGCCCTGGGCATCCTCGGGCGCACGCTGTGGTGCCTCGGCACAGGCTTGGCCGGTATGACCCGGGAGCGCGCCCGTCACGGAAGGATTCTTGACATCGTCGGACGCGACGATGCACACCCTGGTGTTATTGTTCTGGACTCGGACGAATCGACGGTCTACTGCCTCCCCGGAAGGCGGCGGCGCACAGTTGTGACAACGGCGGCACTGCGGGCCCTGGACGACGCGCAACTGGACGCCGTCCTGGCCCACGAACATGCCCATCTATCGGAGCGGCACGATCTGATCCTGGGCTTTTCCCGTGCCCTGGCAGCGGCCTTCCCCGGCATCGCGCTATTCCGGCTCGCCTCTACAGAGACGGCCCGGCTGATCGAACTGCGAGCCGATGATGCGGCGGCCGTCCGGTCAGGACGACTCACCGTTGCCGGGGCCCTGCTGGCCGTCGCCTCCCCGGGAAAAACCCCGCTCCCGGCCGTTGCACTTGCAGCCGGAGGCGCCGGCGCCGCTGCCCGCGTGCGCCGGCTCATTCCCCCGCACAACCCCCTGGGCCGCGCCCGGACGGCGGCCGGCTCCCTTGCCGTCGCCGCACTTTTTGCCCTCCCGGTTCTGCTGCTGGGAGGACCCGCTGCCGCCGCGGCGGGAAACAACCTCTGCCCCGATACGACCGTCTCCGCCAGCTCTCCCGCCCCCTGAAGCCGGCCGCCGCCCCGCCCTCGCTGGACACAAGCAACCTTAACTCCTAAGTTACTTAGGAGAATAGTTTTTAAGAACCCCTGGTTGCGGGGGAATGCCCATGGCAGATCTGTTGCTCGACGTCCGGCTCCTGAACACGCTTCCTGTCATCCCCGGCCCCGGAGTCTGCCCCGCGCCCGGTCCCGTACAGCTTCCCGGAGCGCCTGCCCGCCTGCCTCTCATCCCTCTGACCGTTAAGGACATCCCGTGGAACAGTTGCTTCTCGTCGTTGCCGTGCTGGCCTGCCCTGTCGGCATGGGACTGATGATGTGGTTCCTGATGCGCGGGCGCAGTGAACAGCCCGCCACACCCGATCAGGAACAGGAACTGACCAGGCTGCGCGCCCAGATCGAAGCCCTCCGCCCCGCAACGGCGGATAACGGCGGCAGCCCGCGGTTACCGCGCTCCGGCGCGGACCCCGGGGCATGAGAACGCTGCTGATCGCACGGGCCTCCACGGCGGCCATAGTGCTGACCTGGTTCTTCTGCCTGCGCCCGATGCGCCGCCGAACAGGCACCAGCACCACCGCGTGCTGCACCTCGGCGCCGCAACGGACTGATGAGCTGATCCGAGCCGCCCGGCAGGAACTCTCGCGGACGCAAAATGCCCGGCCCGGCAACGGCCCGGACGTCCCGCCGCCGCGGCGTGACGCCGCGTGGGATTCACCGGCGAATCGGCCGTGCCGCAACACTGCTGGCCGTCACAGCGGATTTTTCCCCGTCCCGCACCCCATAATTTCTTCCCCCTCGTGCTGGCGGCCCTGCAGGAAGGCAGGCGGCCGAAGATTTTCGGTACCGACTATGACCCGCCGGACGGGACGTGCATCCGGGACTACATCCACGTCAACGACCTCGCCTTGGCCCATGTCGCAGCCGCACAGGCGCTCGAGGCCGGCGGGCGCCGTGCACCGGTTTATAACCTCGGCTCCGGAACGGGAGTCTCCGTACGGGAAATCATGGACACCATGGCTGCCGTCACCGGCCAGGAGTTCCAACCGGAAATCTGCCCGCGCCGACCCGGCGACCCGCCCCGGATCGTAGCCAAGGGTGATCTGGCCGCCAGAGACCTGGGCCGGGAAATGCGCCACAGCCTGGAAGACATGGTGGCCAGTGCCTTCGCCGCAACTTCCCGGAGCGACCCGGAAGGCAGCGTCCGGCCATCATGAGCGAATACAACATCGGCGAAGGAGGCTACACGGCCGTCATCACGGCCAGGGGTGCCGCCGTCCGCGAACTGCGGCACATCGGGCGCGACCTGATTGTCCCCTTCCCGCAGGCAGGTCCCATCCCCGACGACCGCGGCGTCATCGCGGCGCCCTTGCCCAACCGGGTCCGCGACGGAAAGTACACGTTCGACGGAGTCGAGTACCAGCTCCCAATCAACGAGCCGGAACGAAACTGCGCATTGCACGGTTTCGCCCCGAGTCTGGACTGGAAGCCCCAAACCCGCGATGGGTCCTCCGTTCTGCCCGCCTGCAGGTTGGGCCCGGTCCCCGGCTACCCGTTCGCGCTGCATCCTAGCGCCTGCTACCTCATAGACCGGGAAGGGTTGCACATAAGGCACCCGGCCCGTGACGGACCACGCCTTCGACTTCCGCACCCCGCGCGCCATCGGATCAACCGAGATAGACCACGCCTTCACCGACCTCCCCTTTGACCATCACGGCCGGGAGCAACTGCTTCTCACAGATCCAGGCGGGACTGGCGTCGGCACGGGCCTGGGAGGATCAATGCCCCTGGGTCCAGGTACATACCGCAGACAAGAACGACCCCCCGCCCAGCCGCCGGGGCCTCCCCGTCGAACCCATGACCTGCCCGCCGGATGCCCTCAACAGCGGCGAGACCTGGAGCGACTCAAACCCGGCACCACACACCACGCCACGTGGAGCACTTCACCGGGGCACCGCACGTCGCGGCCGCCCCGGGAAAGCTGCGCTTAGTCTGAGCCGGCATCGTCGCAAGAGGACTCAGGCCTCCGTTCCCCGATCAGAATCCCGGCCTCACACACCGATATCAGCGCACCATCGCAGCCCAGAGGGCGGGTCGACTCCTGGGCGGTAGGCGCCGTAGTGGTCTCTGCCAACAGCGGACTTCGTACGCCGCGGCCTCGGCTGAGTACGCCGAGTGTCAAGAACGGCCGTTCGTGAGGCTGACTCGAGGGCTGATCGCAACCGCGGCGTGTCCTGTCTCATGACCTGTGACTGTTAACTTCGTTTGGCGGCTAAATCGCAGCCTGGGATGGCGGTTATGCGGGTCCGGCTCCCGGGCCAGGGCGAGTTTGTCCAGTTCAGTGGGCAGCTCGTGGATCTCCCGGCCTTGTGGTCACGCTCTTCCCGTCATGCCTTCTCCACCTGAGTGCCTGGCGTCATCAGCCGTTGCCGCCTCTGCCCAGACCACTCCGGCCATGCGCACCGCCAGCTCGGTGACGGGCTGCGACGTGGCCGCGATCTTGCCCGCGCGGCGGCAAGGTGCTCCAGTTTCCATACTTGAGGTACCTCGTGGCATCGGCGTTGCTTACACCGGCCAGCTCGCGCACAGTGGAGACGGTGGGGCTCAGCCCGGCACTTAGCTGGTCTGCGGCTGCGCAGACGGCCTTTCGCGCTGAGGTCTGCCATGGTAAACGTTCCCAAGTAGTAGTGGTCGATGGAAGGCTCAGGCCAACGCTCATGCCTGACGTTGGCTCGGAATTAACGGCACTTTTATCGAGCCCGGTGACCCTCCGACTGGAACGACAGCTTAGCCAGACCGATGGCCCTTGACTTCTCTGGTGACCGTTGTCAGCCTTTTCGACAGCAGGAGGGGGGCGTCCGTCCGCTCACGAAGCCCAGTGGAGGATACAGATGATCCGTGCCAGGTCGCTGATGCGTTCTGCGACTTCCGGCGACCAGGTTACGCACCTTGAGCTCTTCTTCGATCTGGTGTTTGTTTTCGCGCTATTCCAAATGTCCCATCATTTGGTGGAGCATCCTTCATGGGTGGGGGCCGGTGAGACTCTTGTGCTTCTTCTTGGGTTCTATAAGGTGTGGGTGTACACGACCTGGGCTGCGACGTTGCTGGACACTGCGCGGCTTGAGGTGCAGTGGATGCTGCTCATCGTCATGCTTGTCGCACTATTCATGAACGCCTCAATCAGTGCCGCGTTCGGTGCTTTCGGCTGGCTTTTCGCTGCGAGCTACCTCCTGATCCAGCTTGGCAGAGGTGCGTGGATACTCACCGTCGGACTTGACCGGACCACCCACAACTATTTTGTGCGCACGCTAATCTGGAGGTGTATGAGCGCGCCTTTTTGGATTTCCGGCGTCTTCTTCGATCACGAGATCCGCCTGATGTTCTGGGGTGTCGCTGCCGCGATCGATCTGGTCGGCCACATGCTGGCGCACCGGCTGCCGGGCAAGAAAACCGAGGGCAGCCGGGTTCCGCCCCCGGGAGAGAGGATCTTTGAGCAGTTCGGGTTGTTCTATTTGATCGCGCTCGGCGAGACTATCCTTTCAACCGGCTTGGCGATAGCGGGCAATCTGGAGGACCCCTTGATCCTTTTGACCGGGACCGTAAGTTTGGCTGGAAGCGTCGCGATCTGGTGGTGCTACTTCCATGGCCTTAAGCAGGAGACTTTGGAAAACTTGCTTCTGTTGATGATCAGTTCCGGCCCGGTATCTTGGCGGGCAACACCATGGTGGTGTTACTGGCGGGCCTGATCCTGGTGACGGTTGGTGATCAGCTCGTGATCAGCGATCCGGCCGCCCGCCCTGATCTGGCCACCGTTCTGTTTCTTTATGGCGGGCCGGCTCTATTCCTCGCCGGCCGGGGCGTCTTTATTCGACAGGTACTGGGCCACCGCCGAATATCCGATCTCGCTGGCATCGGAGCCTTGGCGGTCCTGGCAAGCTTGAGCTCTCTCTCCTCCCGGCGTTCGTTGCCGCTATCGGGGCCGTTATTCCCCTCATGGGCGTAACATTTTCCGACACTGTGAACCGCCGCCGCCGAACGAACCAGAGAGCCTGCTGAAGGTTTAATGGATGCCAGGGAACGTATGTTTCACCAGCGGCNAGCGGTCAGCAAGTGTCTCCGAACCTGGCGACAACACCCCCCGGATCATCAATAACAGGGCGAGAAAGTCATACCGGGTCCAGCGACCAAATCCCCGGCCTTCGGGGACCCTATAAATGTAACGGGCACGGGTGGACGTGTAGCCGGGCAGGTCCCTGCGGGTTCACCGGAGAAGTGTCAGCGCCGCGGCGGCGAGGACCGCGGCTACTTCGGCGAGGGCGGTGAGGCTTTTGTCGAAGAACCACACGGGTTCGTACATGGCGGGGAAGGGGCCGAACGCGGGGATGTCGACATCGCGGTAGAGCAGGAGTCCCGCCAGTCCGCCGCCGGCCGCGAGCAGGGCCAGTACCCAGGCAGGTCGGCTGCTACGGATCAGGACGTAGAGCCCGGCCAGGGCAGCGGCCGCAGCTTCGGCGAGGATGAGGTTGCCCGCTCCGATGCCGTCGGGGACCGCCAGCTGAAATCCCGGACNATCCCGGACCTGGAACTGCCGCCCGCGGGCCCTTCGCTGTGCTTACCCCCATCATTAGGCTCCCCCGTGGGCCTGAACACTGATAAGAACACCGGTCGCGGCCCGGTGTCACCATCGGTCCTACGTTGGCGGCCGTCCGAGACCCTGACGCGGAGCACCGTCGAACCCGCAACGACGACCGCAGCGGCTCGCTCCCTCTGTTCCTGTATAAAACTGAATGGGATAATTCGCTCATGGACGAGATTACCGAACGGGTTCCGGTCCGGTCCGGCCCAGCCAGTCCGGACCGAACCGACCGAGATTTCCGCCGGCCGGTTCATGAGAACCTGACCACCCGGCAGATGCGTGCCGTCGGCCAGCGCCGCCATGACGCCGAGGAAAAGCTGGCCCGGCATCTGGAACAGGCCCGGTACCCCTCTGCTGCGGCTCACATATCGGAGCAAACACAAGCTGATCAGTAGAGCCCGGCAGCGGCCCGGCGCTGGAGACAGTGCCGGGCAATGACCCTG
>NZ_JBWZCH010000024.1:0-43634 GCF_059383435.1 Pseudarthrobacter sp. HLT1-7 | reverse complement strand
CGGCGAATTCGCCGTCGCCCATGAAGAGAAAGCGAAGCAGGTGGTGACGGGTTGCCTTCGGTCCGGCAAAAGTAGATGTGCGGCATCAGGCCGGTCACGGCCGGATCTGCAGGAGGGCGGAGGCGATAATGTTGGGAACGACGGGTCCGTGGACTTCCAGGATCCTGTAGCCGTGCTGGCAGTAGAACGCAGCAGGTGTCGTTGAGTCCCATAACGGGTAGCCAGCGGATGTGACCATGACCTATGTGGAACGTCTAGCGGGACACATTGAGAGTCGATCTCAGGTGAAGGCGAATATCGGTCCATGAATCGCTCGCGAGAGCACGCGATGATTCGGACTCTGCATGCGTCGAAGGAGCCCGTTTGAACAACGCTCAGCGGATCAGCACGAAGCACGTGAACAGCAGCCGCACCCACAGTGACGCCCGCGACATGCTGCCGCTGGACGGGTGGCGACGAAGCCGGTTTAATAATGTGCGCTCGGTCCCCGAGCGTGTCAAGCGCCGGGTCCAAGCCATCCGCCGCATCATCGGACGCCTCGGTTTCGTGCATCCTGAGCGGGAGAACCACGGTTGTCCCGCTGGCCGACGGCATTGTCAGTGTCGGATGCTCGTGGCAGCGTGAGTGCATGGCGATCGAGGTGCGTGCAGCAACGGTGTTCAACGACGTGAAGACGATGGTGGGGCCCAAGCGCCCGGATGCGAACGTGTGTTGGTGCCTCAGCTATCGCATTCCATCGAAAGAGAACATCGCGCTGCGAGGGCAAGATCGCGGGGAACTCGTGCAGCGCTTGTGCCGGCAGGAACCGCCGCCCGGGGTGCTCGCCTATGAAGGCGACGAGGTGGTCGGCTGGGCTGCCGTGCACCCGCGAGCCGACACGGGCTTCGCGCGCAACCGAAAGATTCCGCACGTGGACGACATCGAGGTGTGGTCGGTCTGGTGCATCCGAGTGCGGCCGGGGCATCGCGGCAAGGGCATCTCGCATCGTCTGCTTGCAGGCGCCGTCGAATTCGCGCGCGAGCAGGGCGCTCCCGCGATCGAGGGATACCCGGTCGACAACAAGGGCAAGAAGGTCGACCTCACCATGGCATATGCCGGCACCCGCAAACTCTTCGAACGGGCGGGCTTCACGAAAGCGGCTGACACCGACTCGGTGCTGAATGGGTTCCCCCGCATCCTCATGCGTCTCGAACTGCACTGACGTCAGCGCCATGTGGAGAAGTTTCGGCTTGAGCCCGCGAGCGGCGTTACTGGGCTCGTCCTGCATCGCGCCGTCGATCTTCAGATCGGCGCCGGCCTCGGTAAGACCTCGCCGCCACGTCGAAGTCGTACTCCCGGAGCCGAAGCGGACGCGGGGTCGAAAGCGGTGAAAGTCAGCTCGGACGCGGCAACCCGAATACGCCAGAAATGGCCGAGATATACGACCCCTGTCCGGCACCAAGCGCGACAGGAGATACGGGTGCGGTATCGTCCGGACGTGATTCTCGAGCACAAATCCAGGATCCACGAACACCTGCCCTCCCCTTTCCCTTCGCCGGTGATCTCTCTCGCCGTTCATCGCATATCCGACGGCGGAGGACATGACCGACCTGAGAGAGCCCAGGGGCTCAGCCAACAATGCGCTTGTCACCGTTCGGTGACATAATGGTTGACAGCAAAGGGAGGACGCCATGAGATCCGGAACCAGCATCGACACGCCCGCGGCAGTCGGAGCGATGATCCGTGCCCGGCGCCAGGAACGCGGGCTGTCGCAACAGTCCCTCGCCGAGGCCGCTGGTGTGTCCAGGAAATTCCTCATAGATCTGGAGGCGGGCCACGAACGCGCCGAACTCGGCAAGACCCTGGCCATTCTGGCGGCCCTGGGCCTGTCACTGGAAGCCACCGACCCCATCCCCCGCGGCAGGGACCACGACCCGGCACGGCGGGACTACGCCCAAACCTTCACCGAGCTGATCGGCTCAGGCGACCATGAGTTCGCCATCAAGATGCTCGCCGACTACGCCTCCGCGTCCTTCAAAGCCGGACGACCGCTACTGCAGCGCAGCCCACGGCTCAAGGAGCCACACTGGTCCGCAGCCCTGGCCGGCATCACCAACTACACCGCGCACCGGCTCCACCAGCCCGCGCCGTCCTGGACCAGACGCATCAAACCCCTCAACGCAGCATGGATGCCCGCAGAGTCCTACCGGAGCATCCGCGAACCCATGAAGCAACTCACCATGTCTGAAACACCGCCGGAACTCGCCGCCATGAACGTCTTCATCCGCGAACGCAGCCTGGCCACCGCATGACCGGCGGAGAACTAAACGCCACACAGATCCGCGTTCTCCTCCAGGAACTCGGCCGGCGGCTGCAGGCCCGAGGCATCCACGGCGACGTCAAACTCGTAGGCGGCGCCGCGCTCATCCTGCAAGGAATCGGCAACCGCCCCACCGCCGACATCGACGCCAGCTACGCCGACAGCGCTGCCGTCAACGCCGTCGTCACAGAAATGGCCACCGTCAAACGTTCAAGGGCAGAACGTTCACCGTCTACAAGATGACCCGCTGCGCTTTGTGGCTCGGTAGGCGGGGCTCTGTTTCCGTCGACGTCGTTGATGCGAAGGTACGTTCCTTCGTTGCGCTTTATGAGTCGTCGGGCGGTCACTGTTCGGCTTCAACCAGACGATGGAGCCGTTGAAGGTCACCGCGTCCACGACGCCGCGATCAACCAGATGATCGCCTAGGTGTATCCGAATTCGGAGGCCTTACAGAGACGCCCATTTTTGGCCCCCGCGCCTGTGGTCGCCGGAACAGATCTCGGGTATGACTCATGGCGACTCTCCTCAGGTAATTTCCGCGGCCTCGCGGTAGCGCTGGAGTACATGCGCCGCATAGTCCGCGTGTATCAGTCTTGTTGTTCCGGTCTTCCACACAGGGAAGGCGCCGAGGAGCGCCGCGGCTGCTTGCCGCGCGGCGCCGTCAGCGACGTACTCTCCGGGTTCCGGAACGCTGACGGGGAGTCCGAAGACCGCCGCGACGACGTGCTGCACAGCTTCGGAGCGTGCGCCGCCGCCGACAAGGATGACGCGCCGGGCGGTGATGCCGAGGTCAGTAAGGGCTTTGAGCCCGTCGGCCAGGGAGCAGGCCACGCCTTCGACTGCTGCGCGGGCGAGGTTGGCCGGGGTGAAGTTGGCGAGGGTTACGCCGTGCAGTGATCCTGTCGCGTCCGGGAGGTTGGGCGTGCGTTCGCCTTCGAAGTAGGGGACGAGAACCAGGCCTTCGGCTCCCGCAGGTGCTGAAAGGGCGAGGTCCGACAGCCCGGAATGATCCACGGCGAGAAGGCGCGCGGTGGCATCGAGAACGCGGGAGGCATTCAGGGTGCAGACCAGCGGCAGGAAGTATCCTGTGGCGTCGGCGAAATTCGCGACCAGTCCGGAGGGATCGGCCACGGGCCGGTCAGCGACGGCGAACACTGTGCCTGAGGTGCCAATGGATACCACCACGTCACCCAGGCCGGCATTCACGCCCAGGGCTGCAGCGGCGTTGTCGCCGGCACCCGCGCCGATGAGGGCGCCGGAAGGTGTTTTCACTTTCGAGTCCAGAGGCCCCAGGACCTCGGGCAGAGCTGGGACCTGCCCGAGGAACCTTTCTAGGACGTCAGGTAAGTAGTTGCCGGTGGCGGGTGACCAGTATCCGGTGCCTGAGGCGTCGGAACGGTCAGTGCAGAGCGCTGCGATCCCTGCGATGCCGCTGCCGGGTCCATACCCGGCCAGGCGCCAGCTAAGCCAGTCGTGCGGCAGGCAGACGGCGGCCGTTCGGGCCGCGTTGTCGGGTTCGTTGTCGGCGAGCCAGCGAAGCTTGGTCGAGGTGAGAGAAGCGACAGGGACAGTTCCCGTCGCTTGTGCCCAATACACTTCACCACCGGCTTCGCTGATCAGTGCCTGCGCGGCGGCGGCGGAGCGTGTGTCGTTCCACAGCAACGCCGGGCGGACCACTCCCCCGTCGGAGTCCAGGCAGATCATTCCGTGCTGCTGGGCTCCGACGGAGATGGCGGTAACGTCGTCGATTCCGCCTGCCATTTCGATGGCATGCTGGAGGGCGGACCACCATGCCTCGGGATCCACCTCGGTTCCCTCTGGGTGGGGTGCCGAGCCTTGTCGGAGCAGGGCGCCGGTTTCGGCGTCCCGAATGACGATCTTGCAGGACTGGGTGGAGCTGTCCACACCGGCTACCAGGGGCATCGTTGCCTTCTTTCGAGTCGCGAAGTGTGACTACGAACGGGCGTCCAGGGCTTCGAGTGCCGCCCGTGCCCCGCCGCTGTGGAGGTCGTTCAGGGCCAGGGTATAGGCGGCAACGAACTCCGGACTGTCGATCAGGTCACCAAAGACCTCCCGGTCGGAGATGAACGCCAGCGGTTCCTCGCGCTGCCGCGAGGCGGCGGCCATCAGGGGCTCTTTCAGACGATCAACCACCTCGATGGGGTTCCCATGTTCATCGGTGCCTTCGTCATAGCGGGCCCAGCTCGCCACGATCGCCGCCGAGCGGTGAATCTCTCCGTCCTGGCCGAGGTTGATCCGGATGACGGGAAGCAGCCATTTGGGGATCCGGTCTGAGCTTTCGGCGCACAGTCTGGCCAGGGTGTCCCGGATGTGTTCGTTGGAGAACCGCTCGATCAGGGTGTGCTTGTAGTCGGTGAGGTCGATGCCGGGGACGGGCTGGAGCGTGGGTGTGGCTTCCTTGTCCATGTAATCGAGCAGGAATTGGGCGAACAAAGCGTCCTGGGCGACTTCGTGGGCGTAGCGGTAGCCGGCAAGGTAGCCGAAGTAGCACATGCCCTGGTGGCTTGCGTTCAGCAGCCGAAGCTTCATCAGCTCGTACGGTTCGACATCCTCCACGAGCTGCACTCCGGCCTCTTCGAAGGGAGGCCGTCCGAGGCTGAAGTGATCCTCGAGCACCCATTGCTCGAACGGCTCGCACACCACGGGCCAGGCGTCCGCAAATCCGAATTCCTTGGCGACGGCCGCGCGGTCGGCGTCGGTGGTGACCGGTGTGATCCGGTCCACCATGCTGTTGGGGAAGGGAACTTTCTCCGCGACCCAGGCCCCAAGCTCGTGGTCCTTGAGGTTGGCGAAGGCGGTGAACATCTTCCGGGCCACGTCGCCGTTGCCTTGGATGTTGTCGCAGGACATCACGGTGAACGGGGCCAGCCCGCGGGCCCGCCGCCTGGCCAGGGCTTCCGTAACCAGACCGAACGTAGTGCGTGGCGCAGTGCCGGGCTGGAGGTCATGGATCACCTCGGGGTTCTCGGAGTTGAAGTCGCCAGAGACGTGGTGGAAGTTGTAGCCGCCCTCGGTGACGGTCAATGAGACGATGCGAATTGCCTCCGAAGCCATCTTTTCGATGACGGCTTCGGGGTCCTCGGGGGCGAAGAGGTACTCAATGATCGAGCCGATGACGCGTCCATCCCGGGTTCCGTCCGGGTTCTTCACCACGAGGGTATAGAGGCAGTCCTGGTTGTCCATCACAGCCTTCATGCGGGCGTCTCCGGGCAGCACCCCCACACCGCAGATGGCCCAGTCGTGGGCTTGGCCGGCCTTCATCAGCCGATCGAGATACATGGCCTGGTGGGCGCGGTGGAAACCACCGACGCCGAAGTGGACGATGCCCGCGGTCAAGCCGGTGCGGTCATAGCCGGGTGTGGCCAGGCTCGCGGGGGCAGTGGCTGCGGTGCTGTTGTTCAGGGTTTGCATGATGTCAGTGCTCCTGGGCTGGTGATGGGGCGGGCAGCGGACCGAGCTCTACCGATCGTGGTGGATTCGCACCCGGTCGTGAGCAGGTGATCGCTGCGGCGCGGTTGGCATAAGCGGCGAGTGCGTGCAGCTGATCCAGGGTCAGGGTCTGCAGTCGTTGCCTGCCGTCCACCCCGAGCGCTTCAAGTTGAGCGAGCCCGGAGAGAAGCCCCGCCATGAACGAGTCGCCGGCCCCTACGGTATCTGCCACGCTGACGGGTTCGGCTGCCATCTCCACCCGCCCCTTCCGGGACAGGATGACAGGGCCGGAGGCGCCGCGCGTCATGGCGACGACTGCCGGCCCGAGCTCCAACCAGACCTGCAGGGTTTCCTCCGCTGTCCGGTCCGGATAGAGCCAGCTCAGGTCTTCGTCGCTGGCTTTGACAATGTCGCTGGCCGCCACGAACACCTCGGCCTGGTGGCGGGCTGCGGCCGCATCAGGGCTGATCGCGGGCCGGCAGTTGGGGTCGTAACTGATAGTCGCGTGCTCGCGGGCTGCCTCCACGAGGGTAAGGGTAGTCAGGTTCCCTGGTGGGAGCATAGTCGCGATCGATCCGGTGTGGACGTGGGTGGAAACATCGACGGCGGCCAGGGCAGGCAGGGAGGCGCCGTTGATCTCCCAGGTGATGGAAAAGATGTACTCGGCGGCGCCATCGGGACCCAGCGTGGCGAGGGCCGTCGACGTCGGGGTGGCTCCGCCGTTGATCACGTGGACGGCGTTCGAAACTAGGTGCTCTTCAATCAGGAGCCCGTACCGGTCTGCGGCGAAGTGGGTCACCAAGTTGGTTGATAAGCCGAGGCGGGCAGCCCCCACGGCCACGTTCAGGGGGCTTCCGCCGGGGTGGGACGCGGTTGTCCCTGCCGGGCGGGGGTCGGTGATGATGTCAACCAGGGATTCGCCGATGACGGTCAGGACGGTTCCCCTCTGGGTGGGACGGGGATAGGAGGTGGGGATATTTACTGACATGGCTGCTTCCTTGCAGTATTTCGAATCGTTTAGGACCAGGGGACAATTCGGTCCGCCTCGGAGCGGGTGGCCTCAATTAGTTGGGCGTTGGTTTCATCGCTTCCGTGCGCCCACGCTTCGGCGACGGCCCGGTCCTTGCCGAACAGGACGTGTCTTTCCACCAAACGGGACAGGCGCAGGGTAGCCGGGGTGTCCAGGAACCACACCTCGTCCAGCTGCGCTCGGACCGTCCGCCATCGTGGCTCGTCGGCCAGCAGATAGTTTCCCTCCGTGATGACGAGCGGGACGGAAGCAGGGACCGCGATGGACGCGGCCACCGGTTCGTCTATGGAGCGACGGAATTCCGGTGCGTAGACTACCGGTTCGTCCGCCCGGGCCAGGCGCTGCAGCAGCGAGAGGTATCCGCCGACGTCGAACGTGTCGATTGCGCCCTTGCGGTCCTTCAACGGCGTCCCGTCGATGACCCTGTTGCCAAGGTGGAAGCCATCCAGTGGAACCACGACCGCTGAGCCGGGGCCCAGGCTTTCGCGGAGGCAGGCCGCGAAGGTGGATTTTCCCGAACCAGGCGCACCTACGATACCCAGTAACCTCCTTCTTCCCGGGGCAATGCGCAGCCGAAGGTCCGCCACTGCCTGTTGGACCTGCGGTGCAAGGAGGGCTTGGTCCCCGGGTAACACAATATTACCGACCCTTCTCAACGGCCGGGATAGACGACGGCCTTGAGCTGGCCGGGCTGCCTGCCCGCCTTAAGCGCGTCTTCGGAGTCGGCGAGGGCGAACCTGCCGGTGACCAGGATGTCCAGGTCCACCTTGCCGTCGGCGATGAGCTGGATGGCCAGCGGCCAGGTATTGGTATAGCGGAACACGCCGGAGAGCCAGATCTCCCGGTTCTGGATGTAGGAGACGGGCAGTTCGACGTCGTCGGCCCCCAGCCCCACCAGGATGACCCGCCCTGCGGGTCCCACGGCTTTGATGCCGGAGCGGACGGCCTGCGGCGCTCCGGAGGCATCGATGAACGCGTCCACGTCCAGGCCTTCACCGCTGTCGGTCCTGGCGTTGAGTGCGTGGGTGGCGCCGTGTTCGAGGGCGAACACCAAGCGGTCTTCGGCGATGTCTGTGATGTAGATTTCGGTGGCACCGTAAGCGCGGGCGGCCTGGGCGGCGATGATGCCGATCGGACCGGCCCCGGCGATCAGGACGCGGCTGCCGGGCTTGATGCCTGCGCGTTCGCAGGCCCAGAGGCCGACGGAGAGCGGCTCGATGAGGGCGGCCGCCTCGTCGCTGACGCTGTCCGGGATGTCGTACGCGAAGTCACCCTGGATGGTGACGTATTCGGCGAACGCGCCGTCGATCGGCGGGGTGGCGTAGAACTCGATGTCGGGGCACAGGTTGTACCGTCCGGCTTTGCACTGCTGGCACGTGCGGCAGGGCCGCTGGGGCTCGACGGCGACCCGCCGGCCGATGCGGGCGGGGTCGATGGCGCTTCCGACGGCGGCGATCCGTCCGGAGAGCTCGTGGCCGAGGATCAACGGGTGGTCCACGACGTACTCGCCGATCCGGCCGTGCTCGTAGTAGTGGACGTCGCTGCCGCAGACGCCGACGGCGGCGACCTGGACCAGGACCTGGTCGTCGTCGAACTGCGGGACGGGCAGGGTTTCCATGGCCATCACCCCTTGGCGCTTCAGGATGGCGGCGCGCATGGTGGCCGGCAGCACCGGCTGTCCGAGCGACTGGGACTGTGCGGTTGATGTTGTCATGAGATTAGTCCTTGAAAATTGGGCTGGAGTGAGCCGGTTACTTGACGGCGCCGAGTGATAGGCCCTGTACAAGTTTGTCCTGGGCGGCGAAGCCGGCGAAGAGCACCGGGAGCGAGATGATGACGGCTGCTGCGCAGACTTTGGCGAGGAAGAGGCCCTGGCTGGAGACGAAGCCGGTGAGGAAGACCGGGGCGGTGCCGGCCATGACGCCGGTGAGGACGCGGGCCAGGAGTAGTTCGTTCCAGCTGAAGATGAAGCAGATCAGGGCGGTGGCGGCGATACCGGGCATGGCCACGGGCGCGACGACCTTCTGGAGAGTGAGGAGCAGGCCGGCGCCGTCGATCTGGGCGGCTTCGAGCATTTCCACGGGCACTTCGGCGAGGAAGGAGCGCATCATCCACACGGCGATGGGCAGGTTCATCGAGGTGTACATCAGGATCAGGAACCAGATGTTATCCAAAGCACCGACGTTTTTGGCGAAGAGGTAGAGCGGCAGGATCGCGGCGACCACGGGCATCATCTTGGTGGAAAGGAAGAAGAACATCACGTCGGTCCACTTCTTCACCGGCCGGATGGAGAGCGCATACGCGGCCGGGATCGCCAGGACCAGGACGAGCACCGTGGAGAGGATCGAGGCGGTGGCCGAGTTGATCAGCGGCGGCCACGGGCTGACTCCGGAGCTTGCCCCGAAGAACTCTTTGTAGGCGTCGAGCGTGAGGTTCGCGGCGAGGGACGGCGGGTTGGTCGCGGCGTCAGTTTCGGAGTGGAACGAGGTCAGGATCATCCAGAGGACGGGAGTGGCGAAGAGCAGGGCCAGCAGCCAGGCCGCGATCCCGGCGGCCGTATTGTTGCGGGTGGGGTCCATGCGGGACTTGCCGCGACGGCGTGAACCGGTGTTGAGGGCTGTCGGTCCGGGGACAGATTTCCGGGGTACGGCCGGGGTGAGGGTGCTCATCGTGCTGCCTCCTTCTTGAAGAGCGAGAATACGGTGCGGAGCGCGAAGGTGGCCACGACAATGGTGCCGATGACCACTACGACGCCGGCGGCGGACGCCAGACCATATTCGTTGGCGAAGTAGAACGTCTGGTAGATGGTGTACGGCAGGTTCGCTGTTCCCAGGCCGCCCGAGGTGAGGGTGAAGACGGCGTCGAAGTTCTGCACGATGTAGATGGCCCCGAGCAGGCCGCCGAGTTCCAGGTATTGGCGCAAGTGCGGCAGGGTGAGGTGGCGGAAGATATCCCACGGGCTGGCTCCGTCCACCTGCGCGGCTTCAACGGTGTCCATGGGCCGGGACTGCAGCCCGGCGAGCAGGATGAGCATCATGAACGGCGTCCACTGCCAGACGAGCGAGACGATAACGGCCATCAGCGGCGCCTGGGACAGGAAATCCGGCTGGGGCGGGGTGTCACTGCCGAAGAGTGACCAGATCCACGTCAGGGTGCCGTTGATCAGGCCGTAGGTGGGGTTAAGCAGGGCGTGCTTCCAGATGAGAGCCGCGGCGACCGGGACCACGAGGAACGGTGCGATCAGCAGCGTCCTGGCCAGGCCGCGGCCGATGAACTTCTTGTCCAGGAGCAGGGCCAGGCCGAGGCCGATGACCAGGCTGGTCAGGACAACGGAGACGGTCAGGACGATCGTGGTGAAAATCGCCTGGCGCAGATCGGCGTTCGTGAGGACCTGGATGTAGTTATCGAACCCGGCGAAACCGGTCTGGTCCGGGCGGAGGCTGTTCCAGTTCAGAAACGAGATGATCAGGGTCACCACGAACGGCAGCTGGGTGACGATGATGAGGAAGATCAGGGCCGGCAGCAGCGGCGCACGCCGTGCCCAGGCCAGGGCACGTTCACGCGACCTGGCGGTCTTGGAAGGTTTAGGTGCGCTGTGCCCGGCACGGGCGGTGCGCGCTGTTGCTGTAGTCATGATGGACTCCTGGGGTGCTGTGGCCCGCCCCCGGGGGCGGGCCGCAGCACCGGGTGGTGGGGTTGCTACTTGGCTTTGTACTTGTCGCCGATTTTCTGTGCGGCTTCCTGGCCCTTGGCCAGTGCGTCCGCCACGGAGCCCTGGCCGGCGATGGCTGAGCTCACACCCTGCGAGACAGTCGTGCCCAGGTCGGCGAATTCGGGGATGCCGACGAACTGGATTCCAATGGCGGGACGTTCCTGCACGCCGGGATTCTTCGGATCGGCGTTCTCGATTGCGGAGCGTTCCGCCTTGAAGAACGGCGCGGCCTTCTGGAACTCGGCATTCTCATACGTCGAGATGCGCTTGCCGGAGGGAACCTTGGCCCAGCCGAGCTTCGAGGCGACGAGTTCCTCGTACTTCTTCGAACTGGCCCAGGCAATGAACTTTCCGGCAGCATCCTGCTTCTTCGACGCTGCCTGCACGCCCCAGGACCAGGTCCACAGCCAACCAGCGGATTTGGTGACCTTCACAGGAGCCTGGGCGTAACCGATTTTCCCCTTGACGGGGGACGCGTCGGCTTCCAAAGCGCCGGCCGCGGAGGTGGCGTCGTACCACATGGCCACTTTGCTCTGGCTCATGTTGGTCAGGCATTCGGTGAACCCGGCCTGGGCGGCTCCCGCTTCACCGTGCTTCGTCACGAGGTCCACGTAGAACTCGGTCGCTGCCGTGAATTCCGGGGCGTTGACCTTCGCGTTCCAGTCCTTGTCGAACCAGGTGCCGCCGAAGGTGTTCACGACCGTGGTCAGCGGGGCAAAGACCTGCCCCCAGCCGGGCTGCCCGCGCAGGCAAATGCCCTTCATCCCCGGAGCCGCGCCATTTGCCTTCGCGGCAAGCGCCGCGACCTCGTCCCAGGTGGGCTTCTCCGGCATGGTCAAGCCCTTGGCATCGAAGATGTCCTTGCGGTACATCAGGAAGGAGGACTCACCGTAAAACGGCTCCCCGTAGAGTTTGCCGTCCTTGCCCGTCAGCGACGCGGTGTAGGCCGGAAGGATGTCGGCCTGGTTGAACGCCGGATCCTTGGCCACATTGTCCAGGGGTGCCAGCCAGCCGTTAGCGGAATAGAACGGGATCTCGTAGTTGGACAGCGACGCAATATCGTACTGCCCGGCCTGGCTGGAGAACTCCTGGCTGATCTTGGCCCGGACGTCATTCTCCGGCAGGACCGTGTAGTTGATTTTAATGCCGGTGTCCTTCGTGAAGTTATCCGCCGTGAGCCGCTGCAGATCCTCCATCTGGGGATTATTGACCATCAGGACATTGATGCTGTTCTGATCCCCGGCCGCCGCACCGCCTCCGGCACCGGAACAGGCAGTGGCGCTGAGTGCCACGCACAGGGCACTTGCGGCTAACGAGGCAACGCGTATTTTTGCGCGCATTAAGGACTCCTTTGTTCTTCATGGGGGTGCAATACTGCCCCACACGACTGCTGTGTCGGTTCGGGGCCGAAAGCGGGACGAGGGCTGGGAGCCGGTGCCGCGCTGTGGTTCCTCAATAGTAGGTCTGTGGTGTGGGACACAACTAGCGCCGTGGTTGCTACCTTCTGATACTAATTTTCCTGGCAGGTAGACGGCCGGGCGCTACCCTAAAAGAAGGCAGTCAAAGGTCTGTCCTTATTTCATAACCCAAGGGCACGGAGAACCTCCATGAGTGCGGCGGACACCAACGACGGTGCAACAGCCCGGCTTGCCGAGCGGCTGCTGGGCATGCGGGCCAACCGGGAGGTCATCCCGGAAGACCCGGACCATTCTGTCCGGTGGCACGAGCACGACTATCCCAGCCCGGTCGCACGCTGGAATTACCACCCCGAATACGAGCTCCACCTGATCCGGAAAGGTACCGGAAAATTCATCGTGGGCGACCACATTGGCACATTCGAAGCCGGACACGTGGCGCTCGTGGGAGCGGGGCTGCCGCACGACTGGGTCAGCGACCTTGAGCCAGGAGAAGTTATCCCGGGCAGGGACGCCCTGATCCAGTTCGACGGGAAATGGGTGGACCAAGCGGCCGCGATGCTTCCGGAACTGGCCGAGATCAGACCCTTATTGGAACAGTCCTCGCGAGGGATCGAGTTCCTGGGCCAGACCGCCAGGGCGGCAGCCGCATCCATCGATGCGATCGGCCGATCCACTGGCCTTGATCGGCTGCACCACCTATTCGGGCTGCTTGCGGTACTTGCACGGGCACCACAGGAGGAACGGCGCTACTTAGCCGACGAATGGTTCAGACCCCAGCTGGACGTTCAGGCCGCAGCCGTGGTGGACATCGTCCTCGAGTACGTCTTCAACAACCACGCCGGCAGCGTCAAAATGTCCGAGGCTGCCACACTGGTTGGAATGTCGGAACCAACATTTTCGAAATACTTCAAGCGTGCCACCGGCCAGAACTTCAGTGATCTGGTCCGCAAACTGCGGCTGGCCCACGCCCGCCGCCTTCTGCAGCACAGCGACAAAGCCATCTCGGAGATCTGCTACGACGTCGGCTTCTCGAACCTCTCCAACTTCAACCGGCACTTCCTCAACGACGCAGGCGAAACACCCAGCCACTACCGCCTTCGGGCGCAGAGGTGACGGTCCCGCAAACTACTCCCCCGAAAGGCTCGCCGTCTGGTGCCGGTCAACGATCCTCATCCCCGGCAAAGGAACGGGCCAAGGCGTCCAATCGTTGCTGTCATGCCGTTTCCCCCCGCATTCCTGCATGAACAGGTATCAGGGCGGAAATTCCGGACCGGCCGCAACCCTGGGTCGATCTAAAGAAGAATCAGCAAAATCATGTGTACGCGGCCTTGGCCACCATGAAGTGGTGAACGCGAAAAACCAAACGGAAGGACGGACGAGGATGAACACCCACAAGGGACCCCGCAGGGCGGTACCCGGTCTGAAGTAGAGAGCCCCTCCCACACACAACCGAATGGGCCGTTTCCGGGACCCCACACACCTGGAACATCAGATCAGACGCGAGAGTGTGCACAATGTGCACACGAAAAAACACCAAAAACCCCGCTGACCTGCGGAAACACTGTGCCCGAGGTGGGACTCGGACCGGGCTCCAGCCCTTGCAAACACTGGGCTCCCGCGGAAACATGCGGAATCCGGGCCAGTCCGGCACCGGTACGACCCGATCCGACGCCCGGGGTGTGCACATTGTGCACAGCCGCCTTGGCCTCTCTTGGCAACTCCGAAAAAGCCGCCTCGTACGGTGTCATGACACTGCTCTTCGGGGTGTCATGACACCACGTAGACTTGGCTGTGAAGGTCAAACCCTCTGATAGTCAGGAGCGCGCCATGTCGGCAGGGACGCCACGGCACACCATCCGCGTCAGTGATGACCTGTGGAACGAAGCCCACCGCAAAGCAGCGTGGGAAGGCACGTCCGTGTCCGAACTCATCCGCACCCAGCTCCGCGACTATGTCTTGGCCCCGGTCGAGCACCGCCACACCATCGCGGACTCCCTCGTGTACCTGGTCCCGGACGCTTTCGAAGACCTTCAAGGCCCCGCCACCGGATCCGTGGACCTCCCGCTCCACCTCGACTGGGGACCAGAAAGAACCTACAACGTGTACGACGACGGCAGCTGCTCAGTTTTGTACCAACTCACCCTTCAAAATTCCGGGTCCATCGAGGAAATCTGCCGCATCGTCCAGGCAGAACGGCTGGCCGCCCTGTGGCCGACAATGATCCTGCCTCCACGGTGCCGGCAGCTCTGGGAAACATCCTTCCCCGAACTACCCGCCTACCACGAAGCGAAAGAGCACCCCTCGTGGACCACTCTCAGCGCGTAGCAGCAAAGCTCGCCCTTGGTGTTCTGGCAGCTGATGGCTTCCTCCTCGCCGGCGGCCAAGCCCTGATTGAACACGGCATCACCCAGCGCCCCTCGGAGGACATTGACCTCTTCGCCCTGCACCGCCGCCACACCCCGGCAACCTTCGCCGCATCGGTACAGAAGATGACAGACGCGCTCGAAGACTCCGGATACACGGTCCAGATCACCCGACAGTACGACGAGTTCGCCAGCGTCACCGTAGGACATGACGAGGAAGCCGTCGTCATCGATCTTGGCCTGGACTGGTGGGAGAACTCACCCGCCATCATCGATATCGGACCAATACTCTCCCTGAAGGACTCGGTTGCATCCAAGCTGCTCGCCGTCTACGGCCGGGGGTACGCCCGCGACTACCTCGACGCCTACTCCATCATCTCCAGCCGACGCTTCACGCACCAGGAGCTCATCAGGCTCTGCCAACGTCGAGACCCGAACCTGGACCTGCCAATGTTCGCGGCATCCATCGCCCGGCACCGGGCCCTCCCAACCACAGAATTCACCAAATACGGCCTGCCGCCCCGTGAACTCACCACGCTCAGTTCCACGCTCCTCAGCTTCGCCGAGACAATTCACAAAGTCACCCAAAACCCCAGCGCAGCCCATAACGCCGCCGACCTCATCGGGCCGGGAAGCGCAGAAACCGGCCCGGAGCTGCTCTAGCCATGGCCAATTCCGGCTGCCACTGACGGACTCTGCGCAGATGAACCCGGGTGATTCCCTATAGCTGATCCATGCCTGACCTTTAGGTTTCACCCCGCACCGAAGACGGTGGCTGACCGGCGACTCCGTCTGCGGAGTCAAGGACTCCCTGAAAAATCGCTCCGAACCCCCAGCCCGCCGGACGGCCGCGATCTGGGCGACCGAGAATGGGCCCGCACCCGCTTAGACGCCATCCTCGACCTCGCCGAGGTCTAGAGTTGCCCGAGGGCCGGGGTGTGCACATTGTGCACACCCCGTTTTGGCTCAGCAGCCGGGTGTGGACTTCGTTCTAGTCATGTCCTCAGCACAACGCCGGGACATGAGGAGGTGAAGGCCAACCACAGCCATCAAAAAGGTTAGAAAGGAGGCCCAATCACCCACATCCCAGCAGCGGAGCGCCCCCCAGCCAGGGCTCTGAACCCGCCACCCACACAACTTCACAGGCCACCGCAGCGGTCAGGCACCAGGCCGCGACAAGAGTCAGAGGGGCCCGCGGAGGGCCAATGTCCACACAATAAAAGCAAAACCCCTCTGACCTGCGGAAACACTGTGCCCGAGGTGGGACTTGAACCGGGCTCCAGCACTTGCAAACTCGCCACTCCCCCGAAAACATGGCCATTCCGAGCCAGTCCGGCACCGATACGGCCCAGTCCGAAACCCAAGGTGTGCACAATGTGCACACCTTCTGTTACGCGCATTCCGCTGGTCCTTCCCTCCCTGGCCAACTGGCAGACGGGGCAGCAAACACCCTTCGTGTTGTTCATCCGTGTGGGGGCCAGGGCCTTGGACTCGGAACCCAGGCGCCGGGTCCGGCAGCCGGGCAAACGCGGACGAAATTCCGGCCCGGTTTGCGGCTTAGTGAAACATTCAAACAACACAGTGATGCCTCCTTCATCGTGCTCATGCTGCTCGGCCGGATCGATGACGTGATGAACATTTCCGGCCACCGGCTCTCCACCGCCGAAATCGAATCCGCCCTGGTCAGCCACCCCGCGGTGGCAGAGGCCGCCGTCGTGGGCGCCGCGGACGAGACCACCGGCCAGTCGGTCGTCGCCTTCGTGATCCTGCGCGGCGATGCCGTGGACACCGGGGACGCGATCGTGCAGGAAATCCGGAACCACGTCAGCAAGGAGATCGGGCCAATCGCCAAGCCCAAGACCATCCTGGTGGTGCCCGAGCTGCCCAAGACCCGCTCGGGCAAGATCATGCGCAGACCTAAATAGCATCAGATTCCAGGACAGACCCGAGAAACATCCGTAGGCAGTTCCGTTCGCCTGCGGGTGCGCATATGCTCGGCACACAGCTACCGCCAGCGGGAGCTGCATACTGGGAACAACCAGAGGATTCACCTTCGAAGGAGAATGATCATGGATGCGGAAGCCAAGGTTCTTGTCGGTGTGGACGGTTCGGAATCGTCCATCCAGGCGCTCCGTCTGGGGGCGCAGCTGGCGCCGGCCCTGAACGCCACCATTGTCCCTATTGCCTGTTGGGATTTTCCGGAGATTTACGCCGGATATGTCCCACCCGATTTCGCCCAGTTTGAAGCGGCTGCGGCGAAGACCCTTGCGGACGCCTTGGAAAAGGCGTTCGGTGAGGAGACTCCGGAAAGACTGACCTCGCAACTGGTCCGCGGACCGGCTGCGGCGAAGCTCGTGGAAGCGGCGGCCGGCGCTTCATTGCTGGTGGTTGGACGCCGGGGCCATGGGGGTTTCCTGGGCATGCACCTCGGCTCCGTGAGCTCTGCATGTGTTGCCCACGCGGACTGCCCCGTCTTAGTGCTGCATGCCGAAAGCAGCCACCGCTCCCATCATCTATGGAAGGGCTCCAAGGCGAAAGGACAGACCCCCGAAAAAGCCGGGATTCCGCCTCTCAAGCCGTAAGACACGGCTTCTGACAGGACCCGGGTCCCACTCATTTCGCCGCTCCGTCCACTCGGTTGCCGGATTGGTCGAACTCGTGGTCCAGCCGATAACCGGCGCCTCTGTGCTCTCCTCGCCGTTGGCGGAAAGCGACAGCGAATACCGGATCCACGTGGTGTCCTATGGCCCGGAAATCCCGCGCTCACCTGTCCTGTCGAGCATGATTGACGCTGAACTCGTGCTCTGCGGGAGCCAGTCCCGCGCAGCTTCACCCTCGCCCTCCCCCGATCCGGCCGCGTGGGCGTTCACCGACGACGTCCGTCGCCGGGAATCCCCGACGACGGGCGACCCGCGCCTTCTCTTCCGGTCAACCACCCCGCCCATCGCGGCATCCCGAATCCTCGGGTGTGGACAATGTCCACACCTCGTCTGGCCGGACAAACCATTCACCCGTCACTCCCCCAGAGCCTTAGGAAGCAGCTCATCGAGGAAAAACACTGAAAAGACTTCCCTCTGGTCATGTCATCAGCCCAACCTTCGGACATGAATGAGTGATGGCCAACCTTCGGACATGAATGAGTGAAGGCCAACCACGGTCACCCCAGATACTCAGAAACGAGGCACGAATGACCCCACATCCCAGCAGGCGGAGGGCCCGCTAGCCAGGGCACTGAACCCGCCACCCACACAACTTCATAGGCCACCGCGGCGCCAGGTACAGCCCGCGGCAAAAGTCAGAGGGACCCGCGGAGGGTCAACGTACACACATTAAAAGCAAAACCGCCTTTGACAAGGGGAAAACACGTGCCTGAGGTGGGACTCGAACCGGACTCCAGCCCTTGCAAACGCTGGACTCCTGCCGAAACATACGGAATCCGGGCCAGTCCGGCACCAGTACGACCCAGTCCGAAGCCGAATGTGTGGACAGTGTCCACACCCCCAATTCTCCGCATCAAAGGCCTACCGCAAACTGCCGCACCTCGAATCGAAGGGGCGCGGTTCTTTTTGTCCCGAGAAAATTGATCCATCCGGAGGAGTCCATGCGTGGCCGCAAGCGGTCCCGCCCGCGCTCGATACAGGAGTCCTGCGCCGGCTGCGCCGCACTCTTGGGCGCTGGTATCTTCCTAACGATTCCACCTCTCTCAAGCCCTTTCCATAGCCAGGTCGGCCGACAGCCGCATGACCGGGGTGGGCATTCCACTGGTGGGAGGCCTCGACGCCCTGCCAGAACAGGGGCCCCTCCGGGGCCGTTCGACTGAGTCGCGGCGAGTAGCCGGCGCCCCGAAATGCTGCCAGTTGCACTTAACGGCTGAGGGCCCCGCAGCGCCTGGCCGCGGGACCCTGAGTGATCCATAACAGGGAACCTGCCCCTGTCTTCCTCTACAGTTTAGTCCTATGGCCGCAGCGCACCAAACACCGATCGAACGCGTCCTCCAGCATAGGATCAGCCCGGAGCGCCTCGCACCATACATCCGAGAAACACCAACCCTGCATGAAGCCATCCGGCTCTACCGGTGGAACATAGATGTCTCAGGCGCCGTCTACGAAGCCCTACACGTTTTCGAAGTCGTCCTACGCAACGCGATTGACGAGCAGCTCTGTAGTTGGAACGCCACCCAGCCCGAAACTGAGAGTGGACGACTGCATTCTTCCGACTGGCTCCTCGATCCAAGTGCACTGCTGCTCCGCATCGCCGGGCGCGACATCCCCGATGCCCGACGTCGCGCACTCAAATCCACCACACGCAGGCCAGAGGGCCAACGTGAACCACTACATGAAGACATCCTTGCCGCAATGTCCCTCGGAACCTGGCGCTTCATCCTGCCCGGGCGCCACGACGCCGGCAAGCAACGACTCTGGGACGAAGCGCTCCACAACGCTTTTCTCCATCTGCGCAGGACCCCGCGAGAGCTCGAACGCGCAGTCGAAGGCGTCTATCACCTGCGGAACCGGATAGCCCACCTGGAACCGATCATCAACAGCAACGTCTCAGCCCAACTGGTCAACATGCGGACCGTCATCGGCGCCATCGATCCACAGCTACTGTCATGGTTCACCAGCACAGAACGCATCAGCAACACACTCACCGCGCGCCCCTCCCCCGCAGCGCGCACACAGCAGGCAAAACCGGGCTGAGAAAAGGGTTGCGCGGCACCCACCGCGAAGCCGGCAACAAGGTGAACGGAACCAAACGGGAGCAAGTCAAGCAGCCGGAAATGCCGCACGCCCAACGCCCCAGAACTCGGAATGATCGCCGCCGAATCACTAGAAGTGAAAGCGGCCCGGAACATCCCGGGCCGAAAAACGGACGTGTTAACCGACGCGGCCTGGCTGGCCCAGCTGGGCGCGCACGGCCTGCTCCGGGACGTGACCCGGGCCCGGTCCATCGCTACTCGGGACCGGACCCGGGAGATCCAGTGCTTGGAGAAGTTCCTGGAGGGCTCGGGGATCAAGCTTTCCTCGGTGGTCTCGGACCTGACCGGGGTTTCTTTCCGGGCGATGCTCGAAGCTCTCGTCATGGGGGAAGGGGACCCGGAAGTCCTCGCCGGCCTCGCCGGCCTCGCCAGCCTCGCCAGGGGAACCCTGCGCTCGAAAATCCCGGAGCTCGTTGACGCACGTTTGAGGATTTCTTACCGGGCAGCTCAGTTGAAACGCGGACCGAAGGCTATGGCATCCAGATCATTGGCAGGTACCGTGGCCCCATGAGGGACAGGAGGCTGCTGATCATGTGCGGGACGACAGAGTTCAAAAACGCCCCCGACCACTACGAGACGGAAGGCTGGCGCCGTGCGGAAATTGATCTACGGCATGAATCTGACCCTGGACGGCTACATCGCCGCGGCCGGCGACGACATCGGCTGGGGCGGGCCGAGCGAGGAACTGTTCCAGTGGTGGCTCGACCAGGAGCGGGCTAGCGGCCTGTCGCTGTTCGGGCGCAAGCTCTGGGAGACGATGAGTTCCTACTGGCCGACCGGCGACCAGCAGCCCAACGCCACCCCGGCGGAGATCGAGTTCGCGCGGAACTGGCGGGACACGCCGAAGGTGGTGTTCTCCTCGACGATCGACAAGGTCGACTGGAATACCCGCCTGGTCACCGGCGACGCGATCGCCGAGATCACCCGGCTCAAGGTCGGGGACGGCGGCCCGATGAGCGTCGGCGGCGCAACGCTCGCCGGTGCGGCCATGCGGGCCGGGCTGATCGACGAATACGCGCTAGCCACCTATCCGGTCCTGGTGGGCGGCGGCACTCCGTTCTTCACCTCGCTGGACAGCTGGGTGAACCTGAACCTGGTGGAGACGCGGACGTTTCCCGGCGGCGTGGTCCTGACCAGGTACGAGACGATGCGCTGAGCGCGATTCCTCCGCGCGGTCGGGGAAGTACTCCACCACCAGCGGCCCCACGTCAACGGGCAGCAGATTGTCCGGAATGTGCCTGCGCCCCGGCGACATCAGCCTTCAACAGAAACGGTTGCGCCACAATATGGCCCATCGACGCATCGAAGTCCGCGAACAGCAAACGCGCCAACTCCATTGCTGCTCGCCCAGCATGCGTTGACACCGGGGAGGCAGAGATCGTCTGGATCTAATTGAGGGCAACGTGGCCAACTCCCACCGCCAAAACAGCGAGGACAGCGACATTGGATACCCAGAAGCCGGATGCGGCGATGACGGGAAAAATGATGGCTGCGGCGGCGGGTTAACTGGTGGGAAGGCCATGGCAGCAGGGCCCACCGGATACGTACAAACCCGCCCTCGAAGCCGGCCCCGGCTACCGCCTGGCAAGGCTCAGCGACCAAATGATCTGCTCCGGATCAGTTGCCATGTCATGCCGTTATTCCGGACCGGCCGCAACCCTCGGCCGATCTAAAGAATTTTCAGCAATTCATGTTCTAAGCGATCCTAGCCACCATGAGGTGGTGAACGCGAAACCCAACGGAAGGACGAACGAGGATGAACCCCCAGACGAGACCCCGCAGGGCGGTACCCGAGCTGCAGTAGAGAGCCGCTCCCCCACACAACCGAATAGCTCTATCCGGGACCCCACACACCCGGAACATCAGGTCAGAGGCGAGAGTGTGGACACTGTCCACACGAAGAAGCACCAAAAACGCCTCTGACCTGCGGAAACACTGTGCCCGCGGTGGGACTCGAACCGGACTCCAGCCCTTGAATATCCGCCACTCCCCCGGAAACATACGGAATCCGGCGCAGTCCGGAACCGGTACGACCCGATCCGAAGCCCAGGGTGTGCACTTTGTGCACACCCCCTTTTCCCACCTTTTGGACCTCGCTGTACGGGCACGACGACTGCCGTCGCGGATCGCTCTGAGTCGCTTCGTCAGGCGATTTGGATTCGTTCGTCGCCGAGCTCAACCTCAACACGAAGCCGGCCACCGAGCGCCTCAACGTATTTTCGCAAGGTATCGACCTGGGCACGATCAATGTCACCGTGCTCGATGCGGGACACCCTGTTCTGGCTGACATGCAGGCGCCCGGCCAGCTCGACCTGCGTCAGCTCAGACGCCTCGCGGAGCTCCCGAAGCCGGTGGGCCCGGACCTCGTCGACCATGCGCTTCTTGTGGGCATTTACAGCTGCACGGTCAACCGGACGCTTGGCCGGTAGTTCCTCCATGGACTTCGCCACTATGTTCCTCCTTTCAGAATCCTCAGATGATCATCGAACAAGTCATCAGCAACCGGAATGTTCGTCTTGTACCACTTGCTCCAGTTGCCCGATTTGTCCCCCGCGACAAGCAGGATCGCCCGCCGCTCCGGGTCAAAGGCAAACAGAATCCGCAGTTCCGACCGCCCGCTCGATCCCGGCCGCAACTCCTTCATGTTCTTATGCCGTGAACGAACCACTGTGTCGACCAATGGAGGACCAAGTTGAGGTCCGCGCTCGGCGAGAAGCACTAGTAGTACTTAGTTAGGTCGGCGTGGCGGCTTTTATTTCCTGATCGATCCTGTTAATTTTCGAGGCATGAAACCCGATGAGCTTGCCGAGACCAGGACTGAGTTGGAAGCGTTCGTGGGGGATGTGTTCGCCTCCCTTCCACGCGCGGATCAGCGGAACAAGGGGAACCTGTACTTGCACGGTATGATGCTGGACGGCCGGCGGAAGTCCATGCAGCCGATGGGCGGCCGGCTAGGGATTGATTAGCAGCAGTTGCAGCAGTTCGTCTCGTCCTCACCGTGGAAGCCCGAGCCGGTACGCCGGGTCATGGTGCGCAAAGCCGTCGAAGTGATCGGCCCGGACGCGTGGGTGGTTGACGATACCGGGTTCAAGAAGGACGGCGGCTCCTCGCCGTGCGTTGCGCGGCAGTATTCGGGCACTCTGGGCAAGATCGGCAACTGCCAGATCGCTGTCAGCATCCACGCAGCCACCGACCAGGCGTCCTGCCCGCTGGGCTGGCGACTCTACGTGCCCGAAGCCTGGGATGACACCTTCGCGGAAACGAACGCCCAAGCCGAAATGATCGCGGCCCGCCGGGCCAAGGCGCAGATCCCCGAGATGCAACGCCATCGTACGAAGTGGGCGATGGCGTTGGAGATGATCGACGAACTCGGCGCCTGGGGCTACCGGCCTCCGATCATGGTCGGGGACGCCGGCTATGGCGAGATCACCGCGTTCCGGTCCGGGCTCAGCGAACGGCAGATCCCCTACATGGTCGCCGTCAAGCACTCGACGACCGCGCACCTCCAAGAAACCCCCATCGGCGTGGCTGATTACGCCGGCAAAGGCCCCCGCTCCAGCCAGCGCCGCTACCTGGACGCCCCCACATCGCTGAAAGACCTCGTCATGAACGCCGGCCGCCGTGCATCACATCAGGTCACCTGGCGGCACGGCACCAAGTCCACCACCAGCAACAAACTCGCGTCAATGACCTCCCGGTTTATCGCCCTGCGTGTCCGGGCAGCCAACCGGGACATCCCCCGAGCCGAGGACGGTTCCCTCCCCGCCGAGTGGCTGCTTGCCGAATGGCCCAAAGGCGCACCCGCACCCACCGACTACTGGCTCTCCACACTGCCGGAGACGACACCGCTGAAGGAACTCGTCCGGATCGCGAAAATCCGGTGGCGCATCGAGCACGACTATCGCGAACTGAAAACCGGTCTCGGCCTCGACCACTTCGAAGGCCGCACCTGGCTCGGCTGGCACCACCACGCCACCCTCGTCACCGCGGCCCATTTATTCATCACCACACTGCGCCTGACACGCCCAAAAGCGCCTGGGGCAGCCTGAGTCTCTACGGCATCCTCCGCGAGCTCCAACACCTCGTCGCCGCACGGACCGGATACTGCCCCTACTGCCAACCGCGAGGCCCAACCTAACTAAGTACTACTAGACGGAGATGTATTACCAGCACTCTTTCCCCGCCAGGCTTGCGGCCATGACTGCAGTCATGGACTATATCGAGGACTGGTACAACCGCCGCAGGCCCAACCGAAGGGCCGGCCGCGTACTACCGGCCACAGCTCGCGCAAATCACCAGACCGCCGACCACGAACCCATGGCCGCCTAACCCGGTGAGCTGCAGCGGAGATCTCGGACAGTGGGCCCTCATAAAATGAGGGTCTACCGAAAGTAGAGATCAATATGACCGCATCACAGAAGCGATTTACCCAGGAGTTCAAGGACGAGCTGTGCCGCGAGGTGATCACCACGTCCAAGCCCATCAAGGACGTGGCCCCCGCGTACGGCGTCGGCCCCGAGACGCTCCGCAACTGGCTGGTCAAGTACCGCGAGGCCAACGGCGGGACCGAGGCGGATCTAACGGTGTCGGAACGGGCCCGGTTGAAGGAGCTCGGGCGAGAAGTTCAAGAGCTGCGGGCGGAGACCGCCTTCCTGAAAAAAGCCAGCGCTTACTTCGCCCGGGAGCAGCGGTAGTGAGCAAGTACGAATTCATCGATTCCCAAAAAGCTGAGCCCGCCAATATGAATCCGGTGGTAAAAAGGTGCCACTGGTTGGCCGTCTCGACGTCCGGTTTCTATCACTGGGCCACCCGTCCGCAATCGGCCACGGCAGCCCGCCGCCAGGCCCTGACGGCGCGGATCCAGCACTTCTTCGAGGACTCCGAGGGCACCTACGGGTACCGGCGCATCCACGCCGATCTCTCCGCGGAACAGACCGAGTGCTCACCCGAGCTGGTGCGGCAGATCATGCGCCACCACGGCCTGGTGGCCTGTCAGCCACGCCCGTTCCGCGTCACCACCGAGGCAGCAGCGGGCATACCCGACCTCGTCAACCGGGACTTCACCGCCGACCGCCCCGGGGTGAAGTTCGTCGGCGACATCACGTATATCCACACCTGGCAAGGACTCGTTTACCTCGCCACCGTCATCGACTGCTCCGCGCTCGGTTGCCGTCGGCCCAACGAAGTCCACTATAGTTATCAACAGCCAGCCTTGGCAGCGTAGAAGAATCCACTAATTCCGCTGTCATCCCCGCAGCAGCTCAATCTTAGCCAGCGCGGCAGCTTCGGCCATTTTCACGTTCATCGTGCGGTGCCCACCGCGGCAGCCTCAAGAAGCCAGGTCCGGGCACCAGCACCGATGCCAAGGAACTCCGCCTCCGCGGCGCTGCGGGCCTTGACCATGTAGTCGCCCGGGATCCGGGCCGGTGATCCGGGAAGTGCGCGTCGTTGATCGCCGGGCTCCGCCCGGTTGCACCCGAAGGTGACTGCCATGATGAGGACAGGGGAGGTCCGGATCACCTGAGCTTTGCCGTATCCGCCCGCACCGACCTCGACACTGCCGTAACGGTCCTTGACGAGCTCGGCATTGCGCATGGGGAAGTCAAGGACATCGGCGCCGGTTACATCCTGGAATTCAGGGCCCCCGACAACGTGGCGCTTGAACTCTTCGCCCCTGCCTGAGATGTGTCCGACCTGAGGCGTGCTGGATGCGCTGCCTAACCGCGTATCGCTGTGCCGTCGGGCCTTTCGCCAGATGACCTCTGGCCAGATATGTTGCACCCCTTTACAGTGAAGTCATGCTGCACTCAACCCGGCAAGGCTCCGGTAAGCCACTCCTCCTGATCCATGGGCTCGGTTCCAGTCTTGGTAACTGGAACCCGGTAATCCCGGCGCTGGCCGCTGAACGCGATGTCATCGCCGTCGACCTCCCCGGTTGCGGCGAATCCGCGCCGCTGACCGGCGAAACCACCATTGCCACGCTGACCGATGCCGTCGAAGCCTTTATCCGCGACGGGGAACTGGGTGACCTTGATCTGGTAGGCAGCTCCATGGGCGCCCGGATGGCGATGGAAATGGCGCGGCGAGGGCACGCTGGCACCACGATCGCGCTGGACCCTGGTGGATTCTGGAATGACCGCCAGGCAGCGATCTTTGGTGCAAGCATCAAGGCATCCGTCGCACTGGTGCGCCGCATCCAACCGGCGCTCCCCTTCCTCACGGGCAACCCAGTGGGCCGCACGGCCCTGTTGGCTCAGTTCTCCGCCCACCCCTGGAAGCTGCCGCAGGATCTGGTCCTGCATGAGCTTCGCGGGTTCAAGACATCGACCAGTCTGGACCCGGCCCTCAACGCGCTAATTCACGGACCCCGTCAGGAAGGCGCACCGGCCGGTTCACTCAAGGGCAAAGTGGTCATTGGATGGGGGCGGAAGGACAAGGTCACCGCTCCCAGTGAGGCGGCGCGGGCCACGGAGCTGTTCCCGGATGCAACGCTGCACTGGTTCGAAAACTGCGGTCACTTCCCGCACTGGGACCAACCAACGGAAGCGGCGCGCCTGATCCTCGATAGCACCGGCTGAGCTGCGGCTGAGCGCCGGAGCGGAACCATTTACGTTGAGTTGGCTTCAGAAAGGTGGAACCTGCGACGGCTGGGGATGATGCCCCGGTCTCGGGAGGCATCGACGTCGCCGGTCCCGAATTGGGGAACCGGCTTCACCTGGACCGCCGCCGCTAGGGCGTGTCTCCCAATAGGGTGCTCCAGATGACGACGGCGTGCAGGACGGTCGCTGAGCAGTAGGTGAGGGCCAGTTTGTAGTAGCGGGTGGCCAGGGAGCGCCAATGTTTGAGGGTGTTGAAGCTGCGCTCGATGACATTGCGCCGTTCGTAGGCGTCCTTGTCGTAGGTGACGGGCCGTCCGCCGGCGGAGCCTCCGCGTTTCCGGTTAGCTTTCTGGTCGTCCTTTTCGGGGATGACACATTCAATGCCCCGCCCTGGCAGGTAGGTCCTGATCGCTTTGGATGAGTAGGCTTTGTCAGCCATGGCCCGGTCCGGGCGGGAGCGGAACCGCCAGGGACCTTCCCGTTCGACCTTGAGGGCGGCCATGAGGTGTTCAAGCATGGGCGAGTCCCCGCACTGGTCTGGACCCAGGAGTAGCACAAGGGGGCGCATGTTGCCGTCAACCAGGGCGTGGATCTTGGTGGTCAGCCCGTCGCGGGAGCGGCCGATGGCGATCATCAGGCTCATCGAGCGGATTCATGTAATTCGACAGGTCCCCCTGTGTGGCGGGGAAGGTTCGTGCCGTGCTGGTGGGCACGGTTCACCGTGGAGTCCACCGACACCTCCCAGTTGATCAACCCTTGAGTATCGGCGCGGGTCAGCAACGCGGCCAGTGCCTGATCCCAGATCCCGTTGGTGCTGTTGCGCTGCGAATCAGGATTTGGCACTACAACGTGGGCATTCTGAATCTGGTCCACGGGCTTAAGGAACGCTGCGTGGCGTCGGGATCCTTGCGGATCCTCTGGCTTGTGATTGTTAGCGGAACGTGGCGGTTAGATCACAGCGCAGAGGGCGGTTTCGTCCCGTTAGAGAATCTACTCTCAACAGTTGCTCTTGAATGGATCCACGAGGTCTGCCGGACCTCGTGGACTATTTGGCCAGGAACTGGATCAGTGCTTCGTTCCATTCGTCGGAGTGGCTTACGTTGCATCCGTGGGGGGCTGCGGCGATGACGCGCAGTTCACTCCCGGGCAGGGTTGCGTGTGTGCGCTGACCGGATCCTTCGAAGGGTACGATGGCGTCGCCGTCGCCGTGGAGCACGAGCGCCGGCACGGTCACTTTGAGCAGGTCGTCACGGAAATCGGTGCCGCCAAAGGCGGCCATGCACGCGAGGGCCGCTTTCTTATCCGCCTGCTTGCACAATGCGAAGGCATCCTGGCGCTGTTGTTCGCTGACCTTGAGTTCTCCGTTGACGGAGAAGAACTCGCGCGTGAATCCGTCGTAGAACTCGTCTTCGTCCCTGGTAAGGTCCGCTGTCATCTTCGTGGCCGCATCCTTGGTCAGGGGCCCCTCGGGGTTGTCGCCGGTCTGCATCAGGTAGGGCGGGACCGCGGACGCGAAAACGACGCTGCGCAGCCGTTCCGCTCCGTAGAGGCTGAAGTAGCGGGCTACTTCGCCGCCGCCCATGGAGAAGCCGACCAGGGTGACGTCATCGAGTTCCAGCTGCTCCAGCAGGGCGTGCAGGTCCTCGGTCAGCGTGTCGTACGTATAGCCAGTCATTGGTTTGTCGCTGCGGCCGAAGCCGCGCCGGTCATAGGTGATGACCCGGTATCCGGCGTCTTGAAGGGCCGGCACCTGGGCCTGGAACGCTTCCCCGGACAGCGGCCACCCGTGGATCAGGACCACCGGACGACCCGGCCCTCCGGTGTCATCCACATGCAGGTTGGTGTCCTTGAACAATCCGTGATGTGCAGTGATTTCAGTCATGACTCACCCTTCGATGCTCGTACCGTGCCGGATGGGGCCAGCCTACACAGACCGGAAGCATGATGTCTTTCACATCAGAAAACTATCTCCGGACAACATGGGCCCGGTCCGGGCCGGTTATTCCGCGAGTCCCCGTCGGGCAGTCCGTAAGGGCGGGGGTGACGAATAGGGTGTGTGGGGTAGTTTCCTGATGGACGCGCCGTCCGGCGGGTGGCGGACCATACCCCTTTCGAAGGGGATTTTTCATGAAAACCACTACTCGTATTTGGGCCTCAGCCGCGGCAGTTGCGCTGGCGGGCATTACCGGGTGCGCTGCTGAGGGCGGGGGCGCACCCCCCGCGCCGCCTGCAACCAGTTCCGCCGCCTCCCCAGCTGATGGGTCGGCGCAGGCGTCCGAAGGGGTTATTACGATCAGGGGCTTCGCGTTCGAGGTCCCGGCGTCGGTGCAGCCGGCGGGGATGGTGACGGTGACGAACGCGGACAGCGCCCCTCATACCCTGACCGCCAAGGACGAGGGCGGGTTCGACGTTGAGGTCCCGGCCGGTGCAACGGTGAGCTTTAAGGCTCCGGATTCCCCGGGTGAGTACGGGATCATTTGCAGCTTTCATCCGCAGATGACCGGGACGCTGGTCGTGAAATGAGCCGCCAGGAACTACAACCGACCAAACGGACACGCACCTTGTGGGTGCTGCGTGTCGGTGTCGCGGCCGGTCTGGTGGTCAGTGCCGTAGTCCATGTCCAGCTCGCCCCGGGCTATCAGCAGGCAGCTCCTGGCGGTCTCGGGCAGGGGACCCTGTTTCTGATCCAGGCAGGAGCCGCGGCCCTGGCCGCGGTGTTCGTCCTGCTCAAAGGGTCACGTGCCGCTTTCGCGGCTGCCGCGGTGGTGGCGTTGTCGTCCCTGGGTGCGGTCATTCTTTACCGGTATGTCCAGGTCCCCGCTGTTGGGGCGCTGCCTTCGATGTATGAACCGGTCTGGTATGCCGCCAAGACCATTACGGCGGTCGCCGAAGCGGCCGCCGGGGCCCTGGCGGTGGCCGGGTACGCCCTGCTGCACAAGACCCGGCCCGGATCAGGGCCGGCTGCCAGGGGCCGCCGCCGCGGAGCTTCAACTGCTTGACCCGGGCCGGTTTGCCGGCCCGGGTCAGGCACCCCTGGTACCCGCCCGGCCGCGGTCTGCCACAGAACATGTGAGCTGGGTCACATCTTTAGCCATCCTTGTCCGGTAGTGTTCCGAAGTACGGGGCCCCTTTCCTGGGGGTGCCTAACATCACACGCGCGTGTATGAGGAGATTATTCCGTGAATAAGACACTTCGCTTTATGGCAGTCCCCACCCTGGCCCTGGCCGCCCTGGCCCTTTCCGGTTCCCCTGCGATGGCAGCGGACCAGTCCTACCAGTCCACTTTGGGCCAGCTCAACGGCAGCGCCGGCTCGGGCAGCATCACTGTTGATGTCAAGGGCAACCAGGCCCACGTTGTCCTGAAGGTTTCGGGGATGCCCGCGACCTTTATGGACGCTCCCTACCCGCACGTCCAGCACATCCACGGCGGCAAGCAGGGCATCTGCCCGGCCCCATCCGCGGATAAGGACGGCGACAAGGTCATCTCCACGACCGAAGGGGATCCGTTCTATGGGCCCATCGTGACCACCCTGTCCACCAGCGGTGACACCAGCCCCGCAGCAGGCCTTGACCTCAAGGTCGGCGGCCAGGGTGCTGCCTACACCGTTGACCGCACGTTCGAGCTGAACGCCGAAACCAAGGCAGCCCTGGACGCCGGCACCGCGGTTGTGGTCGTTCACGGTCTTGATCCCGCCACCCTGAGCGCCGCAGGACAGGCCGCCAAGTCCGATCTGGCCCCCACCCTTCCGCTGGCCGCCACGTCCCCTGCCCTGTGCGGGACCTTGAAGGCCGGCCAGATGAAGGTGCCGGCAGGCGGAGCTGACACCGGTGTCAGCCAGAAAACCGGTACTGACACCGGTGCCCTCGCCGTCGGTGGCGGCCTGGCCCTGGTCGCCCTCGCCGGTGGAGCCTACGTTGTCCGCCGCCGCACCGCCGGTTCAGCGGCCTAAGCACCGGCTGACCGGATCACTACTGTGAGAACCAAGAATCCCGGCCGCCGCGGGGGCCTCCGGGCCACCACGGCGGCCGGGGTTCTGCTCCTGCTGGCCCTAACCGGCTGCGGTGCAGGAAACAGCGGAACGCTGGACGTCGGCTCCCCACCTTCCGCTTCAGCGGTACCCTCCGCGGCAACCACCCCCGCCGCACCCGGTTCCGCAGTACCGGCACCTCCCGCATCGAGTCCGGCTGCCGCTCCTGCCGTGGCAGAGCCCGCGGTGCTGGCACGATCCGAGCCGGTGACCCTGGAAATCCCGGCCATCGGCGTGCGAACCGACCTCCTCAAGCTTGGACTCCGAGAGAACGGCTCCCTGGAAGTACCCCCTACCGGAAGCGGGGCACCGGCCAGCTGGTACAACGGTTCCCCCTCCCCCGGGGAACGTGGCCCCGCCGTAATGCTGGGCCACGTCAACGCACTCGGCGGCGGCACCGGAGTTTTCGCTGACCTCCGAAAGCTCACCCCCGGAGCTGAGATCAATGTCTCCCGGATCGACGGTACCACCGCGGTGTTCACCGTTGACCGCGGCGCCCAGTACAGCAAGAGCCAGCTCCCCACCCTCGAGGTCTACGGCAATACCCCCGGCGCTGAGCTCCGGCTTATCACCTGCGACGGGTACGACCCCGCCACCGGGCTCTTTGATGACAACTACGTCATCTACGCAAAACTCAAAGTCTGAACCACGGAACTCCCGCTTTTTCCGGAAGCGGCAAATGGCGCGAATGGACTGGACATGAAACACCGAAAGCACGCCCTGGCTGCCCTGGCCGTCACGTCGCTGCTGCTCTCCGGCTGCGCAGCAGCCGCCGGATCCGTCGCACCGGCCACCCCCGCAGTCCTTCCCTCGTCGTCCTCAGCTGCCGCCGAATCAGGGCACGCCGACGCCCACAGCCACGGCTCCTCCCCATCCCCGGGCGCGCCCCAAGCTCAGGGCCCCAGCGACGCTGCCCTGATGGTATGCGGGGACCAGCCGATGGACAGGCTCACATCCATCCTGGATCTGGACTCGAAACCGCACACAGTCAATAACTGGGCCGACAGCACTTTTACCTGCACGTACCACCTCAAAGAGGGTGCCCTGAAGATCTCCGTCAGGGAAGCGAAAGATCAGGCGTCGGCACTGACATACTTCGATGCGATGCAGGCCCTGGCAAAGGACGCCGAACCCATCGAGGGTCTGGCGAACCTGGGCTTCCCGGCCTACGAAACCGCTGACGGGTCAGCCGTTTTCCAGAAAGACAGCTTCGTCCTTCAGGTGGATGCTACCGACCTGCCAGCGGCCCTGGGACCGGAGAGCATCAGCCGGAACGCCCTGGCCTACCAGCTTTCGACCACCATCCTGGCCTGCTGGATCAAACACCCCTGACACACCCCCGCCGCAGATCACTACAGCAGGGCAGACGGAAGGTTTCATCATGAAGGCGAACACCAGAACACTCAGGGCCCTCGGACTGGCGGCAACAGTAATCGTGCTGGCTCTGTCCGGCTGCGGCGCCCCCGGCACGTCAGGGTCCGGCACGTCAGGGTCCGGCACGATAGCAGCACCGACAACGACGGAACGATCAACCTCAGCCCTGCCTGCCACCACTGAACCTGTTCCCTCGACCTCCAACCCAAGCTCTTCACCCGCAGCGCCTTCGGCGGAGATACTGATCAAGGGCTTCAAATACCAGGGTGCGGACACCGTGAGCCCCGGAGCGACAATCAGTGTCACCAACGAAGACATTGAAGCGCACAGCGTCACCGCTGACACCGGTGCCGCATTCGACGCCATCATTAAAGTCGGCACCGGCACCTTCACCGCCCCGACCAAACCCGGGACCTACCCCTACCACTGCAGGTTCCACGGCAACATGAAAGGCAGCCTCACCGTGAAGTGACACTTCGCGTGATGTGCCTGTCGTATGGCCCGAACCGTGTTGGCCCTTGCCGGCAGGGCCCGATAACTGACGTGAGTTGCTGAAAACGTCCCGACTCCCTACGCTCTACGCTCTACGCCATGCTCAGGGACGGAACCCTTTACCAGCCCCGCAGCGCCGCCACCTGAAGCCAGATTCTTCAAGCGGCAGACTCAGCACGAGGATGCTTCCGCCTGTCATGCCAGTTAACCAGTTAGAGACCGGCATGTGCCGGTCTCTAACTGGTTTCCCTCTGCCTAAGAAATCTGTGGTGCAGCATCCGGACTGATACGAAAGTACGGTGGGTCAGGCTGCGGTGGTCGGGGTGATGGTGACGTTGAAGCCGAGGCTGTTGAGTTATTTGATGGCGTTGTTTTTGGCTTTGATCGGGTCCAGCCGGGGTCGGCGTAGCATTCACCGTTGGCGAGCAGGTGTCAGGCGGCGGTGAGGATGGAGTGTTCGATCGCGACGATGGCTTTCATCGGTCCGCGCCGGGCGGAGATGCGCCGGTATTTGGCTCCGAGGTAGGTGTCCTTGCTTCGGGACGCGGACAGCGCCGCGGTGCCCAGGGCGGCTTTGAGGTATTTGTTGCCGGGCAGGATGTGAGCGGATTTGATCCGGCCGGCTGATTCGTTGGAGCCGGGACAGACAGCGGTCCAGGACGCGAGCCGGCCCGGGGTTTCGAACACGGACATGTCCGCCCCGGTTTCGGTGATGATCACCTCAGCGACTTTGAACGAGACTCCGGGGATGGTGGCAGGAACAGGTCCGCCGTTTCAAAGACTGCCAGGTCTCCTCCGGTGGCGCCGAGGAACTCAGCGGTGAGGACGGGGCCGAAACCGGGCATGCTCAGCAGGACCGGTGCATGGGAGTGTTCCACCACCCGTTCGGAGATGAGGGCATCCAGCCGGCCAGTTCCTGTTGCAGGTCAAGCGGCATGAACGAGAACACGAATGGGTTGCTGCGCCCGTACTTTCCGAAATACTCGGACCTGTCCATTTACACTCCCCAGCACTTGGCAGATGTCGCCTTGGGCCTCAACAACCGACCGCGGAAAACCCTCAACGACGAAACTCCCGCAGAGCGCTTTGCTAGGCTCCTAACCACCCACACCTAACCGCCGAGTGTTGCGACGATCGTTAGAATCCACCCCGCCACAAAGGACCTGGATGAAATTGACATACACACATCCTATGAAACAAGAACGGCACATAACGCCCGCACCCGTGCACACTGACCCCTGAAGTCCTCAGTGTCGCCCATGGGTTTGCAGAACCGTTGGTTACTAGAATCATTGGTTCCTAGAATCATTCAGTATTCATACTGCAGCGTGGGAATTCCCGACGGCCGGGCCGCCCTGGCGAGGAAAGGGTTCTTCCATTGCCTGCCGGAGCTTGATGATGCTCTCCCGAATCCGGCTTTTTACCGTGGGCAGGGGCACGTTCAGGGCTCCAGCCACTTCGCGGTACGTGAGCCCGCCAAAGAAGGCAAGATTGATCGCGGCTTGCTGCCTGTCAGAGAGCGAGAGCAGGTGGCCTCTGATGTCAATCGCCTCAAAAATTCTGGTCACTTCCTCTGCCACCTCGTCGTGGCCGGCAGCGTAGTTCGCCAAGGTATAGCGTGCCTGCCGGTTCCAGCGGGATTGTTCGGCCCGGACGTGGTCCACCGCTCGGCGCCGGGCGATGGTCAGCAGCCATGCCATCGCCGACCCGCGTACCGGATCAAACCTCTCGGCTGTGTTCCACACCTGGAAGTAGACCTCCTGGGATGTGTCCTCGCTGAGTTCCCTTGAGATGAGCACCGCGCGGATCTGGACAAACACCGCGGCGCAGGTAAGGGCAAAAAATTCCTCGAAGGCGTCGTTGTCGCGCTCGGCAATGCGGCCCAGCAGCCCGGCCAACGCCGCCAGGTCCAGGCTCCCCGGCGGATCCCTGTTCTCTTCAGGGGTCACAAGGGACGCCTCGGATGCGGGTGGGGGTGGCACTGCCATGATCGGCCCTTCAGGGTCGGAGTGAATCTTAGGGGCCGGGCCGGTGCCGGGAAACCAGCCCCGGGAAAGTACATCAGAACGCAGCCCTAACCGGAGTAGGCGGTGCGGCCTGACCTCCGTGCCGGGCGATGAGGGAAACGGCCATCCCTTTGGCCCGGGTGACCGCTTCCGTGTCTCCCTCCACCGCGGAGACGACGGAACCTTTCGTCAGGAGCAGGCTGGGCTGGCTGGTGAGGATGTAGTCAGCCGCGGCTGGCCCTCTCATGCGCAGGCCCGGGCGGATGACTCGCCTGGCGATCCTGCACCTGGCGGGCATTTCCCCCTCGCGCATAGCGGTCCAGAAAGCCGGCGAGGAGGCGGGGAGTTCCCTGCGGAGCAGACACCAACTGATGTATACCCCGTAAACTTCGTCGTCGGTCAGGCTCTGGCCTGGCTCGGCAGAGGCGATGGAATCGGCAAGAAACAGTGAATAGAGTGACGCAGTCATGGTCGACCTTCCGCCCCGGAGGGGCATGCCAGCGGAGTAGGGGATGGCAGATCTCGATGTACCTGAGGTCCAGGCCTGGCGCATCCGGCACCGGGTCCATCGAAGGTGCGGCGCGGCCGCCCCGAGCGGCTGCGAGGGCTGAAGTGCAGCCGGCCCGGTGTCCGCGCCGGTGTCCGGGCACACATTCTTTACTCATCCGGTGTCTGGCTGGCCGCGCTCTGGCGGCCCTGAGTTAGCTGTCCGATAGTTCAGGGAGTCCGCGACGTCCAGAACTTCCAACGCCGTCATGTGGGCTGCGGTGGCGACGTCACGGATGGGCATGCCATGCGTAACCGCCCACGCCACGGCTATCTGTAATTCCGGAGCGGCATGTTCATGTTCAAAATCCGAGGGGGTGGTTCTGGCAGCGGCCTCTTCGACCGCCCGAATGGCATCGCCAGTCATCGCCATCGGCCCCCCGCTCCGGCAAGGACTGGTGGCCCTGGAGTGACTCGCCGCCGGTGCCATGGGTGACGTCGCCGTTCCGGGCAGCGCGCATGGGATTTCGCGACCTGGCACGCTCAACGGAGGATCCCCGGGACACGGCAGGTCGTCGCCAGTGATGCTATGCGCGCAGGTCCATGGTGGTGTGCTGGACGGACACGTCGCGGAGAACGCACGGCCTCCTGCGGACGTGCAAGGAAACGGCAATGCAGAAGGGCATTGAGTGTCTGGGTGCCTTCGATGTGAGGGTTCCTCCCTGGAAAACTGCGCCTAAAAGAAAGGGCGCTGCCAGGGTCCGGGGCAACACTCACAGCGTAGGCGAAGAACTGCGGGTTGGAAAGCTCGGGCGCGCCCGTAGTACGAAGCAGTGTAAGGGCCGCACTTGGGGCCCTTTCGGGCGGGGGTCCCTTTAGCGAGCACCAGGCGCATGGTGCGAGGAGGGGCGTCGGCCTGGAGATGGGGCGGATGACAACGGCACCCCGTGGGTCATTCGTGGTGGCTGCGGGCGCCTCCGTCGGATCCTTCCGGCAGCACGGGCGAGAATGGCGGGAACCAGGTCGCGGGGGTCTGCCGTCGCCGGGCTAGAGGCTGAGCGTGCGGTTGATGACGTGCGTTGCCGTGTCATGCAAGCCCTGGTTGTTCGCGCGGGCAAAGTCGCGTAAGCGTCGGAAGGCCTCTTCCATGTTCACTCCCGCGGTGTGGGCAATGACGCCCTTGGCCTGCTCGATCAGGACCCTGCTGTTCAAGGCGCGCTGCAATTGTTCGTTGACTAGGGCCGATTCACGGAACGTGCGTTCCTGCAGGATGCTGATCGTCGCGACGTCGGCCAGGGCCTGGCCGATGGCGGAGTCCTCCCGGGTCAGGGCTCCCGGGTGCTCACCGAAGAGGCCCATGGCGCCAATGGTCTTACCGTGAACGCGCATCGGGACGGCGTGCACGGAACGGAAACCCTGTGAGAGCGCCGCTGTTTGGAATTCGGGCCATTTCCCGTTTAGGACGCGGATGTCCTCCACCTCAACGGGCGTTCCTGTCTGGTAGCACTCCACGCAGGGCCCGGATCCGGCCCGGAGTTGGAGTATCTCAACGAGCTGGCTTCGTTCGCTGGTGGAGGCCAGGACCTGCAGTTCGCCGTGCGGATCGGCAAGGAGCAGACCAGCGGCAGCGGCGTCCAGCAGATCGATGGACACTTCAACGAGGGCATGGAGTAAATCCAGCACATCGTAGTCAGCAACCAGCGTGTCTGTGATCCTCACGAAGGCGGCGCTCACGCGCTCGGCGCGGCTTGTCGTCACCATGATTCCAGTTTACTCCAGCCCGTCGTTGTCGCGTTGATCATTCCGGTGGGTAAAACTCAGGCGGCCCAGTAGAACCTCATCAGCGGTGTCACGCAAGGTCACGGAGTTGGCGAAGGCATGTGCGCGCAGTAGCAGCAGGGCATCTGCCGCGCTGACCCCGGATTGAGCCAGCACCATCCCCGTTGCCTGGTGAATTTCCCGCCTCGACATCAGGGCAGCATCCACGGCCGGGTCGGTGTCAGCGGACTTCACCGAAAGAACATGGCGAAGCAGCTCCCATGCCGTTTGACGAGCGAGCACCCCTGCGGCTGCATGGTCGGTATGACTTAGGATTCCCGGTTTCGTGCGATAAAGTTCCACGACGCCCAGATCCATGGCGCCGATGGTCAGCGGGAAAACAAACAACGCGCCGACCTCCGTGTCCTGGACAGCTTTGCTAAAAACGGGCCAGGAATACGGATGAGTGTCGTGCACGTCCGGGACCAGAACCGGCAGGCGCGTACGAAGAGCCTCCCCCCGTGGTCCTTCGCCCAGATCGAACTGCAGCTCATCAATTCGGGCGGCCAGCGGGTCGCTCGCACACACCAGGGTTTCCGGTGCGGCCCCGCCAAACATGGAGACGGCAGCACCTGTTACCTGCAACTGCCTCAGAAAGGGCGTGCACAGGTCCGCGTCGACCGGCGGGGTAGCCGGCGAAACTCCTGAGTCAACCACGGGACATGCTTCGCGGGAATCGGGCAGGGGCTTCGGCGGCAGGTGCACTATCCATGGCGAGCCTCACATCCCCGTATTCTCATGGTCCGGCAGCGTGCCGGAAACTGCTTCTCACCGCTAAGAATAACGCCCGTCGTGCCCGGTTCGCAGGTCGAGCTGCTTTCCGGGCAGAACGGCCCGCGTCCCGGGCCAGTCCCGGCAGATACCTCGAGTGTAAAAAATGGCACTTCATGCTGAGGGGTCGCGTTCTCACCGCGGTGCGGCGTCGTGTAGAACGACCGGGGCGGCGGCGGCCTTATCCGGCTGGCGTTGGGCATTGGCCTGACTGCACGCTTCGATAAGGTGCTCCAGCAGTCCCCGGTCGGGGGACCCGAGACAGGCGGCGACCCATGTCCGCAGCCGTTGCCTGTTCACTGCGAAGCGCGGATCGGGATCGGGATCTTCGAGAATGGAATCGATCACTTCCCGGGCCTGCGCCACGATGGAAGAATTACCTGCGGCTGACGGCAACCTGTGCGGAACGCTGACGCCAACAGCCTCCCGTCGCGATGACATGTCCCGGGTGAGATGCTGTACTACCGGATTGGTCGCCCGTTTCAGGGTCATCCCGATTTCGGACCGTGGATCCGGGTTGCGGGGAATTGAAATTTCAGACATTTGGATGCTCCTGGACGCTGAGTCGGTGGGCAGCCGGGGTCCGGGGCATTAAGCAAAGTTTATCCCCGGAATAGCGCCTCTGGACAGCCGCCGCACTGGATTCAGCATGCGCCCTGGCACTGAGCCTGCTCGGACACAGCCGGAGGCTTTCCAACCGGTAGATGCCCCCACTTCAGAGCCCGGTGCCACGACGGGTCCCCACGGGATTGTCCTGCCCGCAACCCGAATGGGGGCAGGCGGGACCGCCGTCTCACGCATTCTGGTCGGGCGCGGCGAAACCTCGGAAGGCACCTAGCGGATCCGAAACCCGGCCCACCCCGGACCGGTCCAGCCCGCGTTCTTTGCCGCCCGACGCGGCTGGCGTTAGGGCCAGCCGCAGCGTCGGAAACCGGATTCCGGCGGGGTCATTAATGTTCCCTGCGGCCATAATGAGGGTAGGCGGTGACACGCCGAGGGATTCGAACGAAGGTCTGGTGCGAACGGTATGCGTTCTTTTGACAGCATGTTCACGTACTCCAGCGCGCTGGGGGCCAGTGACTGCACCGCGGGGACGTTTCTCTTCGATGCCGTGACCGGGCTGATGACGTGGTCCGATGCAATCTATCGGATCCACGGATACCGGCGGGGAAAAGTCGTGCCCACCCTTGAACTCGCCCTGGCACACAAGCACCCGGACGACAGGGCGAAAATACGGGAAATGAACGCCGGTCTCGCTCAGGCCGGAGGGCACTTCTCCAGCTACCACCGCCTCATTGACTCCCACCAGCGCGAACACACGGTGCTGGCTTCCGGGGAGGCCGTCCTCAACGCGACCGGCGGGCTCTTCTCCATCGCGGGAATCATGGTGGACCTGACCTCAACGGTCCGCTCCGAAACAGCACGGGCCACCAGGGATGCCGTCGCCGGAGCCGTCCGCGCCCGCGCCGTCATCGAAAGAGCCCTGGGCATTCTTATGGGACGGCTCAGCATCAGTGCCGATGCAGCCTTCGCCCTGCTCTGCGTCCACAGCAACCACACCAATACAAAACTGGCCGCCATAGCCTCCGAGCTTATCGGCCTCGCCGAAGACCCCCGCAACGCGGCCGCGCTCACTACGCTCGTCCATGACCTACAACGCCATAAACTCATGCCCCTGCGGTATGCCGGACAAGGTCAAGCAGCCGGCCTCTCGTGAATCGTAGGAACATCGTGTCGGTGGACGGGTTGCTGCACTTCACTGCAGGCATGGAAGCCAGCGCCCGGAATATCACGACCGCTGGACCGCCCAGCGCCATGTCCACACACCCCCGTCCGGACAGGTCTTCCCTACCCGCCGATGGCCCCTGACGCCGGTGGCGCCGAGGACGGGTCCGAAGCCGGGCATGCTGAGGCGGGTCCGGGCGTGCCGGGGTTCGGTGACCTTCTCTCTGATCAGCACATCGAGCCCGGCCAGTTCGTTGTTCAGAGTGATGATTTCCTGGGCGAGGGCGGCGACATCGGCTCCTCCAGTGCTGGGCCGGGACGGTGGTGTGCTGGGATTTCGCAGCATCGACTGCGGCCTGGGCGACCGCGGCGGACGAGCGGGTACCGTGTTTCTTCAGCCACGCGTACCACCAAGGGCTCAACGCCCAACGACTGCCGGAATAGCCAAAAAGGGCAGCTGAACCACCTTTGGAGCATCAATCGCGTAGTTTTGGTTTCTTCGGACGGCCGTGTCTCCGGTCCCTGGCGCGGACGGCTAGAGATGCTCCAGCTCGGGGCCGGGAGTGGCCTGGTCCGCGGTGGCTTCGGCTTCGACGGCGCGTTTGATTGCCCGCTTCTCGCGGCGGCGGTCGTTGAGCAGGCACAGGCCGATGGCGGCGAAGAACAGGGCCAGCATGGGGCCGGCTAGGTAGAACATGCTCATGGCGTCCGCGCCGGGCGCAGCCATGGCCGCGAACAGACAGACCAGGAACACCGTGATGCGCCAGCTCTTGACGAGCTGCTTGCCCTTGACCAGTCCGGCCAGATTCAGCCCGAACAAGATGACCGGCAGCAGGAACGCGATGCCGAAGGCCAGCAGCAGCCGCAGGACGAAGGACAGGTAGATCTGGGCACTGATGAAGTTCGAACCGCCGGAGGGGGTGAAGTCCGTCAGCACACGCACCGCGTTGGGGAGCACAAGCCAGGCCAGGAGCACCCCGCCCACAAACAGCGGCACCGCGGCAGCAACGAAGGACAGCGAGAGCCGGCGTTCCTTCTTGTGCAGGCCCGGGACGATGAAGGCCCAGAGCTGGTACAGCCAGACGGGGCTGGCGACGATAAGTCCCAGGAAGACGGAGACCTGGATCATCAAGTCGAAGGAGCTCGCCACGCCGTCGAAGTTCAGCGTCGCCTGCCGTCCTTCGTGTTCGTTCAGGTCACGGATCGGCTTGATCAGCGCCGCGAGAAAGGGCTGATAGACGAGAAAGCCGACGACGGTCCCCAGCACGACGGCGATAGCGGCCCTGAAGAGCCGGTCCCGCAATTCCTTGAGGTGTTCCAGGAGCGCCATCCGCCCCTCGGGATTAGGTCGACGGCTCATGGCCACTGCCGCGGCATCTCAGATGCGGTTCGGCGACCGAACGCCGGGTCCGTCTGCGGTGCGGCTATCGGTGACGGTGGACTTCGGGCCGGCGGCCACGGGTCCCTTGAACGGCCCCGAGCTGGCCTCGGCACCCGTGGTGCCGCTCTTCTTCATTTCACGGACTTCAGACTTAAAGATCCCCATCGACCGGCCAAGGTTCCGGGCCATGCCCGGCAGCTTCGGGGCAGCACAAAGCAGCAGAACAAGAACGATGATGATCAGATGCCAGCCCTCAAGCCTCATAACGGGAAATCCATTCCTGTGAGTACTTCCTGCGTCTGGCTGAAGCAGTGTCGCGCCGCGACCGCGTGCGGCCGTGGACCGGGAGTGCCCGTGCGGGCAGACCATAGTCCAGTCCCCGGCCGCGGCCACCGATACCAGACCTGGACCCTGCTGCGGAGCCGTACGGGCCGGACGCAGGTTCCCGGTGACCTCGCCTGGCTGATCATGACAGCAAGGGTCAGTGATCAAGCCCCGGGCAGCCAAAGCGACACGTGGGTCAGACCGGGCGCTGCCGTGGCCGAACGCGTGCCGTTCCGCACGGGGGGGACGAACCTCCCGGTCAGGGAAGGCTGCCGCCCCTGCGGCCTGCCTGCCCTGACCCCGGCGTTTCTACTGGTGGTTCTCGGTGTTAAGAGCCGCCGGCGCCGGCGCTGGTGTTGATTTGGCCGTTGACGCCCTTGGGGAAGAACCCGCCTTCGCGTACTGCCTTGGGGGTCAGGTAGGCGATGTTCAGGACCTGTCCGGCGCTGCGGCTGAAGGCGATGCCGTTCGCGTCCGTGGGGACGAGGTTGGCGGTGTCTTTGGTGCCGATGCCCTGGTCGAGGTCGGTGGATCCGTCGAGGCTGTCCCGGGCATCGGAGATGGCCTGGACGGGCATCTGCAGATCCCGCGCGTACAGAGTGGTCCGGATGATGCCGGCGTGGTAGGCCTCGACAGCGAGGATACCGGCGGCGGCTTCGAGGTAAGTTTTGTTATCGATCAGCGGGGCCGCTCCCTTGTAAGCGGTGACGCCGACGTCCTCGAAAATGAATGCGCCCAGAAGGAAGCTGATTTCATCGGCGAAGGGGTTAAATTTCTGGCCTGCCTTGATCAGGCCCGCGGCCTTCGCCGCGGCGGTGAAGCTGGCTTCCAGATCAATCTGGGGCCGGGAAACCGCCGCTTTGCCCAGTGCGGTGCGGAGGAACTTCACATGGGATTCTTCATCTGCAGCAATTTCTTTGGCGTATTTTTCGATCAGGCTTCCGGACTTGAACGGGACCTTGGCTCCCCCGGTGACACCACCCTTGCGGCCCTTGCCGTCCGTGAGCCCGTCGCTCAAGCCCCTGCCCGTGACGGCACGCAGGTAGAACTCAGCCTCAAGGTATTCCAGGTTAAGGGCGAAGTTCAAGATAGCCCCGTCGCTGGGCCCCTTGCCGGATTTTTCTGAATCCTCTGCTTCAGATGATGCGTGGGCCGGTGAGCCGGCGGCGAGCAGGGCAGCGGCGCCGCCGATGCCGGCGATCCCGGCGGCCCGGAACAGGATGCGCCGGTCCAGCGGGTCTTCGGCGCTGCGGCTCATTGCATCGGTGATGAATTTCTGGTCGAACATCGGTGTGCTCCTGTCATGAGTGCATTTTTGAGACCATGACAATTCGCAGGGTACTCCCGCCGGGCGGCGGCCGGAAGAGTCAGCGCGAAACTGTGGGTTCCCGGGGCCGGGAATCGCGTCAGGTTTTCCGTTCAGTTTTGCTGTTCCGTAGACCGGCCCCCTCACCGCGGGACGCAACCGAGCCATACCCAAAGGTCGGGATAACGCGTCGGCATAATCCGTCCGAATCGGCGCCCAGGATGGGGGAACGGGACCGCGGCGGTGGCCTCTCTGACGGCCGCGAAACCCATTTCTGTGCCATGTTGATCACCGAGCGGGTTTCCGTCCGGCCGGTCGCGATGTCATTGATATCAAGGGTGAAACAGGACTCGCCCTGGTAGCTGGCGCCCTCGTGGCCGACCCGATCGATCTCGACGAACCCGTGATCCCATGGTCTACGGCGGCCGGCTCCGTCGAAATAGGCTCCCGCGAGAACCAATGGATACAGCCGGCGCAAATAGGAGAACGCCGCGGCCATTTAGGAGGCGCAGATCGGTGAATGGGCGGAGTGTCTGATGCGCGCCTGCCCCGTATCATCCGCCGACCCAAACCCCCGACGACCGTCTGGGTCGGCATCACCCAGGTCGGATGTGCTTCTCTCACGAAGGTGAGGCGGCATACTCCCATACAATATGTGCCATGGAGTCCGCAGTGCTGTGCCCGGAGTGTTTTCACATTCGTCCGGACCTAGGAACCCCTCCGCTGAAGCGCTTGCGCGGACTCGGGCCGGCCCTGGCGGGGCGATGCCCTGTGCTGGTCGAAGCAGAGGAATCCGTCGGTGGTATAGCCGGGCCCTGCTGGTGCGCCAACGAAATTCACAGGGAGACTGCCCGGTTGCCCGGACGCGGAAAACACCCCCGGCCCCCGTCAAGGAAGACAGGCACGGGGGCGTCATAAATTCCCACCCACTTCGGGGGGATGTCGAAATCAGGGGACCGGGCTGCGGCCTCCTCTGAGGCGGTGGGCAATCGCTGCCTCACCGGCGTGTTGCCGGGAATCGGATTCCCGGGTTTTCTGAGCCCCGGCCAGATATTCGGAAGACGGCTTGGACGGTCGGAGGTGCAACGGGGAAGTCTGCCCGTTGCGCCCCCGGCGGGTCAAAGCGGGTGGGAGGTGGCCGGGTCCAGTGCGTGCAGCACGGCGCCTGTCACGATGCCGTAATCCAGGTGCGGGATGATGTCGCTGGCCCAGTCCGCAGGAGACCAGGTGCGGGGATCGGTAATTCCCAGAACGGTCATAGGGCCGTTGCTGCCGATCAGTGCGCCGGCCGCCGCAATCAGTGACGAACCGAGGAGTCCTGGCAGGTATCCGGCCTCCCGGGAAAGCCCGAGGACCGCCCCGACGCCGGCGCCGACGACCAGTCCTGTCAGCGGGCCGAGCCCGGCTAGCTGGTTCGTGCGTTCCTGCTCGTTGCGGGGATCCTCACGCCGGAGACGTCGGCCAGTTTTTCCACGGTGACCTCGGGCGTGCTGCTGGCGGGGCGGGCCCGCCAGATCATGTCCAGGTAGGTGAGGGTGTTCAGGGGTGTGGTCCCGGCGGAGCCAGCTGCGGCCCCGGAGGCCAGTGCGCGGAGGATTTTCATGGCTTCGGGGCAAGTCCGAGTTGGGTGAGCATGCCCAGTTGGTCGCTGCTTCCCCAGCGCTCGACGAGTTTGCCGTCTTCGAAGCGTCCGATCTGCATGCCCCGGATTTTGAAGGTTTGGCCGGTGGGCGGGTGACCCATCAGCGGCCCCTGATGTGTCCCGGTGATCGTGTACGCGAACGCGACGTCGTCGTCGGTGGCTGTGAGGTGTTCGACGTCGAGGTGCAGATCCGGAAAAGAAGAGCGCAACCCTGTGAACAGGTCCTTGAATCCCTGCGTGCCCGGTCCTTGTCCCGGTGCCGGGTCGTGGTCGACACAGCCGGCCGCGACGACGTCGTCGAATTCTTCGAGTTTGCCGCTGTTTACAGCGGCGCCGAAGCGCTCCTGGGCGTGGATATTGGCGTCCCTGGTCATGGATCCTCCGTGTGTGGCTGTCAGGCCGGTCCGTGCGGAACGGTCCTTTGTTGTCATCTGTCATCCTGCACGCTGGTCTGCCCGGGAGCAAGGGCAGTGGCAGCGGTTTCGGCCGGGCTGCCTCAGTCCGGGACTCCCAGCCGGCGGGCCCGGGGGGGGGTGTCCCTATGTTTTTTGTCAAGCGGTTTGGGGAGCTTTTTCCTCGTAGAGTGTGTCGTTGCGTAGCATGGCGTGGATGACGTCGCAGCGGCGGCGTGCCAGGCAGATGACGGCGGCGTTG
>NZ_JBWZCH010000023.1:0-44177 GCF_059383435.1 Pseudarthrobacter sp. HLT1-7 | reverse complement strand
TGGAACCCGACGCCCAACCAGCGACAACAGGCCCCTCCAGCACGCCCAAAACCATAAAAATCAAACGGAACGGGAATCAGACCCTGACCTGACCGCCCACCCGACCATCATGAAAAATCCGGGCTAGGCGCGGAAAATACGGGCCGGCGGCTACTTTTCGGGCCGGGGCCTAGGAATTTTCGGCGCCTTGGGCGGAAGCCCGGCCACGTGCTCAAAAGCCTTCCCTACCCATGCCTTGGCCCGCGCCTCATCGCCGGAGCCCTCGGCGTTCCAGACTTCCGGCAATCCGGTGTAGCCGCCCATGGGACGCCCCTGCGGCCCGAAGGGAACGGTCCGCTCGGTACCTTCCAGCATCTCCTTGTCCGCCTCCGCCAGCTTCACGCCGATGGTGGGGCCGAACAGGCCGGCGAACATGTTCCCGTTCACGAACGCCCCCAGGTTCCCGAACATGGGCTTGATGACCACCTCGGGGTGGTCAGGCAGGACCGAGCGGAAGTGTTCCTTGCCGGCGTCGGACGCTTTCGGCATTTCCATGAGTCTTCCTCCGGTAGCTGGGGGGGGTCGCGGGCTGGTCCTTCCAGCAGGATATGCCCGCGGCCGGGGGCGGTACAGACGCAGGGTCCAGGGCAGCGATCACCGGCCGGGTTCAAGGTACCTCCGGGCCGTGGCTACCTCGAGCGGCTTCGGCACCTCATCCCGGACCACGAAGGTGGGGCAGACGGCGAAGTATCCCATGACTCGGTCGGGACGCTTCGGGACGCTTCTCGAGAAGAAGGTAGACCATGCTCGGCCCGGAGCTGAATGCTTGCATCGCGTGCTCGTTGAGCCACTGGTTGTAGACCGGTTCGCCGCCGTCGAAGGCCCCCAGGTCAAACCCGGGGGCCAGCTTCGCCATGCGGTAAGTCGGGTCGCTCATCGACCGATACGCCTCGGAAGCTTGGACAGTGCAGCCAGTTCCCTCGACTCATCCGGAGCGTCGAGGGATGCCATCATGGCGTCGAAGACCTCGGGAGCCAAGAGAGTGACCTCCGAGCGAGAAATGACCTTTTGTGCCGCTTGGCGAGCCGCATCGATAACGAACGCCGACTTTGTCACATGGAGAAGTTCGGCCGCTTCTGCAATTAGCCGATCGGTGGCCTCATCTGTGCGCAACTCTAGGCGGCGCGATTTCGTGATTGCCATAGTTTTCCACCCCCAGAATTCACTGTATGGCTTTTGTACGGAAGCGGCATAGGGGACATGTGTGCGGAATTTCGGGGGTGCTGCCACCGTTCAGCTGCGGGTGCCAGCCGGAGCCGGTGGCGCCCGGCCTGATGTCAGGTTCGATATGCCCCCGTGGGTGCCGGTTGGGACCGCCGGCGTGACGCGGCTGTTCCATGTCGACCTATCTGTCAGAATCTCCAGTGGATTCTGACATCTAGACCGCGAAATGTCAGAATCGTGCCAGGGATCGCACATTTAGTCCAATGCGCGACGTGCCTCCGCGGCAGGGGACCCGGTAAGGTGCGGTCCGGCGGAGTGGCGATGCCCCCGAGGACCCCGTACGCCCACGCAGATGGAAGCGCCATTTGTTTTTGGCGTCTACCACGAACATCAAAGCGAATAGGGCGGCACCCTCCCGAGAACTGCCTTCTGCTTCGGGGGTTCGTTTCCGCGTCTTCATAAATTCCGCCCCGGCTCGCGGGCCAAACCACACGTGTCCGCCGTCGATTCCGCCGACGATGAAGCCAACCCCGAACGCGTCAGGAGTTACATGCAAAACTGAATCATGAGCGTCAGAGATCGGGCTGCACGGCACCGGGCTGCTATGCGCGAGCGTGGCTTCCGGCAGATCCAGATGTGGGTGCCGGACGCCCGCACGGATGAGTTCCAGCGTGAGGCGCGGCGCCAAGCGCTCGCGGTAGCCGCCGCAGACCGCGCGGGTGACGACCAGGACTTCATCGAACAGATTTCGGAAGATTGACCGGAGTGAACCGGGGCGAGCTTTGGACGGTCTCGGGTAGAACATGTGGGCACAAACCCAGTCCAGGCGCTCAACATTCAGGCGTCCAGCAGGCTTTCCAGCGCCCAGTCCCAGCGGATCAGCTCCTGTTCCAGCCTGACGGACTGCCCGAAGCGGTCACTGCCCAGCGCGTCGTAGAGCGCAGACTCCTCATCCGTCAGCCTGTTGAGCGCGGCCCGGGACGGAGTCGGCTCGGTGCCCCACGCATCGCAGTGTGCCAGCAGCGTTTTCTCGTCCATCAGCACGCTGACCACATGGGGATGCGCGGACCGGAGCTGGTCCAGGATTCGGAAGCCGTGGGTGTCCAGGTCACCCCAGTACCGGACCTCGCAGCCCCGGAGCCAGCCCGCATCCCGCAGCGAGGAAAACCCGTACCCGCCGCCGTAGATGGCGAGGGTTCCGGGCGACTCGGGCAAGGCCAGGAAGTTCACCAGGTTCTCGGTGACGATGACGCGCCGGACCGGCAGGTTCAGCGTGCTGAATGCCTCCGCCGTGACGGTCAGGTCCCGAGCCTCGCCCAGCAGGTTGAGCCCAGGGTCCAGCGCCCGGAACCGGACGAGCTCGGGCGGGTGCAGAAAACCGTGGCGCGCGGCGAAGCGTGCCGCCGGGGTCCGGGCGGCGTTCTGGCCCAACAGGGATCCCGGCTCCGTGGCTGCCTCCGGAAGGACCTCATCTTCCGCAGCGTCGCCGGGGTCCGGCGCGCGGGTGTGCAGCTCCGCCGCCAGCTCGCCGATTACTTTCCGGTGGTGCTCGATGAACTTCGTGTGCACTCCGGTCAGGCTGAGCTGCCGCACATAAACTCCGGGGCCTGGGTTGTCCCGCAGCCAGAGCGCCACCCGGGCGGCGGTCAGAGCGTCGGCGCCAAGCTCCAACAACTGCAGCGGCCGCTTCAGTGCCCACAAACGGAAGCCAGGGTCCAGCGCCGACAGCCCCGCGGCGAGCCCACGGAACCGCACAGCCTCCTTCGACTTGCCCACAAAAGAAATCTCATCGTCCGCGTACGCAAATACGGCCGCGGCCGGCAGCAGGTTGGACCCGATGGTACTTCGGCCCACCTCCGCGGTCTCCAGAATGAAGTGACCCGTGGCGGCAAACAACTCCGCCGCCCAGGCCCGGGCCGCAGCGTAGTCACTCCGGAGGGTGGCCGCCGTCGGGCGTTTCAGCGGGCGGCGGCGCGGGTAGACGCCGCCGGGTTCGAGCAGCTCGCGCAATAACGTGCCACTGTCCCAGGCCTTCTGCGACTGGGCGCGGAGCATGGCTAGCGTGGTCCAGCCCTGCGCCCGGCCGTCCGACGGCGCCCGGCCACGGACGGCGTCACCGCGGAGGTCCCTTCCCAAACCTCGCAAGCTCGGTTCGGGGCCCTCGGGACGCCGCTTAGGCACGGCGGTCCCGCTCGTCCCGGTATTCCTGGATGGTCATGTTGCGCAGCTGGGAATCGTCGCCGTTGGTGTTGGCCACGAAGCCGACGTGGGCCACAAACGGTTCGATCACATGGATTTTCTGCAGCGGAGTGACGATCAGCAGCTGCAGCTTCATCCGCTGGAAGAGCTCCAGGCCGTAGCGCGCGGACTCGTCCGAGCCGCGGCCGAAAGCCTCGTCAATGACGACGAACCGGAAACTGCGTCCGGCGGCGGCGTTCCTTCCCGTGGTTTTTCCGGCACCCAGGCCGAACTGGAACGCCAGGGCGGCGGCGAGGATGGTGTAGGCGAGCTTTTCCTTCTGGCCGCCGGATTTGCCGCCCGAGTCGGTGAAGTGCTCGAACTCTTCGCCGGTTTCGGTCCACTTCTCCGACGCGGAAAAGGTGAACCAGTTCCGCACATCCGTCACCTTGGCCGTCCACCGCTCGTCGAGGGTGGTGTAGCCGTCCCGGCCGCGGAATCGCTCGATCAGCCGGGCCACCTGCAGGTACTTCTGCTCCGAGTATTGCTCCTCGTCGCCGATGGTCCCTTCCGAACAGGCCCGCAGGTCCATGCCGAACTGGCGGACGTCCAGGTCCGTGGTGTTCTGGTGCTCCAGCTGGATATGGCGGCCGGTGTTGTACTCGATCCCGGCCAGGGAAAGGTTGATTTCGCCGATCCGGTTCACGATGTCCTGCCGGCGGCTGTCCAGGAAGGCGTTGAAGGCCACCACCTCGTGGATGGTGTTCTGGTTGAGGGACTCCTTGAAATGGGCTTCGAACCGGGGCAGGTCGTTGCTGGCCAGCTGCTCCAGGAGCCGGTTGTAATCCCCGGCGGCCTCGAGGGCTGCGTCGATTTCGGTGGTCTCGTTGGGGTATCTGTTGCGGAAGTCCGCCATCAGCCGCACCGTGGTTTCCGCCGTGCGGGCGATCCGTTTGACCAGGGCGTCGATGATGTCCGTCAGCCCGGCGCGCACGGTGCTTTCCACCGCCGCGGTGTTTTTGTACGTCAGCGGTTTGTCCCCGAGCGCACCGGCGGCGAGCTTGGCGACGGCGGCCAGCACGCCGGCGTCGTCCGTCAGGGGCTGCTCAGCCAACACGGCAGCGCACTCTTCGATCGCGTCGGCAATCTCCTTGGCCGCTTCCTCATTGGCGCCGATCCGGCGCTGGAGTTTGTCCGCCTGGTCCTCCAGGCGCCCCAGCCGGCCGGCCATCTCCTGTTCTTTGGCCGCCAGCTGCTGCAGGACATCGCTGGCCGACTCAAGGTCCGCCTTCTCCTGCTTGAGGTCCTCGATGCGGCGGGCGGTGAGCTGCCAGCTGATCTCGGCGAAATCGGTCACGGCCCGGACCGTTCCGAGCTGCTGGTTCTGCCGTCCGAGCGCACCGAGGTAGTGGTCCACTTTGCCGAGCCGGGCGGTGTTGCCCTGGAGCTGGCTGCGGACCTCGTCCTGCTCGGCGAGGAAACGGGTTACCTTGTCCTGGTTGTCCCAGCCGAGCACATAGTTGCGCCGGTCAGCCAGGTCCTTGCGGTCGTCCTTCTCATGCCGCCCGCGGCCGCCCTTGAGCTGGCCGTTGAGCGTCAGCGCCTTGGGGTACCGGCGGAAGTCCGCCAGGTTCTCGCAGCAGAAGTGATCGAACCTGCTGCTGAGCTCGTCCAGCAGGAAATCGCGGAACGGGGTGCCGTGCTTGATGGCGATTTTGGCCGCCAGCGTTCCCGGCTCGGCGGCCCTGGCGGAATAGGAGTCCCCGATCTTCAGGTAGACCAGCCGGCCGCGGAGATTGTTGGTATCCACCCACTTGCTCACGGCCGCATAGTGCTCGCCGGGCACCAGCAGGGAGAGCGCGAAGCCGTGCAGGGTGCGTTCAGCGGCTCCCTCCCACGCGGCCTCGCCGTCGCGGACCCGCAGCAGTTCGCCGGCGTAGGGCAGCGCGTTTTCCGGAATTCCGGTCCCGTCACACAGCCGACGGCGGAGCTCCAGCTGGGGGCGCGGCAGCAGGTTGGGCCGGGACTGCAGGCTGGTCAGTTCGGCGCCGATCTCCGCGGCGCGCTCGGTGAGCGTTGTCCGCTCGATGGTCAGCGCGGTGCGGCTTTCCTGCAGCCCGCGGGAGTTCTCGCCGAGCTCTTCTTCCACCCCGGCCAGCCGCGACCGGTTGGCGTCGAAGCGGACCCGGTCTTCCGCGGCCGGCAGGCCCAGGCCCGCGGCCGCTGCCGTGTAGTTCTCGAATCGCTGCCGCTGGGTGCGGGATTCCCCGCCGAGGCGGGTGGCCTCGGCGTCGATGGCGGCCAGCCGGCCGCCGCCGTTGCTGCGGATGTCCTCCTTCACGGCGGAGAGATCGTGGCGCAGCGCCGTGATCGACGTGGACAGCTTGCTGCCGTCCTCTTGCAGCCGGACTCCGGTGTCCGCCAGTTCCTTCTGGTGTTCCAGGCTGAGCTTTAGCTTCCGGTCCGTGAACCAGGGGTGCAGCTGGTCCCGCTGTGCCCTGGTGAGCTCATCCTCGCGGGTCAGCTTGGCGTGCTGGGCTGAGCCGTCCTTGATGGGCGTCAGCAGGGTGATCTGGTCCTTGGCCCGCAGCACGGCGTCGTGCGCCTTTTTCAGGTCGTCGAAGTGGGCGATCAGTTTGCTGATCCGTGCCTCGACGTCGTCTTCCTCGAGCATGTTGGTGCGCACGAAGGAGGTGATGTTCTCCACCTGCTTCATGGACACGGTGCGGTGGAATAGCTCCATGGCCTGGTTCCCGCCGATGCCGAACTGCCGCTTGAACGCCGCGGCGTAGGGGTCGAAGGAGTCATGAACGCTCGCGCCCGCGGCACGGAGTTTCTTTTTCAGCTTGGCGGGGTCCTGGCCGAAGTTAGCAAAGTCCGCCGCGATGGACTGCTCCGTCTCGGCGAGGGAGTAGAAGCGGTTGGGCTGGCCGGCCTCCTGCATGGCCCACAGCGTGACGGCCAGGGTGACCGACTTGTTCAGCACCGCGTTGTGGAAGACGCCGAGGACCACGGTGAGCGCTCCCGTCCCGCGCAGTGCCACCGGCTTGGAATATTCACCCCCGGCGCTGCGGGCGCTCTTGTGGAAGCCCCGGACGTAGGACATCAGGGTGCGTTCCTTCTTCTGCGCGCCCGCGGCCTTGTTGTACTCGATCTTGTTGGCCGGCAGCAGCAGGGTGGTGATGGCGTCCACCACGGTGGACTTTCCCGAGCCGATGTCACCGGTCAGGAGGCTGTTGGCGCCGTCCAGCCGGAAGGTGCGGATGCCCTGATGGAACGTGCCCCAGTTAAGCAGCTCCAGGCGGTGCAGCCGGAAACCCGGCAGCGCCCCGGCGTCGTCCGCTTGGTCTGCCTGGTCCGCGAGACTGAAAAGGGTGTCCTGCAGTTCGGTGTTGGTGCTCATTTGCCCTCCCCTTCGGTTGCCCGGGTGCTGGTACCGGCGCCGCCGGTGCCGGCGGACCCGGTGCCGTTACCGGTGAGCGACGAGCGGTAGTCCGCCAGCCGCGCGTCGAACTCCTCCAGCCACTGGGCATCCACATACGCCTTGAGGATCCTGGCCACCTCGTAAGTGCCTATCTGGCCGCGCAGCTTCCGCAGGAAGCCCAGCTCCACCACCTTCTTGATGTTGGCGCCGAGCTGGTCCAGGATGCGGGCCTCGTTGCTGGATTCGGGCAGGAACACCGAGACCATGTCCGCGATGTCCTGCTCGGTCATGATGAGGCGAAGTTCGCTGGAGTTGGTGTCGAACTCCAGCATCCGGCCGCGCAGCAGGGCCAGCAGCAGGCTCACATTGAACGTCAGCTGGCGCCGCGGAATCAGCCGGGGGAGTGTGCCGTCCGGGTCCTCGCGGGACTTCAGGAACCCGTAGCCCTCGGACTCGTCCAGGATCAGGTCCAGCCCCAGCACGGCAACATAGTCGCGGACATGCGACGCCAGGCCGATCAGTGACTGCCAGATCTTCTCGTCCGCCTCGGCGTAGACCACACCTTTGAAGAGCCGGGTGACGACGCCGGGAAGCTCCTCCGGTGTCCTGGCGTCCGGCATCCCGGTTTCCGATGTCCGGGTTTCCGGGGCTTCTGCGGGGTTCATGCGGGCCTTCCAAAGATGATCTGGTCGATGGTGGCTTCGCGGACGCTTCCGTCCGGCAGCTGCCAGGACAGTTGCTGCGTAGCCTCGGGGTTGATGCTGGCCCACGGGGACTCCGTGGCCAGCTGGTAGTAGGCCACGATCTCGGCCAGGCCCTGCCGCAGCGGGTGGGCGTCGGTGATCTCCGCCAGGGTGGCCTGCTCCGCCTGGGCCAGGACGGCGTCGATGCTGGTCCTGAGCCGCTCCGGGTCCACGTGGAACTGGCTGAACAGGGCGCCTGCGTCCACGTCCGCGTCGTCGGCGGCGACGACGTCGTCGTCCACCATGATCTTCCGGCTGGGCTCATACAGGGGGCGTTCGAAGGGCAGCGCCACGTCCACGGACGGCGCGGCCACTTCCATAAAGATGCCCGACGGCGGTGCCTCCCGGGCGCCCAGCGCGCCGGATTCGACACTGCGGATCAGCTGCATGATGCGTTTGTTCTCCAGGAACACTTTGTCGTCCAGGAGCCGGCGCATCTGTTGGGACAGCTGGCGGACGGTCGCCTGGGTCTGCTCGACGGCGGGAAGCCAGTCCTGGTGCAGATTGGTCACGGCATGGAGGTTGTCGGCGCCGGACAGCGCCTCGATCTGGGTGGCGCGCTGCAGCAGGTCGCGGAGTTCGGTGCGCAGCTGCGGGGACATGAGGTAGTCCCAGAAACCCTGGAATGTCCGGCCCTGCAGGGAACTGCTGATGTCCTGCTGGTTGGCGAAGATGGTCTCCAGGAGATCGCCCTGGCTGCCGTCCCACGTGGCGATCTGTTCGCGGACCTGCCGGTCCAGTTTCCGGAAGTTCTGTTCCACCTCGCGGAAGTCCGAGAGCAGGTCTTTGGCCAGGGAGGTCAGCTGCTGGAAGTGGTCCAGGGCCTCCGGGGCGGTCATGACCCGGACGTTGCCGTCCCGGATGCGCTGCATCTCCGCGTCGATCCCGTCCCGCTGCCGCTGGAGCTCGGCCAGCCGCACTTCCGGGTCCGTCTCGGACTGCTGGACCAGCGCCTTGAGCACGGCGAAGATGCTGGTCAGCCGCGACTGGGTGGCCACAAAGTCCCGGCCGCGCAGGTTCTCCACCCAGCGGACCACATCCTCCGCGGCGGGAGTGAGGTCATAACGGGGCTCGTCCTGGCCGGACACATAGTATTTCCGCAGCCAGGCACGTTCCGGGGCTGCCCAGTCGTCGAGGTACTCCGAGGCCGCGCGCGGGAACTTGTCCTCGCCGTCGGCGTCCCGCAAACCGAACAGCACATCGTCCAGGGTGTCGATGAGTTGCTGGCGGCCGATGTCCCGCTGGTTGGGCCCGGTGAAGGCCGCCATAAAAAAGGACACCGCCAGCGGGGCGTTCTGGGCGCGCAGCAATGACCATCCTGCGTGGTTTTCACGCAGCGAACTGATTGCGTAGTAGTCCATCGTGTCCTCGGTGCGATTCTTTGGTGCGATTCTTTGGTGCGTGGGGGTGGGCGTGGGGGTGCCTGTGGGTGCGCTCGGGGCTACTTCCTAAGGTACATGCGACGACAGACATCCTGTGGAGGAAAAGTCGCTGGCTCAGTGTTGCGGCGACTCCGGGCAGCTAGTCCGCTGCCGGGGGCTTTGTTCCGCCAGGTCACATCTGTCCCGCCAGGTCATCTCGGGGAGGTTCCGCCCCGACGCCCGATCCGATCGAAGTGCCGTACCGCGGCAGCCACACCGTCCTCCGCCCGGATCCCGACGCCGAAGTCGGCTGCCCTGGAACGCATGGCCGCGTCCGCCAGGGTGCGGCCGAGCGCCGCGGCCAGACGTTCGCTGCTGAGGTGCCGCCGCGGAATGGGCGCCGGCCCCAGGCCCAGGGCCGCCACCCGGGCGCCCCAGAACGGCTGGTCCGCACCGAACGGGACCACGATCGCCGGAATACCCGCCCGCAGGGCCGCGCCGGTGGTGCCTGCGCCGCCGTGGTGCACGGCGGCGCTCACCCGCGGGAACAACCAGTCATGCGGAACGGCCTCCGTCACCAGCACGTCCTCGGATGCCGGAATCGTTGCCAGGGCGCCCCAGCCGGACAGCAACACCGCCCGCACGCCGGCGGCCCGCACAGCGGAAAGCACCTTCGCCGTGAACTTTTCCGGGTCCTCGCCGCTCATGCTGCCGAAGCCGATGCTCACCACCGGGCCCTCCCGGGCGAGGAATGTTTCCAGCGCCGGAGGCGGAGTCCACCCGGTTGGGTCGGCAAACCAGTAGCCGGTCACATGCCGCTCCACCCCGGGCCGGATGGGTACCTGGACCACCCGCCGGCTGAAACCGTAAAGAACGGGCTGGCCCTTCGCCGCGGCCGGCGGGCCGCTCAGCTGGAGCACCGAGGAGCGCACTGACATCATGGGCCGCTTGAAGGGCGTCCAGAGCGCCAGGCCGGTCAGGGTGTGGCTCAGCCGGCGCCCCGGCCGCCCCAGCCAGGCTGGCATGCCCGCGAGCAGGACGCCAGGGTACTCGCCGGTTGGTGCATCCACCGGCTGCAGGTGCGTGGGGACGAACGGAACTCCGAGCTTGTCCGCGACCGAGAGCCCCACGATCATGCCGCCCACGCCGCCGGTCAGCAGATCGGCGCCCTCGCTGGCCTCGAGCGTTTCCCTGGTCCACGTTTCCAGGCGTGTGGTCATGGCGCCAGCGACCGCACGCATGCCGGCGATCTGGCCGTGCTGCGCCGTCGACCCCACGCGCCGGGCATCCTCCCGGGCGTTGCCCGTGAGCCCGGAGAACGCCAGCCCCCGGTCGGTGGCCAGCGACGCGAAGTTCGCCGGTGCCACGACGCGCACGTCATGTCCGGCCGCCTGGAGCCCGGCGCCCAGCGCGATGTACGGCTGCACTCCGCCTCGGGTGTCATTCGCTACGACGACTACACGCACGTTGTTCCTCCGGGGGAGTGGGACAAGACGTAAACGGGTACTGCTACGCTAACCCACCCAGGCGCGGCGGCTACCGCGGAGCTCTGCAGTACTTCGTTCGAGCGGCGGCCTCGCGCCGGAGCCGCCGTCGGCCGCCAGACCCTTGCGAGCACCTGGACCGGAGTGTAGCCGGGGGCTTTTCTTCCGCAGCTGAAGCTGCGCTTGTTGCTCCTGCTGCTGGGCAAGAGGCTGCTGGGCTCGGCCCTGACCGCCGGCGCGGAGACCCGCACCCGCCAGGCCAACCGGGCGCTGGAGGAGCTGGCGCGGGCCTTCACGGAACTGGCACCGGGCGACCTGCGCTTCGAGGAATTGGCGGGAATGAACGACGGCGGGGGCGCTCCCGGCCACCGAGCGGGGCCGTTACCGCCGCCTGGTGTTGGCCCGGGCCGCCAAACGCCGGGAGTTTGAGTGGATGCCGCTGCAGCGGCGAGATCCTCGTCTGCTCCACCACCAACCCGTCCTGGACACCATTGTTCCTGCGCGCGGCCGCCGTCGTGGTTGACGCCGGCGGGATAGCTTCGCACGCAGCCGTCGTGGCCCGGGAATACGGGATACCGGCTGTCATGGGTACCGGGGCCGGGACCGGGGTATTGTACGACGGCCAGCTGGTCCGGGTGGACGGAACGCGCGGACGGGTCCCTGCGGCCGGTGCGGTGGCCCGGGGTGAATGCGATCCGGAGCTTGTGACCGACGTCAGGATCGAGGCGGGCCCGTCACCGGAGTGGTTCGGTTTCGCGCCCCTTCCGCGCTGCGATCCGGTTGACCACGATCAGGGTAATGGCGGCCGCGACAATGCCGGTGACGACCGCGATGAGCCCGCGCAGGCCTATGTTCATGTCAGTCCACAGCGCCAGCCCGATGCTGACGGCCAGGATGGTGACGAGCAGCGCCACCATTGACGCCGGTTCACCGGGCGGCTTGCTCCGCGGGGAACCGTCCGCATGACGCCGGTCTTTGATCTCTGCCATGGTTTTCCTTTGTTGTCGTCGTGTGGTGCTGATGCCGGGCGGGTGGGTAGGGCACTAAGGGAAGGCGTTAGAGGTTCCGGCGGCGGAAGACGGTGAGCGCCAGTCCGCCGAGGACGAGCGCCCACACCGCAAGGCCAAGTTGGCCAATGATCAGGCGTCCCAGTCCCAGATCCTGGACCGTCGTCGCGCTGATGGCCTGCATGAAAAGGGGAGTCGGTGTCACGTTCACCAAGGCATCTACCGCCCCGGCAGCCTGAGCGGGGATCATGGCGCCTACAGCGACGACCGCCAGAGGCAGGAGGATGTTGACCCCGATGAGCAGTAATACGGCAATGAAGGAGCGCCCCACGAGATGGGCCAGGGCCACGGCAACCAGAACCATGCTGGTGCTGCCGACGACGGCCGCCGTCACGCCCAGCAAACCCGACCCGGCAAAGCCGCCTCCGGAGAGGATGAATCCGAGTACGGCGAGGACTATCGTGACGAAGGCCGTGCTGGCTGCCGTCAGGGCAGCCCAGGACAGGGCTCTGGCCATGAAGAGCCGCTCGCGTTTCGGTGTCAGTGACAGTGCCAGGCCTAACTGGCCAGTGTGATCCCGACCAACCGCGAAGACGGCGGCCACAGAAAGGACCAGCGCACTGACAAACGCACCGGTTTCGATGGAGGTGGTGGTCATGACCCCGGTGGGTTCGGGGGCCAGTGACTTTATGACGAACATCGTCAGTATCCCGCTCGCCACCGCCGCGGTGATCGCCACGATGACAGGGGTGGGCACGCCGCCCTTCCGGAGGAGCCGGTGCGCCTCGGCCCGTGTCACGGCGCCGAGGCTTTGATCGGGGGCCACGGTGGCGCGGTGGTCGATCCGTGATTCGGTCATGGTCATTCCGTTCCTCCGGATGCGCTCCGGGCCAGGACCTCGAAGTAGGTGTCTTCGAGGCTTCGGGTCACCCGGGACAGATGCGAGATCCCCGCACCGGAATCCAAGGCGACGGAGGCGAGCTCGGTCGGGTTCGTATGGTGGACAAGTAGTCCTTCCCGTTCGCGGGTGGCGCGGAACCCCCTCTGTGCCATGGCAACCAGCAGGATCTCGGGTTCCGGGGACTCCAGGTAGTAACCCGTTTCGTCCGGACGAGACACGAAATCCCCGATGCTCCCCTGCCCGAGGATCCGGCCATCCCCAATCATAACGATGTCATCCGCCATTTCTGCCAGTTCAGCCATATGGTGTGAGGACAGCAGGACCGTTGCACCCTGTGACGCCGCAGACGTCAGGAACGACCTGATCCAGGCAATTCCGTCGGGGTCGAGCCCATTGATGGGTTCGTCCATGACAAGTACGTCCGGACGACTCACCGTAGCCGTGGCGATGCCCAGTCTCTGGCGCATACCCAACGAGAAGGTGCGGACCCGGTGTTGCGCCACGCCTGCCAGTCCCACCCTTTCGAGGACGTCTCTGCCCCAAGAAAGCGGCAGTCCCTGCACACGGCAGACGTAGCCGATGACGCCGGCAGCGGTGGCCTGCTCCGGGAGCCATTCCGCCGATAAGAAAAGTCCCATGGTGTTCCCCGGACGCCGGGCCTGCGCGAAGTCTGATCCGTTGACCCTGACGGTGCCGGCGTCAGGACGCACCAGTCCGGCAATGGTTTTCAGCACGGTGGACTTGCCTGCGCCGTTGGGTCCGACGAATCCGGTGACCCGCCCCGGCACGGCGGTGAAGGAAACGTCGTGTAGCGCTCTCTTGCTCCCAAAGCTCTTGCTCACGTTGTCGACATGAATCATGGATGAACAAACTCCTCGGCGGTGGGCTGCTTGACGGTGGGCTGCTTAACGGTGGGGCGCCGCCGGAGGGCGGCGATTTTCGGTGAGGTGTCTTCCACCAGGCGGCCCATCTGGTCCGGGACCGCCGGGGAAAAGCTGAGCGCAGCCAACGTCCTGGGCCGACCCGCGAAGTAGTGTGCCCGCACGAGGGACACCGTGGCTGTCCGAGCACCGACGATGGACACGGAGTGCAGGCCGGTGGCGGCCAGGACCACCTCACGGTCGACGAAGGAGTGGCTGGCCCAGCCGACCCTGGTTCCCACTACCGAGAACCGGGCCGTGGCAAGGCGGACCGCCAGGGCCAGAACGCACCAGAGTGCCACGGTTGCCACCGCGGCCAGGAGGAACGCGCCATGGGTCACCCGGTGCAGAACCCAACCGAAACCGAGCGCGGGTGCCCCGATCGCCGCGAAGAGCGCTACCGATCTGGCGATGGATCCGCGGCCCGAGGACTCCAGCAGGGCCGGGCGCGGAAGCTTCGGCAGCGATGTGTCGAGGATCCGTCTCACCTGCCTCCGCGGCAGCGATGGGAGGACCATGTTGGTTCCCATCTGTGCATCCGAGTCCGTCGTCAGGAGCGCGACCCGGACCCGGTCCAGAAGCATCTCTATGAGGTTGCGGCGTGCCGTAATCCCGCCGACGGCCGAGGATCGCACGTCGCGTTGGTTGGTGGAGAGCCATCCATATCGGATGGACAACCCGGCAGGATCACTGCTCACCGTGAAGTTATGGTATTTGACCACCGCGGCTACCGACCCGCCCAAGAGGACCGCCCCGCACAGCACCAAGCTTCCCGCCCAGGGATGGGAACTGAACACTTTCACGGCACCGTCCAAACTCGCCAGTTGGTCCGCCGCATCCACCACCGCGAGAACGGCACCGGTCCCTAGGAGCACCACATGGCCATAGATCAGGTTGGCGGCCACGAGGTCCCTCTTTCGGGCCGTGTAGACGACGGTCCGGCCCGTCGTGTCCGAGGACCCCGGAACCGTGCCGTGGACGCCACGGGCCGTGCTGCCGGAGGGTCCAGGTTGAGCCCCCGGAGCCCCGTGGGCCCGTGCTAGCCCGACGATGGTTTCAAGGTCTGCGTGGTCGACGCCGGGGACATCGATCTTTGCATCATCCTGGCCGCCGGAGCGCAGGGAGAGAACCCCCAGCCCGAACCGGCGGAACGCCCAGGGTGAGTCGATGTCCACCACCGAGACGTCACGCCAAGCGGTCGTGCTCGTAGTTCTGAATAGCAACCCGCGGGTGAGGGAGAAGTCTTCCTTGGAGATCTCGTACCTCAGCGTCGCCCATGCGTACACGGGGTGGACCAACCGGAGGATGACCAGGCCTCCGATCACGTAGATGGCCACCGGACCGGGCCACAGCCCGGGCCGGTCCCAGTATAGGAATCCGCCGAACAGCAGGCTGACCACACTCGGGGCTCCACGGAGGGACATCGCCGCCATGGCTTTCACGGGCAGCCGTTGCGGGGCGTCAGTGATCACCGGGTGACGCCTCCAGGTAGGTGGACAACGCCTGCCGACGGATCTCCAGGGCCATAGAACGTTCCACGGGGCCCAGTGGTTCAACGTGGTTGAGGGTAACAAACCTGACTTTAGCGAGGCCAAACCGCCGCAATAGCGGCCCTTCGATGATGGAGACATTTAGGATTTGGGCGGTGGACAGGACGGTGTCCTTGGACAACAGGAAACCCCGTTTGATTCGCACCGCATCGGGGCCCACGTGGTATGACGTGTAGCGCATCGTGAGGCGGCTGACAATCGGTGCATCAACGATCAGACCGGCGACGATGAGGATCGCCATGACGACGAGGGTCGGCAGCCTCCAGTCGCCGGGGACGAGCCAGAGTGCCAGTCCGCACGCGAGGCCTCCCGTCACTAGTACCTCGACGGTGGACCGGACTGTGAGGTACTTCAAGGCCACCGGTGGCAGCGCCGACGCATAGGCATGCGAACGCTTGGTCCGGCCCGACGCCGGCCATTCGCCCCGGCCGTCAGACTGTGTGCCGGCCACTGCGTCCCCTTCTGTCTGTACTGCTAGCGACATATTCTCCGTGCATTCCGGAGCGCTGGTGTGGCCAGAGGCCGTGGTCCCCGGCCACACCAGTGCCAACTCCTGTTAGCCGATTCCGAGGATCTGCATGATCCATTGGGCGATCGTACCGAAGGTCACGCCTCGCTCGAGCCACCGCTGGACCGTCGGCCAGTTGTTCCTGGCCCACCGGGCGATCGCGTTAACGGTGCTCAGCCCCCAACGCCAAGCCTGCGTCAGGACCCAAGCGACAAACCTCAATACTGCACCCATTTTAGTCTCCTTCTGAAAGCCAATGATGATGTGTCGGGAATCCCCCAATACGCTGCCAACATTATTTTCCAGATGGATCACTAACCAGTATTCTATTGTCCTTTATATGTATACTTTTGGATAAAAGGTTGGGGCATATGGCTAGTGGGCGGTAATCGCTTCACGCCTCTCGGACTCGGGCACCTTCCCGCCCCGCGGCCCGACGTGGAGCACGCCGGCCTCAAGGGCGGTGACAAGTACCTGCAACCGATCTTGGACGCACCATTTCACCATGATGCGTGAGAGGTGGCCCTTGACGGCCGCCTCCGAGACACCGAGTTCCCTCGCGATGTCGCGGTTGGCCCGTCCTTGGCCCAGGCACTCAACGACCTCCCGTTCTCGGGTCGTCAGTGTGGGCAGATCGGTTCGGGACAGCAGTGGTTCGGCGGGGCGTGTTCTCCGTAACACCTCCAGCAACCCGATAAGTGCAGATCGGGACACGAAGACGTGGCCCGCCGTGACGTCGGACACCGCACTCTGGATCTCGCAAACCGAAGCATCGCTCGTGAGGATTCCGCGGGCACCTGCGTCCATGACGTCTCGAATCGCGTCGGACGCGCCGGCGTCGATGAAGACCATGAGATGGGCCTGAGGATAGAAGGTCAGCACGGGTAGGAGGTCGGGGGCCGCCTGGCCGCGTGGCAACCGTGCATCAACGACGACAAGGTCGGCCTGATGTGCCCGGCAATCGGATGCGAGCTCGAGAGGCGACGTTGCGCGACTGAATACAACCCGCGTCTGGGAATTGAAACGAAAAATTGCATTTAGAACAGAAAGCAATCGAGTCTCCGAGACGCCGACAACCACCGACATTTCCTGCACCGCCACATCAGCCTTCTCCCCTTTGCCCGTTTCGGGACAACATAATTCCAGTACAGCTTAAAGTGACTATTTGGTCAGAGTGTCGTGCTGCGGTTCCTCAGAGAACCAGTGCTGGAACTTGGATCAACGAAGTTGGCTGCCGCACCTCCCTTCGAGATGAAGGAGGTCCGCTCCAGAGTCTACTGAAAAAATGATCCAATAGTGACGGTTACTCCGTTTGATGGACTTTTCCTCCCGGGTCCGGGCACTGCGGTTAGCCTTCCATCAGGCGGACTTCAGCCTCGACGCGTTGTGGGATGGGACCGCCGCGGTGAGGCATACACGATGTCCAGAAGAAGCTGGATTTTTCGACGCTGGAACCGCGGCATCGTGGTGAGCCATAGAGCGCGTCGTGGCTGCTTCCCCACCGCCAGGACACGATGACGGTAGCTGCAGCGTCTCAGCGGGGCCGGTTTGTCGGTAAACGAGGGCGCCGAACTGCCCCGGGCGTACCGCGCCACCAGTGCGGCGGCCTGACGGCTGCGGGATGCGGCCATGGGTGACTAGGATCGCGGTATGGGGACTGCAGAGGACTTGTTCGAAGGGCAGCCCACCGGTTTGCCGACGCCGATGTCACGAGGCAGCTCGCTGTACCGGGAAGGTTCCGGCCCGGCGGTGGTCCGGCACGTTGGGGGCTATGCCCCGTTCATTGAATTCTGCGCGGTGCAGGGAGTGCGGGCCGAGGAACTTGCTGCGGACGCTGAGCGGCTCATCTGGTTCCTGCGTACGTTCGGTTCCCGGATTGCGGAGCACAGTCCGCTCAGTGCCGCGGCGGCCGTATTCGCCGGGAACACCATCGCCGGGCTGAGGCCGGACGCGCAGTGGGCCGCGTACGTGGGTGCCTCTCCCGCGGTGGGAGACCGGGAGAGGCAGTTCGAGATCGGCCGCCTGCTCGACGGTCTGCACAGCGCGGACGACAATGCCGTCCGCGGACTCGTTGCCGCGATCCTGGACTGGGCCCGGGAAGAGCCGGAGGAGCCCCCGGCAATGCTGCCCCGGCCCGCATCCCCGGCGGCAGGACAGCCCCGCTACGTGCGGCCGGACCTGCCGGCGAAGACCTGCTACTCCCGCGAGGGCGAACCCATTCACTACGGCCGGCACTGGGGCGCTGACGGGCCCAGCCCGGATTCCTACAGCGTGGACAGCCATCCCGAGCGTTTCGCCGGACTTCACGTTGTTGCCCGTGCCTTGATCGAGCATCTCGCGGCGGTCTACGACGTCGACGTCCAGGAGGATCCCGTCCATGCCGGGGAGCTGGTCAGGGAAGTCAGGGACGTGCGGCAGGCGGTCAACGTCGTCCCCCGGCGTTCCGGAGCGGCCTCAATGACGTTGGTGTTGACCGGCTATCCGGGAATTGTGGTGCACGCCGGGGTGCTGCACGACTTTCCGTTTCCTGTCTGCGGCTGCGATGCCTGCGACGAAACGGTAGAGACAACGGCGGGCCGGCTGGAGCTGCTGGTCCTCACGGTCGCGGCCGGCGGTTACAGCGAACGCTTCCCGGTGGGCCGCAAGCGGTGGAGCGAATACGCGCTGACCGCGTTCGACGGTTCCGGTTCGGAAGGCGGACAAGGCGAACCCGGCGCCGCAGCCGGACGCCTCCACGACGCGGAGATCAAGCTGCGGGATGTGGCCGGCGGATGGAGCCCCTGGCCGCTGCGCGGGAGCTGAGGCCGGAAGCCGGGTGCCGGAAGCAGGAGCCAGGGTTTGACTCAGCCGGATGCCGACACCACCGCGGCTGCTCTTGGAGCGGTATTGTTTAGCTGCTAAAGTAATGACCATGACCACGACCATTGCTTTGTTCGGTGCGACCGGGAAAACCGGTCGCCGTGTGCTCGATCAAGCTCTTGCGCAAGGGCTCTCCGTGCGCGCACTCGCGCGTGATCCCGCCAGGATCGCCGTTGCCGATGATCGGCTCACCGTGATCGAGGGGGATGTGCTGGATGCACGGTCGGTCGACCGGGTGGTGGCGGGAGCGGATGCTGTGCTCAGTGTGTTCGGGCATGTGAAAGGCTCCCCGGACGGCCTGCAGGCGGACGGTACCCGGCTAATCCTGGAGGCGATGCAGCATCACGGGATCACCCGGATCGTGACCCTCTCGGGCGGCGGCCTGCGTGCCGAGGGCAAGGATCAGCCGAAGCTGCAAGATCGCGTCATCCGCGGCCTCCTGAAGCTGCTATCGGGCCAGGTGCTCGCGGACGCCGAAGAGCACTTGGAGCTGCTGCAGCAGAGTGGCCTGGAGTGGACGGTGGTGCGCGGACCCCGCCTGACCGAAGAACCCGGGACGGGCTCGTACGGGGTGGGCTGGGTGGGTGGCGACAGCACCACGAAGATCAGTCGCGACGATCTCGCCGAGTTTCTTATCACCCAGATCGACGATCGTCAGTACGTGCGCGAGATGCCGTTCGTCAGCGCCCGATGAGCGCCGCCGACGGCCGGGTTGATCCGGTGCGTGTAGTGCTCGGCGGTGTGGCGGCGCTCAGCCGAGCGCTGTCGTTGGAGCAGCGGCGTCCGTTCGAAGGGCGGGTGCTGACCGGCTCGCAACTATCGGCGCTGTTCTTCCTCGCCCGGACGCCGTCTGGCTTGACCCCGGGCCGGCTAGCGGAGCTCCTCACCGTGTCCGCCGGCGCTGTCACCCAGCTTGTCGACGCGCTGAGGGCGGACGGGCACGTCGACATTCGGGTCAACCCTGCTGATGCCCGATCGCGCATCATCGTGCTGTCCCGCGCCTCCCGCGACGAGGTGGAGCACTTCGAAGGGGCCACTGCTGAACGCCTGTTACCCAGGTTCGCGGCCCTGACATCGGCCGAACTGACGACATTCGCGGACCTGATGAATCGCGTCACCATGGATACGAAAGAATGATCGGGAGTGTTCTGGTGACCGGCGCAACCGGCACGGTCGGCGACGCCGTGACGGAGTTTCTGCTCGAGCGCGGAGCCTCTGTGCTCGGCGCCGTGCGCAACGCTGACGACGCGGCCCGTCTCCGTGTAGGCGTGGAGGCACGGCACTTTGACTTCTCGATGTCGCCAGCCGGACTCGATCAGGCGCTGGATGGGTGCGACCGGCTGTTCCTGATGCGACCTCCCGCAATCGCCGATGTGCAGACGTACTTGTTCCCCGTCATCGACGCCGCCCAACGTCGCGGCATCCGACACATCGTGTTCTTGTCTTTGCAGGGCGTGCAGCAAAACCGCCGCACCCCTCACTACGCCGTTGAGCAGTATCTGAAGAGCACCGGTGCCCCGTTCACGTCGTTGCGCCCGAACTTCTTCATGCAGAACCTGTCGACGACCCACGCGGCGGAGATCCGTGACGACGACGACGTCTTCGTGCCCGCCGGACGCTCCCTCACCGCGTTCATCGACGCCCGCGACATCGGCCGCGTTAGCGCGGCCGTACTGACCGAACCAGGCCACAACGGCCGCGCCTACACCCTCTCGGGCGAACAGAGCCTCACCTATCGCAACGTCGCTGCCATCCTCAGCGACGTGCTCGGGCGTAGCATCCACTACCGGCGACCCAGCGAGACCGAATACCTATCCCGCCTGCGCAAACAGGGCAAGTCCGAGGACTACATCGCCGTGCAGAAGATGATCTACCGCATCGTGCGTTTCAACATCTCAGCTTTCCCCAACCGCTCGGTCCGGCGCCTCACCGGGCACCCAGCCACCACACTCTGCGAATTTGCCGAGCGTGCGCGCGGTGCGTGGCAGAGATGACAGGCGCCAGACACCAAGCGCTGGAGCCCGCAGGCGTAATGTAACGGACTGGTAACGTAGAACGGATGCTGTCTAAGTCTGGTCAAACAAGAGTCACGCAGCTGGATGGCCTCAGGGGAATTGCCGCCCTGGTGGTTGTTGCCTGCCACGTACTGTCCACACTTCCCGGAATCGGGAGTGTTGTCAGTGGCAACCGATCCGCGGGACTTACCACCACGGAGTCGTGGGCAGTTTTCTCGCCACTGCACGTCCTCTGGAACGGCACCCCGGCAGTCCACGTCTTTTTTGTGCTTTCCGGCTTCGTGCTGGTCCTGCCATTCACCAGACCTGGGGCTGTCAGAAACTGGGCGCAGTACTACGCCAAAAGGTTGCTCCGCCTCTACTTACCGGCCTGGGCATCGCTGGCGGTGGCCGTTGCCTTGATCTCCATCATTCCCCGGTCGGCGTCGCCGTTGCAGAGCCCCTGGGCGGACATCTACGTGATCGGCCCCAGCATGGGCCAGGTCTTCAAGGACAGCCTGCTCCTGCTGACCGCGAGCACCATCAACACTCCGCTGTGGTCCCTCAAATGGGAAGTCGCGTTCTCCCTCCTGCTCCCCGCGTACGTCCTCATCGCCCTCCGCTGGCGGCGCTTCTGGCTCGTAAAAATCGGCATCGCACTGCTGCTGACCGTGGTGGGAGCGTTGCAGGACCAGGAATGGCTGACCTATCTCCCGATCTTCGCCATCGGGGCCATCCTCGGCACCGAACGCGACCGGATCCGTGAACTGACTCAATCCTGGCCGCCCCTCGCCTGGTTCCTCGTGGCCGCCGCAGGCCTCTTCCTCGCCAACGCGGAATGGACCAGTCCCGGGCAGCCGATCGCCGCCGTCGAGGCCGTTGTTACGGTGGGCTCGGTGCTGATCGTGGTGCTGTTTGTGTCCTGCCGCTCCGCCAAAAGGCTGGGGGACACCGCCGTCGCGCAGTGGCTGGGACGCGTCTCCTTCAGCCTCTACCTGGTGCACCTTCCGATCATCCTGGCTGGTGTCAACCTGCTCCGCGCAGTTTCGCTTCCGCTGGCACTCGCGGTCTCGGTGGCCGCGTCATTCCTGGCCGCCACGCTGTTCTACCGCTACGTGGAACTGCCCTCGCACCGGCTGTCGATGGCAGCAGGCCGGGCCGTGGGGCGCCGGGTCAAAGGCGGCGCCCGCCGTGACGCCCGCGGGGATACGCCCGGCGACCCGGTCACCCGGGACACCATGAGCGCCCCGCCGGCCCCTATGGTCAGAAGAGTTCAAGCGTGAGGCGCGGCGCCAATCGCTCGTGGTTGCCGCCGAAGACCGATCCGGGGACGACCAGGACTTCATCGAACAGATTTCGGAACACTGGACGGAGTAAACCGGAGCGGGCTTTGGACGATCCCGGGGGGAACATATGCGCAAGCACCCGGGCCAGCCCCCGTTATCCAAGATGACCTGTCTGCGGCGACTGAGTCGATCACCCTTCTGCCGCTGACATCCCAATTGACGGACGCACCTCTGCTGAGGTTGGCCGTTGAGCAGTCGCTTGCCATTTTTCTAGGCCGGGGAGCTGGTAAATATTCACCGGAAGTCCTTTTTGGTCGGCCCATGGCTGGGCCGGAATGGGCGGTGGGCGGCGTAGGCGTCCATCGTGTCAGTGCTGCCTTTCACCTTCTGGCCGAGACCCCTTGCGGAATACGTTAGTGGCCACTAACGTATTGTCTGTGTTGGATGCCTTGGAGATTGCCGCGGAGCCGAACCGGCGGCGGCTGCTGCATCTTCTAGCACGCCAGGAACAATCGGTCGGGGAACTGGCCGCGCACTTCACCGTAAGCCGCTCTGCCGTCTCCCAGCACCTGCTGCTGCTGGAACAGGCAGGGCTGGTGGCGGCCCGAAAAGAGGGGCGGAACAGGTATTACAGGCTTGACCCCGCGGGCATGGGCCGGCTTCGGGATCTGGTCGAACAATTCTGGACCGATGAGCTTGACCTGCTGGCGTCCGATGCCGCAGCTCTGGTCCGGCAGCGCGACGGACCCCCGCAACATCACCCGACCCAGCCGCAAACCCCGCGTCAGGATAAGGACACTTCACATGAGCTTCGATAAAACCATCCACCTACCTGTCGGCGTCGACGAGGCGTTCGCCCTCATCACCGAGCCGGAACGCCTGCGCCGCTGGCAAACGGTGGCGGCCCGGGTGGACCTTCGGATCGGCGGCGAGTACCGCTGGACCATCACCCCCGGACACCACGCCGCCGGCACTTTCCAAGTGATCGAACCGGGTAAACGCATTGTCTTCACCTGGGGCTGGGAGTCCGGCATGGACCTGGCGCCTGGCGCGTCCACTGTGACGATCACGCTGTCGCCCGACGCCGGAGGTACCTCTCTTCGGCTGGTGCACGAGGGACTCACCGAGGACCAGGCCACCGCACATGCGCGGGGCTGGAACCACTACCTGGACCGCCTGGTCGCCGAAACGTCCTCCGCCGCCGGCGCCGGCCCGGACGAGTGGTCCGCGGCCCCGGATCCACTCGACCACTTCAGCGCCGCCGAGGCATCGTCCGCGGTCCTCCTGGGCGTGCTGCGGAAACTCACTCCGGAAGACCGGGAAAAGCCCACTCCCTGCGATGCGTTCACCGTCCACGAACTGCTCGAGCACCTGGCCGGTTCGCTGAAGCACGTCGGCAGCGCGCTCGGCGCGGATCTGATAGACGACGCCGGCGCTGCACCGGAAGTGCGTATCGCCGGGCTCGCCCAGCCCACGCTGGAAGCCTTCACCCGCCGCGGCATCGGGGGCAGCATTGGCATGGGCTTCGCAGAACTTCCAGCCACCGTGGTGGCCGGCATCGTCAATCTGGAGCTGCTGGTGCACGCCTGGGACTTCGCGAAGGCCACCGGCCAGGAACTCGTTGTGTCCGACGTCGTTACGGAATACGTCGAAAGCCTGGCACACGCGACCATTTCCGATCAGGTCCGCGCCAGCGGCAGCTTCGCGTCGGTCCAGCCGGTCGCCGAGACTGCCGGCAGCCTGGAACGCCTGATCGGGTTCACCGGCCGCACGGTCCCCGCCTGAAGCTTTTCACCCAAAAACCCCCGCATAACAACTACGAAAGCAGGAATGAGATGTCCAAGTTCGTCTTCGTTTACCACGCCCCGATGACCCCCGCCGAGGCCGCGCCGCCGGCACCGGAGGAGATGGCCGCGGTCATGGAACAGTGGAACGCCTGGGCCGCCAAACTCGGCGACGGCCTAATTGACTTCGGGACCCCGCTGGCCAACGGAGTCCGCGTCTCCACCGGCGGCGCCACGGCACCGAGCCAGCGTGAGGTCGCCGGGTACAGCATCGTCGAGGCCGAGAATATCGAGGCAGCCGTTGAACTCGCTAAAAAGCACCCCCACCTGAACATGCCGGGTGGCTGCGAAATCGAGGTTCACGAGGCCCAGCAGATCCCGGGCATGTAGCAGGCCACCTACGCGTACCGCAGGTTGTCCGCCGTTGCCAACAGCAGCGGCGGACCACCGCACCTCCACAGAAACCGGACCCCATGTCAGAGAATCCCGATGGAACCGCCATCACCACCCGCACGACTTTCAGCCGCAGCACCCGGATTGCTGCCACCATCAACGCCAACGCGGCGACTGTGTGGCGGATCCTGACCACGGCCGCGGCCTATCCGGACTGGAATTCCACGATCGTGTCCCTCGAGGGGGCGATCTCGCCGGGCTCGAAAATCCGGCTGGTGTCCACGCTGGATCCGAGCCGCACGTTCACCCTGAAAATCAAGGAGTTCACCCCGCCCACCCGGCTGGTGTGGGGTGATGCCCTCGGAAGCCGCGTCTACACCCTCGCGGACACCGGGAGCGGGCAGACCCGGTTTGAGATGGTCGAGAGTATTGGTGGTCCGGTGTTCCCGCTCTTCGCCAGCAAGATTCCGTCGTTCGATGCCAGCTTTGCGCAGTTCTTCACGGACCTGAAATCCGCAGCAGAACGGGCCCGGTGACCGCCCGGCCGTGGAAGCATCTCCGTCACGCCCGCCCGGTGCCGGCCCGGAACTCCGATGTCGGGCCGGTCGTTGGACGGGCATGAACAGGCGCGTTGTGATTCCGGTCGTAGCCCTAGTTGTTATTGTCGCGGTCGCCGTCGGACTGTATCTGTTCCAGCCCTGGCGGATCTTCACCAGTTCCACCGTGGCGGAGGACATTCCGGCCGTTGCGCCGCCGGCCAGCCAGTCAGCGCCGCAGTCAGCGCCCCAATCTGCGGGGCCAGCGGCCGAACCGGCCCCGATCCCGCCGCGTCAACTCAGCGCGGGCGAACTTATCAGCCACGAACATGCCAGCTCTGGCACCGTGAAAATTCTCGAACTCGCCGACGGGAGCCGGATCCTGAGGTTCGAAGGCCTCGATACGTCAGATGGCCCGGACCTTCGGGTGTGGCTCAGCGACGCCCCGGTGATCGAGGGAGCGGCCGGCTGGCAAGTGTTCGACGACGGGGCGTACCTCGATCTGGGAGTGCTCAAGGCCAACAAGGGCGATCAGAATTACGTGATCCCGCCCGGAGCGAACCTTGCTGACTACAGCTCCGTGAGTATCTGGTGTGCGCGGTTCGCGGTTTCCTTCGCCGCTGCCGAGCTGACGAGTTAGCCGTATTCGGCAACCAGGCAGGCCCGCAGGTTCGTTAGGCGGAGGCAGCGCGGCCCCTCACCAGGATGATGAGTAAGGCTCGGCCCACAGCGCCGCCGTCAGGGTCACGGACTTGAACCACGCGTGATACATCGCCTCCACCTCATCCGCATCCTTGCCCCGCCCGGCGAGGAAGGGCCGGATCGTGGAGGTCAAAGGAACGATGAAGGCGATGATGTAGCGCAGGTTGATCTCGGACGCCGTCGAGCTCACGCCGTCGGTGAGGCTCTTCTTCGCCGCCGTGTGGCGGAGGGCAATCTCGTGCTGGTAGTCCAGCCACTGCTGGTCGCGGTCGCGGGAACAGGTATCCGTGATCCACCGGGCGAATCTGGCCCGCACGGCTCCCAGATAGTCCGGATTTGCCGTTCCGTCCGCTCCGGCGAAACTGGCAATGAGGAAATCATGGCTGCCAACAAATCCGTACCAGACGTCGAGGATGCGATCCGCCTGAGGTCCAAGAATCTCGCCCGCCCGCCGCAACGCGTCCGCATCATCCGGAGTCCATAGCACCGCCGCTTCGAGCCGGGCAAGGTCTTCAAGTGACACGGGACTCGGGGCAAGGGACTCGCTGCCGAACGTGTAGCCGGGGATCGTGGACATGATGACACCTTTCGCCGGGGAACTTTCTCATAAAAGCACTCGGAGGCGCCGACGTATAGAGTCCAGCCAAAGTAGCCCGCAATCGTGGGGTTCGGGGCCCTCCAAACGACTGGCCCTCCAAACGACCACAATTGCGGGTCAGCGGGGGTGAGGTGCGGGGTTAGGCAGCCTGGTTGAAGCGGACCATGTTTCCGGACGGGTCGCGGAAGGCACAGTCGCGCGGTCCCCAGGGCTGGACGATGGGTTCCTGGATGACCTCCGCGCCGGATGCCCGGACGGCCTCGAACGTGGCGTCGAGATCGTCGGTGCGGAACACAAGAATGGGGAGCGCGCCCTTGACGAGCAGCTGCTGGAGGGAGTCGCCGTCGTCCTGGGAACGGCCGGCGTGCGGGACGGACAGCACCAGCTCCAGGTCCGGTTGGGCAGTGCCGAGGGTGACCCAGCGCTGTCCGTCCGAGCCGACGTCGTTGCGCACTTCCAGGCCGAGAACGTCCCGGTAAAACGCGAGCGACGTATCAAGGTCATTGACGGTGATTTGTGAGTACTGCAGTGAAATATTCATGTCGTTCACGCTATGGCAGCGGCTGTGGGGGCGCTTCTTCAATCCTGCTCGGTTTGCGCCCGGGCCGTGTGCGCAGCCGGGCGATGCACGAGGGCATGGCATTCACCGCGTGGTGCTGCCGGGACCGGTACGCACTCGGCGGCATGCCGACGATCTCGGTGAACCGTGAGCTGAACGATCCCAGCGAGGTGCAGCCGACCTCCATACACGCGTCCGTCACGCTGGTACCGCACCGCAGCAGTGCCATGGCGCGTTCGATCCGCCGGGTCATGAGGTAGTTGTAGGGCGTCTCGCCGTAGGCCGCTTTGAACTGGCGGGAGAAGTGCGCCGAAGACATGAGGGCCCCGGCGGCCATGGTGGGCACATCCAGTGGCCGGGCGTAGTTGCGGTCGATCAGGTCCCGGGCCCGGCGCAGGTGCACCAGGTTGGCCAACTCCTGCGGTGTCATGCCGCCATTCTAGAACCGTTGAGGTCGCTACGGGGGCCTGACCTGAGCCGTAGGAGGCACGGCGCCAACCGCGGTGGTCACCCGTCCCGGAAATCTCCTGTACAGTTGATTCTGTTGTTGTGTTTATGCAGTTCGTAGTTCAGGCAGTACGCACGGTTGAAAGACTTTGTTCTTCTGAAGCAGCGGTTTTGAGCACCCCACACCGGAGGACCCGAAAGTCGGGACTTTTCCTCTACCTTCACGAAGGACAAAAAATAATGGCTACTGGTACCGTCAAATGGTTTAACGCTGAAAAGGGCTTCGGCTTCATTTCCCCCGATGACTCCTCACAGGACGTCTTCGCACACTACTCCGCGATCGCCTCTTCCGGCTTCCGCTCACTCGAAGAGAACCAGAAGGTCTCCTTCGAGACCGAGCAGGGCCCCAAGGGCCCGCAGGCCGTAAACATCCAGGCTCTCTAAGACTTAGCTTCCAGCTAACTCTTTTGAGTCCGGGGCCGCAAGGTTTCGAGCAGGGCCCGTCTTTGACGGGCCCTGCTTTTGTTTAACCCGGGTGTGCTGTATCGGGTCCCAATTGACCTCGCAGGTGTGGATGTTTTGCGCCCTCAAAACGGCCCCTGCTGCGAGCCACTTGGGGGCGACGCCGTGGGCCCGTTCAATCCGAACGTCGGGCCCCCGGGCGGGTGATGTCCAGCAGCTCTCCGGTCTCCCGCTGGAGCGCGATGGACGCGTACGCCTTGTTGAACGCGATGGTGATGCTGCCGATGTCCGCGCCGTCCATCCGGACGTGGGCCTTGAGGTTCCCGCCTGATCAGTGTCCTCCCGGGATTGCTTGGAAAGGCGGAGAAGAACCACGTTTACTTCCCGGATGAGGTAGGGCCGGTGGGGAACCTTCCCGTCATGATTCCCTGCCGTCGCGGCCTCGCGCAGATGGTTCGGGGGACAGCATGAATTCGGGCAGCAGTTCCTCTCAGCCGGGTTGCCTCACGCTGCGGCTGAAGGCCGGGCAGATTCTCCTGGTAACCGTCGTCGAGTATCTGCATCCACTCGTCAAATTTTCCGCGAGTTGCGCCAGGTCACCGACCTCCGCGGCTGCCGCCGAGCCGCCGTCAAACTTCCGTCGATAGGTCCAGCCGGCTCAACGCGACCGCTTTCAGCGACGACATCATGGGCATTGCTGACTTGGCAGCAGACTGCCATTCTTGGAAAATCCGCACTTCTAACTGCGAACGCAAGGATGAGACGATGCCGCTATATTTGTCGAAGTTCAGCTACACACCGGCGACTTGGGCGAGGCTGATCAGCAACCCCGAGGACCGCGGAAAGGCCGCCCAAGCATACATCGAATCGGTCGGTGGCAAACTCCATGGATTCTGGTACGCCTTCGGCGCCCACGACGGCTATACCCTATGGGATGCTCCCGACAACGTGTCCATGGCCGCGGTTGCACTGGCGATCAGCGGAGGCGGCGCATTGAGCTCATTGGAAACGACAGTCCTTTTGACCGTCGACGACACGGTGGACGCCCTGCGGAAGGCCGAACAGATTAAGTACCGTCCCCCCGGCACCTGACGGCAGTTACGGCGGCGACTCACACGTCAAAACCCTGCTGTATGGATGGCCCGTCCTTGCACGGCCCGACCCCAAGGGCTCAATCCCCAAGGGCCGCGGCGGTGAGGGCTGCGTGTTCCGGCCCAACTGACTCGCAGTTATGGGCGTTTTGAGCGCCCAAAGCGCGCAAAACGGCCCCTGCTGCGAGTTGCTTGGGTCTGAGGCCCGGGTGCGCTGTGTTGCGGGTTCATCCACCCAGCTCGAGTTCGACGTCCACCTCGTCTCCGGCATGGATGCCCGCCGCCGTCCTGATGTCCTTCTTGACGGGCAGCAGGTACGAGCCGCTCTTGCTGTCCGGGAAAAGCGAGGTGGACCAGCGCTGCCCGGCGATGGAAGCGCCCACCTTTACCGAACCGAATGCCCTGCGGAAGGCAACGGCGTCGTCCCGTAGCTCCTCGGCCAACTCCTGAGGCAGCGTGATGAAATGCCACCCGGCCTGCTCGGGGTAGTGCCACAGCTCGCCACGGAACGAGTAAGGCGTGGTCACATTCAGCCAGCGTCGCGGTAATTGATGTGTAGCGTCGCCGGGGGAGGGCCCTGCAGCATCTCCGCCGTCAGCCCGTGCACACTCACCAGCTGCTCCCGGAACCACACGTCGTAGGGAACCTCCGACGTAGCCAGTGTCTGGAAGGCCTTGGCGAGATCCTCGGCCTCATGGAACAGGCAGACGAAATCTCCCTGCGGCGTCTGCATGAGGCTGGCCACCTCCCGGGTTACGCCCATGCGCTTCCGCGAGCGTGCATGCTCCTCTCGCCGCGGGCCCTTCATCTCCTCGTCCAACGCCTTCCACTCGTCGAGTTTCCCGGGCAGAATCGGCGCGAACCACGTGATGCATTCCATGACAGATTTCCTTCCTCGCTGCAGTGAGTACGGTGGTTATCCCATCGGTACAGGAGCATGTTAGTCCCGTGCACGACGGCGGGACAGGGCTTTCGCAAACACCTCCCGACCCGCTCAACCACGGCGCCATTACGACTTCCGCCGCGGTGTCGAGCAGCCGGGCCGAATACCAGAGGTACCACGGCGCGGGTTCAAGGCCCCGCTTGATCCACACCTCTGGCATGATAGCCAGCATGGAAGCCGTCCCCGCCTACGATCTCCGCGTCAGCATCCAGGCGACGGAACCAGAAATCTGGCGCCGGCTGCAGGTGCCGGAGACCATCACCGTCCCGGAACTGCACCGGGTCCTGCAGACCGCGTTCGGCTGGGAGGACCGCCACCTGTACGGCGTCCGGGGCGTTGACCGGCTCGGCCAGCCCCGGACGATCATCGGCCCCGACGCCGCAGCGGAGGATACGGACGACGAGCCGGCCTCCGGCGTCGTGCTCTTTGAAATCCTGGACGCCCAGCGGAGCGGGCCGGCGGCGCTGGAATACGAGTACGACTTCGGCGATGCCTGGACGCACACCTTCGACGTGATCGGGCCCGCCGAGCTTCCCGCCGGGAGTCTGCGCTGTGTTGATGGCGCCAACCGCGGACCGGTGGAGGACTCCGGCGGCCCCTACGGCTACGTACGCCTCATTGCGGCGCTGGCGGATCCGGCGGACGAGGATCACCAGGAGCTCGCCGGCTGGTACACGTTCGCCACGGGGCAGGACGCCGGCACCTTTGATCCCCGCGCGTTCGACGCCGACGCTCTCAACAACCGCCTGGACGGTCTGGCCCAGCGGCTGTGGCCCGAACCGCCCACGGACCAGGAGGTCGACGCCGTCGTCCGTCCCGTGCACTGGCTCCTGAACCAGGTGCCCCCGGACGGGCTGCAGCTCACCCAGGACGGCTACCTCAAACCCGCCGTCGTGAGTCAGGCCGTCCGCGAACTTGGCTGGGAATACCGCTGGCCGGGGACGGCGAACAGGGAAGTCCAGACCCCTCCCGTGCTGCGGCTCCGGCAGCAACTGCAGGAGTGGAAGCTACTGCGGAAGCTGAAAGGCCGCCTGCTGCTGACGCCGAAGGGACGCACCATGCACGACGGCGGCCGGCAACTGTGGGACTACCTCGCCGACGCGGTGGCCTCACCGACAGAGAAGGCCACGGCCGCAGTTACGGAGAGGGCGGTCCAGTGGCTGCTTGATGGAACCACGCCGTCCTGGGACCGGCGCGGACCCGCGATCGCGGACGCGCTGCACGCGGCCGGGTTCCGGATAAACGCCGGGGAACCGGTGCCACAGGACGTGGCCGACGGGCTGTATCGGCAGGTGCGGTGGGCGCTCGATTGCCTGCAGCTGACTGTGCCGGACCGCGACTTCAGCGAGGCCAGGACTCTCACCGGCGGCGGCCGGAAGTTCCTGCTGCAGGTGCAGAGGCGGCTCGCCGAGGAGTGATCGGGCGCCGTCGGCGTCGGGTATTGACTGCCGTGCGGGACCGGACGGCCAAGCGGGTCTGGACACCGAAGTGGGGCGGTGGGAATCTGGACGCAGGCGCCGTCGGCGAGGGAGGCTGGTAGCAGGTCATGAATGAAACACCGGATACACGTCAATTGCTGTCCACCCGCATCGAACAGAAGCAACAAGCGGTCCGCTCCTATCTGGGACGGGAACGGCCACGGCGGAACAAGCTCTCCAACATCAGCGTCGTGGGCAGCGCAATTGCCGCCATGCTTACCGCCGGTCCGGCCTTCGGGGGCACAGGCTTCACCAACGCAATCCAGGGTGTCTTCTCGCTGGCCGACGATTCGGTAGTGTGGCGCGTGCTGTGCCTGGGGGCCGTGCTGCTGTCCGTCGCCGCGGCGCTGGCCACGAATTTCGCCAACTCCCATTCCCTCGCGGACAGGGTCAGCGCAGCGGAGACCTGCAAGGCCCAGCTTGAAGGGCTGCAGGACACCTTGAGCTTTGGCCGGATCGCCATTGACGATGCGCTGAAGCTGTACCAGCAATACACGGCCCAGGTAGCGTTCGTGGACGACGCGCCGGCCCGCTGACGCCGCTCTTGTCCTCACCACAGCGTTCACATCGTCGCCATCGCCGGTTAACGCGGGCAGGCAACGATGGGAGCATGACTGCTTACACCCGCCGAATCATCCTCAAAGGTGCCATGGCCGCCGCCGGTGCCGTCGCCATCGTTCCAGGAACTGCCGCCGCCGCCGCCAGCGCGGCCCGGCCGTCCGGCGTCGCGCTGGTTCGGAACCGCCTGACTCTTCCCTCCGGTATCGCCACGGGCGACGTCACCGCCGATTCCGGCGTGCTGTGGGCCCGCGCGTCAGGTGCCGGCCAGCTGGTGGCCAGCCTGCTGGCAGTCGACGACGACGGGTCCCCGCTCCGCGGCGGCCGGGCCTTCCAGCGGGTACTGAGGGGGAGCGCCGCCAGCGAGGCGACGGACTTCACCGCCAAAATTTACGCGGATCGCCTCCCCGCTGGAACCCGTTTCGCGGTCAGCATGCATTTTGAGGACGCCGAGGGCAACGCCGGCGAAACCGCGCGTGGATCCTACAGCACCGCTCCCGGCCCTGCCTCCCAGCGAGCCGGCGGCTTCCGCCGCGGACACTCGCCGAGGACGCAGAGCTTCGTCTGGACCGGCGACACCGCCGGACAGGGCTGGGGCATCAACGAGGAGATCGGCGGTATGCGTGGCTACGCGGCCATGCACGCCACCCGCCCGGACTTTTTCATTCACTCCGGAGACACGATCTACGCCGACGGCCCCATCCCCGCGCAGGTCACCGAGCCTGACGGGCAGATCTGGCGCAACCTCGTCACTGCGGAAGTGGCCAAGGTGGCCGAGACGCTCAGCGAGTTCCGCGGCCGGCACCGCTACAACATGATGGACAAGAACATCCGCGCTATGTACGCCGAGGTCCCGGTGATCGCCCAGTGGGATGACCACGAAACCCACAACAACTGGTACCCGGGTCAAATTCTCACCGATGACCGCTACGCCGAACGCCGCGTGGACGTCCTCGCCGCCCGCGGACGCCAGGCCTGGCAGGAATACCAGCCGATCGCCGGCCGCAGCGACGGCTCTACGGGCTTCGAGCCCGCCAGGATCTACCGAAAGATCTCCCGCGGCCCGCAACTGGATATCTTCTGCCTGGACATGCGCAGCTTCAAGGACCCCAACACGGACGGCAAGGAGATGCAGCTGATGCACATCCTCGGCCAGGAGCAGGCGGACTGGCTGATCCGCGAAGTGAGCAGGTCCAAGGCCACGTGGAAAGTCATAGCCAACGATCTCCCGCTGGGCCTGGTGGTGCCGGACGGTCCGGTGAACGAGGAGTCCTTCTCCAACCGCGACGACGGCGCCCCCTTGGGTAAGGAGCTCGAGCTCGCCGGGGTGCTTTCCGCCTTCAAACGGAACCGGGTAAAGAACGTGGTCTGGGTGACCGCCGACGTGCACTACTGTGCGGCCCACCACTACTCGCCGGAGCGGGCGGCCTTCCAGGACTTCGACCCCTTCTGGGAATTCGTGGCGGGTCCCATCAACGCCGGTAGCTTCGGACCGAACAAGCTGGACGGGACCTTCGGGCCGGAGGTCGCGTTCTTCCAGGCCGGCGCCTATGCGAACGAGTCCCCGCGCAGCGGAAAAAGCCAGTACTTCGGCCATGTGGACCTGGGCGAGGGAGACGTCTTCACCGTGAGCCTGCGGGACGCCAACGGCGGGGTGCTCTGGAGCAAGGCCCTGCAGCCGGAGCGGTGAGGCCGAACTGGCAGTAAAGCCGCTCTGGAGCGGACGGTCCCCACACGCGGGTGGGCCCCTCCCGAAATCCCGGGAGAGGCCCCTTGACAACCCAATCTACATATCAGCGCATAGCACTCCCGATTGCAGCGCCGGCGGCTACGGCGTCGGCATGCCGCCGTTGACGTTGAGGGTCTCGCCGATGACGTAGCTGGACTCGGACGAGGCGAGGAACACGTAGGCCGGCGCCAGTTCGGCCGGCTGCCCGGCACGGCCCAGCGGTGTCTCCTTGCCGAACTTCGGCAGGTCCTCGGTGGGCTGGCCGCCGCTGGCCTGGAGCGGGGTCCAGATGGGGCCTGGCGCCACCGCGTTGACCCGGATGCCCTTGGGCGCGAGCTGCTGGGCCAGGCCCTTGGTGAAGTTGTTGATCGCCGCCTTGGTGGAGGCGTAGTCCACCAGGGTTTCCGAGGGTTTGTACGCCTGGATGGAGGTGGAGTTGATGATGCTCGACCCGGCGGGCAGGTGCGGCAGGGCTTCTTTGGTGAGCCAGAACATGGCGTAGACGTTCGTCTTGTAGGTGTGGTCGAACTCGATGTCAGTGATGTCGCCGAGCGCCTTCTGCGCCACCTGCTTGCCGGCGTTATTTACCAAGATGTCCAGGCCGCCGAGCTCCCGCACAGCGGTTTCCACGAGGTCACGGCACACCGCCGAATCCTTCAGATCGCCTGGAACCTTGACCGCTTTGCGGCCGGCCTTCTCAATCAGCTCCGCGATCCGGGTAGCGTCCTCTTCTTCCTCCGGCAGATAGGACATCACGACGTCGGCACCCTCGCGGGCAAAGGCGATGGCCGTCGCGGCGCCGATTCCGGAGTCCGCGCCGGTGATGAGTGCCTTGCGGCCCGCCAGCCGGCCGAGGCCGCGGTAGCTGTCCTCGCCCAGGTCGGCCTTCGGCATCAGCTTGGCGTCCAGGCCGGGTTCCGGCTGGCTCTGCTCGGGCGGCTCGATCTGCTCGTACGCCGTAACGGGGTTCCTGAACGTGTACTGGTCAGTCATGGTGCTCCTCCGGATCTTTGGGTCTCGGCGCGGACAGCCTGTATGTCACGCGCATGCTAAGCATGCTTAGCATCAACCCTAGCCCTCATCCGGTCACGACAGCAACGCCGCGGGGAGGGCTGGAGCCGGTTACGAAGTCATTCGCGCAACGAGCGCAGCACTGTGTGTCTTGATCGCAGCAAGGCTGTCCGCCATGCCACTGAGGACAATGCCGGCGTCGGCCGCCTGTCGGGGGGAGTCCGGCGTGGTCAGCCCGTCGGCGCGGAGGCTGACCAGGGACTCCACAAGTCGAAACGCCAGATCCCCGTTCTGGCTGGGGCTGGTCCAGCCATTGCCGGGGAGTTCTGAGCCCAGGCGCTGGTACAACCCTCGGAGTTCCTTTCTGTCCTCCGTGAAGCTGTGGAACCGCGCGCTGCGGGCCTCCGGCAAGTTGTAGAGCACCCCGACGTTCCATCGGGCGTTGCACAGTTGGGTTCCGTCATAGAGTGCGACGGCGTGCAACCGTGCCGCAGCCGCCACGGGGCTGCGCTCGCCGACGGTCCCGGAACAGATCGTGCGGGCAACGGCGAGGCCGCTGGCCACCGTGCCCGCCAGCAGGACCTCAAGAATGTCGTCTTTGGTGCTGAAGTGGTGGTAAAGGGACGATTGGCGGATCCCGACGGCGTCCGCGATGGAGCGGGTGGACGTGGTGGCGTAGCCCTGGGTGGTGAAGAGTTCGGCCGCGGCATCAAGGATTTCCTCGCGGGCCGTGGCTCCAGGTCGGGATGGTTGCTGCTTGCGGGGGCGCCCGGGGCCGGCTGTTGTCACGGCATCATTCTTGCACCTTGGCGAGACCCTGCGCTGTTGCCTTAATGATGGTGAGGCTGGGGAAACGCAACGGAAACAACCTGTCAATGAACCTTTTACGTCGGGGAAACGAGTCCGGGATCTTCGACTGGAAAACTATCAATTGACCGGTATTCCGCAGCTCGGGTCCAGCGCTGCATTTGCCGGAACGCATCAACCCCAACGCCGTTCCAGCCCCGGAGATCCCGATGACATCCACTGTTCTTCCCCCATCAGTGCAGACCGACGATGCAGACCTCACATCACTCGGCTACGAGCCGTCCCTGCACCGCAAGCTCGGCCGCTATGCCTCGTTCGCAGCAGGCTTCTCCTTCGTTTCCATCCTGACCACCATCTTCCAACTCTTCGCGTTCGGCTACTCCTTTGCCGGCCCGGCCTTCTTCTGGACCTGGCCCGTAGTCCTGATCGGACAGCTGCTGGTGGCCCTGAATTTTGCCGAACTTGCCGCCCGCTACCCGATCTCCGGAGCCGTCTACCAATGGTCACGGCGCGTTGGTGGCGAAACGGTCGGCTGGTTTGCGGGCTGGTTCATGGCCCTGGCACAGGTTGTGACGGCCGCCGCAGCCGCCATTGCCATGCAGGTTGTGCTCCCTCAGCTTTGGGACGGTTTCCAGCTGGTGGGAGGCGATGCCGCGCTGAACACCACTAGTGGCGCCGCGAACGCCGTCGTCCTCGGAGCCATCCTGCTGGTGGCCACCACAGTGATCAACTCTCTGGGCGTCAAGTTGATGGCGCATGTGAACTCAGTAGGGGTGACTTGCGAAATAGTTGGAGTCATCGCCGTAGTCCTGGCGCTTGCCACGGCGGCCCAGCGCGGACCGGACGTCGTCATGGACACCACCGTCCTGCAGGGATCCGATCTGGGAGCTGTGGGCGCATTTATGGTCTCGGGCCTGATGGCCGCCTACGTCATGGTGGGCTTCAACTCGGCCGGAGAGCTTTCCGAGGAGACCAAGTCTCCCCGGCGCACGGCACCCCGCACCATCCTGTCGGCCCTGATCATCTCCGGTATCGGCGGGGCCTTGATGATCGTGACGGCGCTGATGGCCGCCCCTAGCCTCGACGACGGCCGGCTCGCCACCGAGGGCCTGCCCTACGTGCTGACCGCGGTCCTGGGCACGTTTTGGGGCAAGGTGCTCCTGGTGGACGTGGCTGTGGCCATCTTTGTCTGCACCTTGGCCATCCAGACGGCCGGTTCGCGCCTGGTGTTCTCGATGGCGCGTGACGGCAAACTCCCCGCCTCAGCGCTGCTCGCGTCCGTCCATCCCACCCGCGGCACTCCGATGTGGCCCTCTATTGCCATTGGCGCCCTGGCCGTGGGTGTCCTGGCCATCAACGTCGGCAACGCCGCGCTCTTCACCACACTCTCCAGTGTCTGCATCGTCATGGTCTACCTCGCTTACCTCCTGGTCACCGTGCCACAGCTGCTCAGCCGCTTCCGCGGCGACTGGGACAGGGTGGGCCAGGCCATGCCGGCAGGGCTGTTCTCACTGGGACGCTGGGGCCTTCCGGTCAACATCCTCGCGGTGCTCTACGGCGCCGTGATGGTGGTCAACCTCGCGTGGCCCCGGCCCGAAGTGTACGACCCGTCCGGAGAGAACGGAATCCTCCTCTACTCCGCCCCGCTGATGGTGGGCATTGTGCTCCTGCTCGGCATTTGGATCCGGCGCTCCAGCGCCAAGTCGGCCAGCCGCACCGACGCCTGACCCCGCCGACGCCCGACGTCAGGCTCTGCTGACCACCCACCCGCGCAAGTCCACGCCCACGCCAGGAGTGACATGACACAGACCACCGAGACACCAGCCACCGCCACCACTGCCGGAGCCCGCGCGCATGCCCGGGAGCAGCACGGCCGCACGGCCGACACCATGCGGCATGTCCCGGCCGCCTCCGCGCCGGCACGGCTCACCGCCGGCCTGCCCGGGACCGCCAGGGAACGCCTGAGTTGGGCCGAATCCGTGGCTTTCGGCCGCTACACCGCGCTGCCGCTGGCCCGCGGCACCCGGATCCGACTCACGGACACCGGCGGTGACGCCTGCGTCCACGTCTTGATCTACCGGAGCGGGGCGCTCCATGAACGGCTCAATATGGCTGACACCGTCAAAGTCCCGTGGCAGGCGTACCCCGCGGCGGGACACCCGCTGCTGTCCGACGCCGGCCGGCTGATGGGCACGATCGTGGCCGATACCTCCGCACGCCACGACGCCCTGACCGGCACCACCACGCTGGCCGGGAACACCGCCCGCTACGGCGCCGGAACGGTTCACAGCAGCTCGCCCGCAGGGCGTGAACTGCTGACCCTGGGAGCACTGAAGCAGGGGCTGGACGCACGGGACGTGGCGCCGTCGGTCTCCCTGTTCAAGGGGATCCGGGTTGACCCGGATGGCAGTATCCGGTTCGCCGGAACCGCCGGTGCCGGCGCCGCCGTCGAAATACTCCTGCACATGGACGCCGTGGTGCTCCTGGCGAATACCGCCCATCCGCTGGATCCGCGGCCGGAGTTCACCGGAACCGCCGTCGACGTCGTCGCCTGGCACGCCCCGGAAGACCTCGGCCTGCTCGAGCAGGGGCTCCTGACAGGGCCGCTGACCCCCGAACACCGGCAGGCATTGAACAACACCGAGCACGACCTCACCGCAAGGAACGCCCGATGAACATTGCCACTGTTACCCTGACACCCCCGGCCGCCACCGCGAGCCAAAAAGCGCTCGCGGCCGGCGAAGTCATCCTGGATGAATACGTGGAAGCGTGCGGACCCTGGTCCGGCATCGTGGCGGCCGGTGACGTCCTGACCATCGTGGACCTTGCAGGCAACCAGGCGGTGGACTGCCTGCTCTACGCCGCAGGCGACACGAAGGTGCGCTACTCCGCCGCCGTCACCCTCGCCGCGCAGCGCTCCATCGTGCTGACCACCGGCTCGGTTCTCCGCTCCGACGCCGGGGTGCCGCTGATGACCGTGGTGGCAGACGAGGTGGGAATCCACGACACCATCGGCGGGGCCTGCTCGCAGGAATCCAACACGCTGCGCTACGGGCAGCACACCCGCGAACAGCATGCCTGCGTGGAGAACTTCCTGATCGAGGGTTCCCGATGGGGGCTGGTGAAGCGTGACCTGGTCTCCAACATCAACTGGTTCATGAACGTCCCGGTGGACCCGGACGGAGCCCTCGGCATCGTGGACGGCCTCTCCGCGCCGGGCAAGCGGGTGGCGCTCAAGGCCGAGGTGGACACCTTGGTGCTGGTCTCCAACTGCCCGCAGATCAACAACCCGTGCAACGGCTTCAACCCCACGCCCGTCCGCATGATCGTGACCCGCCCGGAGGTTGCCCTGTGAGCCGCTTCGACACCCTGCTGATCGCCAACCGGGGCGAAATCGCCTGCCGCATCATTGAATCCGCCCGGAAAATCGGGTTACGCACCGTGGCCGTGTTCTCAGAGGCGGACCGGGGCGCCCGCCACGTCAGGCTGGCGGATGAGGCCGTGCTCCTGGGCCCCGCCCCGGCCAAGGACTCTTACCTCAAGGTCGAGGCACTGCTGGCAGCGGCCGCGGCAACCGGCGCCGGCGCCATCCACCCCGGCTACGGTTTTCTCTCAGAGGCCGCCGGCTTCGCAGAAGCCGTGGAGGCCGCCGGGCTGGTCTTTGTGGGGCCCACGCCGGAACAACTCCGGATCTTTGGCACCAAGCACACCGCGCGCGATGCCGCGCGCGCAGCCGGCGTGCCCATGATCGCCGGATCAGGCCTGCTTCCGGACGTGGACGCTGCCGTGTTGGCCGCCCGGGACATCGGCTTCCCGCTCATGCTTAAGGCCACGGGCGGTGGGGGCGGCATCGGAATGACAGTGTGCCGCACCCAGGACGAGCTCACCGAGAGCTACCCGCGGGTGGCGCGGCTGGCTGGCGCGAGCTTCAGCACAGCCGGTGTTTTCGCCGAGCGCTACGTCGAACATGCCCGGCACGTGGAGGTACAGATCTTCGGTGACGGCGATGGCCGGGTTGTGAGCCTGGGTGACCGGGACTGCTCGCTGCAGCGCCGTCACCAGAAAGTGCTTGAGGAGGCGCCCGCGCCGGATCTGACCGCGGCACTCCGGGATGAACTGCACCACAGTTCGCGGGCCCTCTGCGGGTCGCTGGACTACCGCTCGGCCGGGACCGTGGAGTTCGTCTATGACCCGGTCCGCAAGGAGGCCTCATTCCTTGAGGTCAACGCCCGGCTTCAGGTGGAACACCCCGTCACGGAGGCTGTTACCGGCGTGGACCTGGTGGAGTGGATGCTTCGGCTGGCCCAGGGCGGCGACGAGGCAGCCGGCGTGCTGTCCGGGCGCCCGGACAGCATCCCCGTCTCCGGGTACGCCGTCGAAGCCCGCCTCTATGCCGAGGACCCCGCCCGTAACTTCCAGCCGAGCTCCGGAACGGTGACCAATGCCGTCTATCCCGGGACTGATGGCGTGCGCGTGGACGCCTGGGTGGAAACCGGCAGCGAGGTCTCCACCAACTACGATCCGCTCCTGGCCAAAATCATCACCACAGGCGCGGACCGCAACCAGGCCTTCGACCGGCTCGGCGCCGCGCTGAAGGCCACGCGGATCGACGGCATCGAAACAAACCTCGGGATGCTCCGGGCCGTGACGGCCCTGGATGTAGTCCGCACCGCGGCCCATTCCACCGGCACCCTGAATGACCTGGGTGATCCGGAACCCCGGATCACCGTGGGGCGGCCCGGACTGCAGACCTCGGTCCAGGACTGGCCGGGCCGTGCAGGCCTGTGGCAGGTAGGCGTTCCGCCCAGCGGCCCGATGGATGATCTGTCCTTCCGGCTCGGCAACCAGGCACTCGGCAACACAGAGGGCGCACCCGGGCTCGAGTTCACCATGACCGGCCCCAGTCTGCACTTCACCCACGCCACGATGGTGTGCGTGGCCGGTGCCCCCACCACGCTCACCGTGGACGGCAAGGACGTTCCGGCCTGGGAACCGGTGACGGTGCCCGCGGGAGGAACGCTCGACGTCGGCAACGCCGAAGGGTCCGGCCTTCGCGGCTACATCCTGTTCCGGGGCGGACTCGACGTTCCGCAATATTTGGGCAGCGCGTCCACCTTCACCCTGGGCCAGTTCGGCGGACATGGAGGCCGGGTACTCCGGTCCGGCGATGTGCTGCGGTCCGTGACCTCCGGTACCGCCTCGGATTCGACGCTGGCCACCCGGCCCGTGGCTCCGGGGCCGGCCGGCGCCGTTCCCCTGGACAGCAGGCCGGTGTTGACGTCCGCGTGGGAGCTGACGGTAGTGGAGGGCCCCCATGGCGCCCCCGAGTTCTTCCAGCGCGAGGACATCGACGATCTTTACGCCGCCAGCTACGAAGTGCACTTCAACTCCGCCCGCACCGGAGTCCGCCTCATCGGCCCCAAACCGCGGTGGGCCCGCAACGACGGCGGTGAGGCAGGATTGCACCCATCAAATATTCACGACACTGCCTATTCGGTAGGTGCTCTGGACTTCACCGGCGACACCCCGATCCTGCTCGGACCGGACGGTCCCAGCCTGGGCGGCTTCGTCTGCCCCGTGACCGTCGTGACGGCCGACCGCTGGAAGCTGGGCCAGCTCCGCCCCGGCGACACCGTCCGCTTCGTGCCGGTGGAAGCCAGCCAGGCGCCGTCGGCCAAGGAACTGGGACCGGGCCGGCAGTTGCTGCTCCCGGGGGATGCCGGCTGGTCCCGTGCCGCCGGCTTGAATTCCGGCGCTGCGCCGGCATCCGGCGCCGGCATCCGCCGGGGAGACGGCGACGACGGCGTGCTGGGCCGGGTGCCGGACGGCCCCGGACGGCCAGCGGTCACGTACCGCCGCTCGGGAGATGACAACCTCCTGGTGGAATACGGCGCCATGGTCCTGGACCTCAGCCTGCGGGCCCGCGTGCACGCCCTGCACCAGCACCTCGAAGGGCTCCGCGTGCCGGGGATCGTGGACCTCACGCCGGGCATCAGGTCCCTCCAGATCAAGGTGGATCCCGCAGTGCTCCCCGCCCCGCGGCTCCTGGCCCTGGTGCAGGACATCGAAGCTGCCCTGCCGGCCAGCTCGGAACTGGTGGTACCCAGCCGCACCGTCCGCCTGCCGCTGTCCTGGGATGATCCGGCCACCCGCGAAGCCATCCAGCGCTACATGGCCGGTGTCCGGGACGACGCCCCCTGGTGCCCGTGGAACATCGAGTTCATCAGGCGCATCAACGGCCTGGAGTCCGTGAACGACGTCTTCGACACGGTCTTCAACGCGGAATACCTGGTCCTGGGCCTGGGCGACGTGTATCTGGGCGCCCCCGTGGCCACACCCCTGGATCCCCGGCACCGCCTGGTCACCACCAAGTACAACCCGGCCCGGACCTGGACCCCGGAAAACGCCGTGGGAATCGGCGGAGCCTACATGTGCATTTACGGCATGGAAGGACCCGGGGGCTACCAATTCGTCGGCCGGACCACCCAGGTGTGGTCCCGCTACGCCGACTCCGCGCCGTTCGAACCGGGTTCACCCTGGCTCCTGCGGTTCTTTGACCGCATCTCCTGGTATCCGGTCAGCCCGGAAGAGCTCCTGGACCTGAGGGCGGACATGGCTGCCGGACGGGGACGCGGCGTCGAAATCGCAGACGGCACCTTCTCCCTTGCCGAACATGAGGACTTCCTGGCCCGGAACAGTGTGTCCATCGCAGCCTTCCGCGATAAGCAGGCGGCTGCCTTCGCCGTCGAACGTCAAGTGTGGGCGGACGCCGGGGAGTTCGACCGCGCCGATGCGTCAGCCGCCGTCGTGCCCGACGCCGAAGAGCTGGTGGTGCCCGACGGCGGCACGCTGGTGGCTGCCCCCTTCGCCGCAAGCGTGTGGAAGGTGGACGTCACCGCGGGGGAGCACGTGGTGAAGGGCCAGCCGCTGATGTCCCTGGAAGCGATGAAGATGGAGACCGTGCTGGCCGCGCCGTGCGACGGCGTGGTGCAGCAGGTGCTGCCGGTAGCCGGCTCCCAAGTGGTGGGCGGCGAAGCCCTGGTGGTTCTCGGGCTGCTCGCGGAAACCTCCGGAACGGACTCGCCGAGAGCGGATATCAACCACGAACTGGAAGGGGCGGCAGCATGAGGATCACGTATGCCGGACCGGGCGCAACTGCCCGGGTACGGGCGGCGCTGGCTGCCATCGAGGCCGCGGACCGGCCAGAAATCTGGATCACCCTCCGGTCTGCGGATGAGCTGCTGGCCGAGGCAACGGTTGTCGATCACGCGGTGGCTGCCGGCACGGACCTGCCCCTGGCAGGGCTGCTCCTCGCCGTGAAGAACAACGTCGACGTGGCCGGGATTGACACCACCGCGGCGTGCCCAGGCTTTGCCTTCACCCCGAAGCAGGATGCCGAGGCGGTAGCACGGCTGCGGGCAGCAGGAGCGGTCGTCGTGGGCGCGACCAACCTGGACCAGTTCGCCACCGGGCTGGTAGGGACCCGCAGCCCGCACGGGGCGGTCCGCGATGCGCGCCGCCCTGACCATATTTCCGGGGGTTCCAGCTCCGGCTCGGCCGTGGCGGTGGCCCTGGGGCTGGCGGATATCGCGATCGGCACGGATACCGCCGGATCGGGGCGCGTCCCAGCAGGATTCCAGGGAATCGTTGGCATCAAGCCGACGCTGAACGTGGTCTCTACTGCCGGGGTAGTACCGGCGTGCCGCTCTTGGGACGCCGTCACCATTTTCGCGAGGGACCTGGCCACCGCTGAGCTGGCGATGGGCATCATGGCCGGTGGCGCACGCCCGTGGCCCGCCGATGCCCGGCTGGCTGCACCGGCCCGGCCGCGCGTCGCCTATCCATCCAGCCTCCCGGAGCTTCCGCCGGCCTGGGCGGCCGAGTTTGGCCGCCAGATCGCCACCCTTCAGGCTGCCGACATCGACACTGAACCGATTGAGTTCGATGTGTTCCTGCAGGCCGCGCTTCTGCTGTACGACGGCGGGCTGGTGGCCGAGCGCTATGCTGCCGTCGGGGAATTCGTTGACGCCGCTGGCGGCAGTTCGGGCAATCCTGCGGCGTTGGATCCGATTGTTGCCGGAATTGTGCGCGGCGCAGGCCAGGTGCCGGCGCACAGGTATGTTGCAGACACCGCCCGGCTTGACGGACTAAAGCGGCAGGCCATGGCGCGGCTGGAAGGGTTCGACGCCGTGGTCGTACCCACTGCGCCATTCCACCCGAGCCTGGCGGACGTCGCTGCCGACCCGTTGGGGGTGAACTCTCGGCTGGGTACCTACACCAATTTCTGCAACCTGTTCGATCTGTGTGCCGTGGCCGTGCCTGCCGGCGAGGTGGACGGATCCCAGTTTGGGCTCACCGTTGTGGGACGAACCTTCGACGACGCAGTGGTGGCCGACATTGCCCGCAGGATCGAAACCCCGCCGCTGCCCCCGGCGCTGTTCGCGGCCGGGGCGGCTCCTGCACAGCAGCCGCGGCCTGAAGAGCCGTGGCCCGTCCGGGCCGGCGCGTCTTCGGTACCCCTGGTAGTGGTGGGGGCGCACCGCAAGGGGCAACCGCTGGCTCACCAACTCGAAACGTTGGGAGCCTCCTGGGACGGGCGCGTTCGCACTGCGGCACGCTACCGCATGGTTTCGCTGGATACCTGGCCACCGAAGCCCGGGGTGTACCGCTCGGAAGATGGGGCGGAACTTGTGGCCGAGCGCTGGCTTCTTTCGGAAGCGGCTCTGGGTCAATTCCTGGCAGCACTGCCCGAGCCGATGCTCCTTGGCTCCGTGCGCCTGAGTGACGGCTCCAGCGCCGTCGGCTTCGCCTGCGACGCCGTGGCCGCCAAGAACGGCACGGACATCACCCGGTATGGCGACTGGTTGGCCGCGGTAGCTGAATCCCAGGCCGAACAGAAATCTCGCGGCACCCTCGGCGGCGCGCTTCTGACCGGGTTCATGCGTGGGCTGCAGACGGGTACCAGCCCCAGCTAGCTGTGAGCCTCGCTCCCGGGGATCCTCTCGAACCCGGGACATCGGCTCGCCACCCGGAATTCAGCTCCCAATCAAACCAGTCCATATCGCCCCGGCGTAAACGATCGAAAGGAACAACGGTGCGCAACATCAAGAAATGGTGGTCCCTGCTCGCGCCCAGTTCGGGCCCGGCAGCAAAGGCTCCGCCGGACGCGGCAGACTTGGAAGAATGGCAATACTGGTGGTTGCTGCCGGGTGACTCCAGCTACTGCCCATCCCCGGCAGCAACCGATCCCAAGGTAACGGTGGAATGATGCGCCAGCGCGGGCCGGTGCGGTCCAAAGTTCCCGTCATTTTGGGGGATTGGGCGACGCTGAAGCTGCTCTACGAGCGGATTTGCGTGGGGTGCCCCGGCCGTGTAAAGTCGATCGAGTCGCCGCCGCTGATGCGGAAAGATAGCGACCGACCCCCTGACAAACAGCCTGGAAATGGCGCACAAATTTGCGCGCTAAAGACGGGCGGGGATCCACTCGTGGAAATGTAAATCGCGGAAACGTTGATTTGCAAACGTTCACGAGTTCGGGTAAGTTTGGGAAGTTGCTCCGGAGCGATCCGCGACTGTTTGGTTGTGGTGGTGCCGGGTGTGTCTGTTGTTTGAGAACTCAATAGTGTGCCAAGTTTGTTGATACCAATTTATTGTATTGAAT